>NZ_CP137549.1:7067492-7368741 GCF_033335955.1 Streptomyces sp. N50
TGCGGACGTTGCGGGCGTTCGATCTGTTTCCGATGACGCACCACGTCGAGTGTGTCGCCATCCTCGAACCCGTGGAAAAGGGCAACTGACCCGCGGTTGCCCCAGCCCGCGCTACCTCTGCCGGCCCTGCTCGCCCACCGGCTTCGGCCAGCTGTCCAGCAGCTGCTCGTCCGTCAGCGCCGACGTGTGAGCCGTAGCCGCTCCCTCCAGGCCGAACCCCACCATCAACACCTCCGCATACCGCCGCCACGCATCCGGCGCGACGTCGTTCGTGCGGTCGGCGACCGCGCCGATCATGTAGAGGAAGGCGTACACGTCGGCGCTGGCGAAGTCCTCGCGGACGGCGCCCGCGGTCACCGCTCGTTCCGTCAGGCCGTCGACGAGGCGGCCGAGGGCGTCGCGGGTTCGGGCGACCGGGCCCGTGTCGACGCTCGCGTTGGCCAGGACGACCTCCAGGGCGCGGTCCTCGGCACGCCACTGCGCCGCCGCCAGCAGGTAATGGCGTAGGGCCTGGGCCGGGTCCGGGAGTCGCGCGGCCTTGGTCGCCAGGTCCAGGAACATCGTGAAGCGTTCCGTGAACAGGGCGTCCACCAGGGACTGGAGGTCCGGGAAGCGGCGGTAGACCGTGCCTACGCCGATGCCGGCCTCACGGGCGATCTCGTTGAGGGGGACCGTCGCCCCCCGCTGGGCGAACAGGCGGTCGGCCGTCGTCATGATCAGGCGGCGGTTGCGTTCCGCGTCCGCTCGCAGCGGGCGTTGCTGTGGGGTATCCGGGCTCACGCCGGGACATTCTCCGGCATCGTCGCGTCGGTGGCTCGGCGTGCCCGCCCGACCAGGAGCGATACGCCGGTCACGACGCTCCACAGCAGCCATGAGTAGACACCGCCCCGCTCGAAGATGCCGGCCGTGCTCGTCGAGACGCCCACGCCCGCCTCGCTCAGCAGGCCCAGGACGCCGACCGCGATGCTGAACACGCGGTACGCGCGCGGCAGTTGGAGGCTCTTCAGCGAGCCCGCCATGATCACGATCGTGTTCGCGCACAGGATGGCGACCGACGCGCCCCCGACGTGCAGCCCCAGACTGTAGCTCGCGCCGTTCGCTGAGCCGTGGAACAGGCCGACCAGCAGGAAGCCCACCGCGTGCGCGCCCGCGAGGGCGATCACGACACGGCGTACGCGGCCCGTGAGCAGGGGCACGGCCAGCAGGATCACCCCCGCCGCGAACAGGATCCCCTGGGCGATGAACGACGTGTTCATCAGCGTGTGGTCCGGCGAACAGATGGTGCGGTCCTGGAACTTCGTGCCGCAGTCCGTGACGCCCAGGTCGCTGATGTAGTTCGTGGCGTAGCTGTAGGCCGGGGTGGTCCAGGCGGTCGCGGCGACCGCCTCGGACACCACCCACTGCACCGCGTTCAGCACCAGGACGGCGGCTCCCAGCGGAAGCCAGATCTTGCGTGACATCGGAACTCCCATCACGACTCCTCTCGACTCTCGACTCTCGACAGGTCAGGCTCGCCACCCTACATTAAGTGGATAGGTCTATCCGGTTAGCGGTCGTGGGAGCTCGCCGACCGTGTGACCGGCATCACATTGCAAGGTTCGAACTTCGCGGGCCGCCGTGCATCTAGTCGGCGTCCACTCCCCTCCACCGAGGAAACAATCAATGTTGGCTTATCTGCCCGGATTCGCCCCCTGGATCGTCGCCGGCGTCCTCTCGTCCTTCGACTGGCGCTGGGGCGCGCTCGGCGGTCTCGTCACGGGGCTGCTGATGATGCTGAACGACCGTCGCCGCGGGGTCGGCTTCGACGCGCTCGTGCTGGAGATCAGCACCCTCGCGTACTTCGTCGTGATCGGCGCCGTCTCCGTCGTCAGGCCGGACTCGTCGCTGGCCGGCCACACCGACGTCATCTCCTTCGTCTGGCTGGGCGGCACCGCCTGGGGGAGCCTGGTGGTCCGCAGCCCCTTCACGCTGGGCATCGCCAAGCGGCAGACCCCGCGCGAGTACTGGGACATGCCGGAGTTCGTCCAGGTCAACAACTACATCACCAGCGCCTGGGGAGCCGGCTTCACCTTCATCGCCGTCAGCCTGGCCATCGCGGGCGCGGTGGACGCCCCGGCCTGGGTCGGCATCACCGCACACGTCGTCGGACTGGTCGCCCCCGCCGTCTTCACCAAGGTCTACCCCGCCCGCGCCCAGGCCCGCCTCATGGCACTGGCCCAGGGACCGGCGGCGCAGACCCAGCCGTCCGTGCGGGCCGTTCCGTAACGGCCGTTCCCGTCCGCCCACCTGACCTGACCTCTCGGTACCAAAACACCTACCCCACAAGGGAGTTGGCGCACCGTGAGCCCCACACCGCAACGGGCGCGGCGACGAACACCCTCGTCGCCGCGCCCTTCGCCGGGGAGCCCGCTCCGCTGACAGTCGTGGCGGCCGCGGCGCTCAGCACGGCCGCCACCACCGCGGCGGCGGCCCCGCGCCATCCGCGTCCGCCGCCGCGGCTGACTCCGGCCCGCACCAAGGCAGTTCAGGTGTACGGCGGCCCGGCGACCCCCGTGGTCCGTCCGCCGCGTCCCACCTGCCCGCCCTCCCCGTGCCGTCCAACTCACCCGGCCCCCATGACCTCTTGGAGGAACGCAGCATGACCGACGAGACACCCGCCCCCCTCTACCTCCAGGGCCGCTTCGCCCCGGTCCCCGAGGAGCACACCGCCGCCGAACTCACCGTGCGCGGCGCCCTTCCGCCCGACCTGGACGGCCGCTATCTGCGTAACGGACCGAACCCGCTGCCCGGCGAGGACCGAGGGCACTGGTTCACCGGACCCGGCATGCTGCACGGCATCCGGCTGCGGGGCGGGCGGGCCGAGTGGTACCGCAACAGGTGGGTCAAGACACGGGAGTTGGAGGGACACCCCTTCGTCCGCGAGGACTTCAGCGTCGACCTCGCCGCGGTGCCCGCCAACACCCACGTCATCCGGCACGCCGACACCGTCCTCGCCCTGTGCGAGGTCGGCCTGCCCTACTGGGTCACCCCGGAGCTGGAGACCGTCGGGCCGTACGACTTCGGCGGGAAGCTGACCACCGCGATGACCGCGCATCCCAAGGAGGACCCGGTCACCGGTGAACTGCACCTGTTCGGGACCGGGTTCGCGCCGCCCTATCTCACCTACCACCGGGTCACCCCGGAGGGCGAGCTGCTCGACAGCCGGCCGATCGACGTGCCGGGGCCGACGATGATGCACGACTTCGCCATCACCGAGAACCACATCGTGTGGATGGACCTGCCCGTCGTCTTCGACCACACCCTGGCAGGGCGCGGCGGCATGCCCTACCGGTGGGCCGAGGCGTACGGCGCGCGGATCGGGCTCATGTCCCGGGAGCACGGGTCCACCGACGTGCGGTGGTTCGACGTCGACCCCTGCTACGTCTTCCATGTGGGCAACGCCTACGAGGACGCGCAGGGCCGTGTGGTGCTGGACGCGGTGCGCTACGACGACGCCGGGTTCCGGAAGGTCTGGGGCGACATCGGCGGACCCACCGGTCAGGGCACGCCGAGCGTCCCCGGCGCGGCGAACGGTCAGGTCGGGGTGCGGGAGCCGGGGCACAGCCAGGCCCCCTCCGTCCTGTACCGGTGGACCCTGGACCCGGTGGCCGGCCGGGTCACCGAGACCCAACTGGACGACCGCGAGGCCGAGTTCCCCACCCACAACGAGACCCTCACCGGGCGCCGGAACCGCTACCTCTACACGGTCAACGGCGACGGCATCGCCAAGCACGACCTGGAACGCCAGACCGGTGACGTCCACAAGACGCCCGGCAGCCGCTACTCCGGCGAGGCCGTCTTCGTACCGGCGTCCGACGGCACCGACGAGGACGCGGGCTGGCTCATGTCGCTCGTCTCGGACGACAACGGCGCGGCCGGTGAACTCCTCGTCCTCGACGCCGGCGACCTCTCCGTGCAGGCGGTCGTGGAACTGCCGTACCCCGTCCCGTCCGGCTTCCACGGCAGCTGGCTGCCCGAGCCGGAAGCCGCCGAACAGGCCTGACGCCAGGGCGGGTTGACCGGTCCGGCCGAGGGGGCCCGGCGAGGAGCCGTAGCGGCGTATCTTCCTCGACAAGGGTCCCCTCGGTCCGACACGCGGGGGCCATCTCCCGTTCACCGGCGGGTGGGAGAAGTGGGGTTCCCGGAGCATGAGCCCAACTCCCCGTAGTCGCCCAGGGCTTGTGATGTGTGCGCATGGAGGCTTCATGGTGCCCCTCGACCACCCCACGGATGAGGAACTCACCCGCAGGGCCCAGGCGGGCGAGTCCGACGCCCTGGGTCTGTTGCTGACGCGCCATCAGGCGCCCATGCGTGCCGTCGCGTTGAGCCTGCTCGGCTACGGCCCCGACGCCGAGGACGCCGTACAGGATGCCGCGTTGACCGCGCTGCGGCGGATCGGGGACGTACGCGAACCCGCCGCCGTGGGGGCGTGGTTGCGGGCGATCGTGCGGAACGCGGCCCGGATGCGGCTGCGGGCCGTGCGGGAGTTGCCGGGGCTCGACGCGCTGGAGCAGGTGTATGTGCGGGACGACGAGCCCTCGCACCCGGAGCGGGTCGTCGAGCGGCACGCGATGCGGGACTGGATCTGGGACGCGGTGGAGGAACTGCCGCAGCAGCAGCGGCTGGTGCTGATGCTGCGGCACTTCAGCGGGATCACCTCGTACCAGGAGATCGCCGAGGCCTGTGAGGTCCCGGTCGGCACCGTGCGCAGCCGGCTCAACCAGGCCCGGGCGAAGATGGCCAAGGTACTGCTGTCGACCGCGGCCGGGGGGCACGACGACGCCTCCGCGGTCACCGAGGACAGCCGGCAGGAGGCCGAGGTCACCCTGGACGGCGCCATGCGCGGCCAACTCCCCGGCGAGATCCTGGAGTTGTGGCCCGCGGAGACCGAACTGGTCGGCGTCCTCAACAAGGACGGCGGACGCCTCCACCCCTTCCCGGCGATGCGGAGCACCCGGGACAAGGGCGTGACCCAGCACGTACGCCATGTCGTGGCCAGCCGTGACATCGCCATCTGGGAGATGGACGTCGTCAACCCCGCCGGGATCTCCAACCCCTGCCCGCCCACCCTGGCCTGGCTGATGTTCCGCCAGGGCGGGCGGGTGCGGAAGCTCCGCGTGGTCTTTCCCGGGACGCAGACCGGGGCGCCGGACGCGGCACCGGCGTGAGCGCTGTGTCAGGCGGCGCGCAGCAGTTGCCGTAGACCCGTGGTGTCGATGACGTGGGCCCGGGACGGGAACACCTTCTCGACCAGGACCCGGTGGGTCTCGGCGTCGGGGTCGGCGACGCCGTCGGAGAGGACGAGGACGCGGTAGTCGCGGTCGGCCGCGTCGATGACGGTGGACAGGACCACGCCGCTGGTGCTGATTCCGGCGAGGACCAGGGTGTCGATGCCGCGATCGCTCAACTGCTCGTGGAGATCGGTGGTCGAGCCCGAGCCGTAGCGGATCTTGCGGACGACGATGTCGCCGTCCTCGGGGGTGATCCGCGCGTCGATCTGGGTGGCGTCGTCCTCGTGGTGCAGCATCTTCGCCGCGGCGACCGCGCTGAAGGACTTGTTGGTGTCCGGGACCGCCGACCAGTCGTCCTCCGTGAAGGCGACGCGGACGTAGCCGATGGCGCCGCCCGCCGCGCGGACCTCGGCAATGGTGTCCTTGACCCGCTCGACGAGGGCGTCGGAGTCGGGGGCCATGGGGACGATCCCGTTCTGGAAGTCCATGACCAGCAGGGCGGTGCGCTCGGCGGTGATCGTGGGGAGGGAGGGGGTGCTCACGCGGGGTTCTCCTTGGTGGGGTTCTTACTAGGGGGGTGTGGTCAGGTGGTCTTGGTGCGGCCCATCAGACGGCGGTCCAGGACGGTCAGCAGGAGGACCGCGAGGCCCGCGCCGACCAGGACGAGGCCGAGGACGTGCAGGCCGTGGTCGCTCACGCCGGTGCGGAAGACGATGCCGCCGATCACGGCGGAGGTGATCGTCCCGAGGTAGCCGAAGGTCCTGAACAGGCCGGAGGCGGTGCCTATCTGGTCCGGCGGCGCCTCCAGGTAGAGGGCGGTCTGGTTGCCGACGGTGGTGGTCGCCGAGGCGACGCCGAAGATCAGGGACACCAGCACGATCGTGATCGCCGGGCCGTGCGAGGTGAGCAGCATGATCCCGGCCGAGCCGATCAGCATGGACACCGCCGAGACGATCAGCGGGCCGCGGATCAGGTTGCGGCGGGCGAGCGGGCGGGAGAGGAGCGCCGACACCGCGCCCATCGGGAGCAGCAGCAGTCCCGCCGTCACGGTGGAGAAGCCGTGCGCGGCCTCCATCCACTGCGTCACGCCGTACATCACGGTGTAGGTGCCGAGCAGGGAGAGCGCCTGGCGCAGATAGGTCCGGGTGAGGGCGCTGTTGGCGGCCAGGCCGCGGAAGTCGAAGAACGGGCCCGGCTTGCGCAGCTCCCACCAGACCGTGGGCACCGCGGCCAGCACGAAGACGGCGAGCGCGGTCCACCCGAGGCGGGGGAGGCCCATCAGGAAGACGACCAGCGCGGTCATCGTCACGGCGAAACCGAGGATGCCGGGCAGGTCGATCCGGTCGGCGACCCTGCGGAAACCGTGGTCCGCGCGGTCGAGTGCCGGGTCCTTCGGCAGCCAGCGCACGGCCATCGCCAGTGCGGCCAGGGTCACCGGGATGTTGATCAGGAAGGCCCAGCGCCAGCCCGCGGCGCCGACCAGGAGTCCGCCGATGGGCGGGCCGATGGCCGCGGTGGCCATGCCCGCGATCGCGATGCCGCCGAGGACTCCGCCCGGCGGGGCGTCGAGACCGGCGTCCTGGGCGCGGCGCCGGATCAGCACCATCGCGCAGGGGAACGCGGCCGAGGTGCCGATCCCGACCAGGACCCGGGCCACGGTCAGTATCGCGAGGTTCTGGCCGAGGCCGCCGACTACCCCGCCGAGCAGCACGAGGACGATCCCGACGAGGAAGATCCGGCGCGCGCCGAGCACCTCCGCCAGCTTGCCGGCGGTGGGCTGCCCCACGGCGCTGGCCAGGTAGAGCGAGGAGACGAGGACTGCGGTGCTGCCGACCGCGACATGCAGTTCGGTGGCGATCGGCACCAGCGCGGTCGCGATGATCGAGCTGTTGACCGGGTTGAGCCCGGCGCCCACGTAGAGCGGGGTCGTGAAGGTCCACGCGAAGGGCTTGCGCACGAGCTCGCGCGCCCCTCCGGTGGCCTTGCCGGTGTCGGTCCTCATATCTCGCGGTCGTTCAGCTCGGTCGTGGCGAGGCGCTCCAGCAGCTCGATGGCCTTCTCCACGTCCTTGCGCTCCTCCGGGGCGACCAACTGGTCGATGGCCCGCGCCAGAAAGGAGGCACGGCCCGCGAGCAGCTTCTCGACCAGCTCGGTCGCGGACGGGTCGGCGCTCATCAGCTTCTTGCGGCCGTCCTGCGCGTCGGGCTCGCTGCGGACCAGCCCGGCGGCCTTGAGCACGGCCAGGCTCTGCGCGATGGACTGCGCGCTGACCCGCTCCAGCGAGGCCAGCCGCGCGGCGGTGACAGGCCCCTCCCGTACGACACTCGCCAGCACGCCGAGCTGCGTCAGAGTCAGGCCGGTCGCGTGCTGCCCCGACTCCGTGCGCAGCCGTGCGCGCAGCCGGGTCATCGCGTCGTTGAGCCGCTGCGCGGTCGCGACGGACTGCTGCGGAGGATTCGTGGTCATGGATCCAACGTAAAACTGCACAAGTAACTTTGCCAAGTTACTTGTGCAGTTTTCCCTGTCTACTGGATCACACGCCCGGATCACACGGGTGGGTCACACCGCCAAGTGCTCGGCGAAGAAGCCGTCCAGCCTCTCCACGGCGGGCGTCACGTACTCGTCCTTGTCATAGAGATCGACGTGCGAAGCGCCCTCGATCCACGCCAACTCCTTTGGCCCGTCGGCCTTCTGGAACGCCTCCACGCTCATCCAGGACGTGACCGCGGCCCGCCCGACGATCAGCAGCAGCGGCCGCGGCGCGATCATGGCGACGGTCGCGAACGTGTCGAAGGCGGCGATGCGGTCGACACTCGTCCAGGTCAGCGCCTTGGCCGAGCGGGGGTGCCGGGCGCGCGGAGTGCAGTAGTACTCCCAGCCGTCGTAGACATGCGGGCCACCCGCCCGCGCCTCCTCCTCGGTGGCGGGAAACACCGGGAACCGCTGGACGTCCGCGCCACCGGCCTCCGCCGTGCGGGCCGCCGAGGCGGCGGTCAGCATGCCCGCGATGACGGCCGGATCCTGCGCGCCGTCCGCGCCGAGCCGGAACTGCCGTGACATGTCTACGGCGCTGACCGCGCCCACGGCCCGGACGCGCGGGTCGGTCGCGGCCGCCGCCAGGGCGTAGCCGCCGGAGGCGCAGATGCCCAGGGCCCCGATGCGGCCGGGGTCGACCTCGTCGAGGGTGCCGAGGAAGGAGACGGCGGCCTTGAGGTCCTCGACCCGCTGCCCCGGATCCTCCAGCGCGCGCGGCTCACCCTCGCTCTCACCCTGGTAAGCGGCGTCGAAGGCGAGCGTGACGAACCCGCGCTCGGCCAGCAGACGGGCGTACAGACCGGAGGCCTGTTCCTTCACCCCGGTGCCGGGATGCCCGACCACGATCGCGGGACACGGCACCCCCGGCGTCCCGCCGTCCGGGGTGTAGAGGTGACCGGCGAGCTTCAGGCCCGCGCTGAGGAAGGTGACATCGGTACGCATGAGGTGTGCTCCAGTCGGAGGGGGAGAGGGAAGCCGGTGTACGGCCATGCCCCCACCGTCGTCCCGCCCCACCCCGCGCCACCAGGGACGGCTCTGCCTATGCGGTTCTGTACCAGGCACACCCCCGCCGACCCGGGGACACTGGAGCCATGGCAGACCGTGACGCGCCGCCCGCTTCCAGCAACGAACTGGGTGATTTCCTGCGCGCCCGCCGAGCGGACCGCGATCCGCGGCAGGCGGGCTTCCCCGACGACGGCCGACTGCGGCGCGTGCCCGGCCTGCGCAGGGAGGAACTGGCGTACCTAGCGCACGTGAGCGTCGACTACATCGTCCGCCTGGAACAGGGCCGCACCCGCCGGGGCTCCCGCGCCGTCCTGGACGCCCTGGCCGACGCGCTCCACCTCGCCGAGGACGAGCGCACCTACCTCTTCACGCTCGCCGAGGTCGCGCCAGGAGCATCCACCCGGCGGCTCGGACGCTCCGAAGTCGCCCCGCGGCTACGGCAGTTGCTGGACACCATGCACGACGTCCCCGCGATGGTGCTGCACCGGGGCATGGACGTCCTCGCGTGGAACCGGGCGGCCACGGCGCTGCTCACCGACTTCGGCGCCGTGCCCCCGGCCGAGCGCAACCTGATCCGGCTCACGTTCCTGGACGCCGACTTCCGCGCGCTGTACGCCGATTGGCCCCGGGCCGCCCGCGAGTGCGTCGCCGTGCTGCGCATGGAGGCGGGCCGCACCCCGCACGACCCGGCACTCGACACCCTGATCGCCGAACTCACCGCCCACGACCCGGACTTCCGCACCTGGTGGGCGGAGCATCAGGTGCGGGGGCCGCGGCAGCTCACCAAGACGTACGTCCATCCGGTCGCCGGTGAACTCACCCTGGACGTACAGCAGTTCACCGTCGACACGCACCCGGAACAGTTCCTCGTCGCGTACACGGCTCCTCCGGATTCGGCCTCGCAGGACGCGCTGCGGTTCCTGCTGCAGTGGGCCGGCCTCAGCAGCACACAGGCGGGATGAGCGCTCAGCTTCCGACCGGCGCGCCCGCCACCGCCGAACTGCCGGGCAGGGGCGTACGGGCGGGCCGTTCGGCCAGTACGTCGAGGATGTTGTCCACCGCCAGGTCGACCATCGCGGCCCGGGTCGCCTCGGTCGCCGAGCCGATGTGCGGCAGCGTGATCACGTTCGGCTCGGCCACCAGCGGGGACAACTCCGTTCCCATCGGCTCCCGTTCGAAGACATCGAGCCCGGCGGAGTGCAGCCGCCCCTCGCGGACGGCGTCCAGCAGCGCCTCTTCGTCCACGACCCCGCCGCGCGAGGTGCTGACCAGCGTGGCCGTCGGCTTCATCGCGGCCAGTTCGCGGGCCGAGATCAGATGGCGGGTCTCGTCGGTGAGCGGCACGTGCAGCGACACGACGTCGGCGTCGGCCAGCAGCGCGGCCAGGCCGACCGAGGTCGACAGCTCGTCGTCGGGCGCGTACGGGTCGTGGTGGATCACGCGCATCCCGAAACCGTGGGCGCGGCGGGCGACCGCGCGGCCGATCTGGCCGTAGCCGACCAGGCCGAGGGTGGCTCCGTGGATGTCCAGGCCGAGATAGTCGTGCATCCGGAACAGTTCCCAGGAGCCCTCTGCGAGGCTCGCGGAGGCCGCGCCGAGGCGGCGGCGGGCGGCGAGGATCAGCGCGAAGGTGAGGTCGGCGGTGGTCTCCGCGAGCACGCGGGGCGTGTGGGTGACGACGATGCCGCGTTCCGCGGCGGCGGCGCGGTCGACGTTGTCGAAGCCCATGCTGGCCAGCGCGATGACGCGCAGCGAGGGGCCCGCCGCGTCCATCAGGGCCGCGTCCACGGGGTCGTTGCCGAGGGCCAGCACCCCGCTCACGCCGGGGGCGATGGCGGCGAGGTCGGCGGGACCGGGCTTGGCGGCACCGGGCCAGGCGACCAGCTCCGCGCTCTCGGACAGGCGTCGCAGGCCTTCGCCGGGCAGGTTTTCACGGGTGGCGAGGACACGATTCTTCATGTTCTTCTCCAGTGACGAGCCATGTGCAGCCATGCATTACCGGCCGGGCGGATTATTCGGAAGACGCTAGCCGCGGCGGTCACCGGAGACAAATAGCGGATTCGTGTGACGCTATTGGTCGTCCTTATTTCTGTCGGTGTCGATCAGTTCCAGGAACAGGTCGTGCACGGCCAGCGCGGGCTCCGAGAGCGGCTGATTGTCCGAGGTGACCACGGAGAGTTTGACCGTGATGACGGGCTCCACGATCCGCCGTACGGACAGCTCGCGGACGTCGAGGATGGCCCGCGCCGCCGACCACGGCAGGACCGTCGCGCCGATGCCCGCGTCCACGGCGTTGACGAGGGTCAGCGCGGACTCGACCTCGCCCACCACGTTCAGCCGGAGCGAGGCCTGCTGGAAGGCGGCGTCCACGACCTGCCGGATCGTGTGGATCCGGCTGGGCAGCAGCAGGGGCAGGCTCGCCAGCTCCTCCAGGTTCACCTCGCCCTTCCCGGACGGCGCCGTGTCGCCGGGCGCGCCGATCAGGTAGAGGTCCTCGGTGCGGACGGGCTCGAACTGGACACCCCGGAGCGGCCCGGCGCCGTAGATGAAGGCCATGTCCATGCGGCCCGTCATGATCGCCTCGCTGATCACGCCGCCGAAGTTCTCGTTGATGTGCAGCAGGATGTCCGGGTAGCGCTCGCGGACGCTCTTCAGGAGGGGCAGCGCGAGGGCCGCGCCGAGGCTGTACGGGGCGAGGCCCACCGAGACGCTGCCTGCGGGGGCGCGGCCGGAGACGTCGACGGCGGCCTGGGCGAGGTCCACCTGGCGGAGGATGAGCTGGGCGTGCAGGTACAGGGCGCGGCCCGCCTCGGTCGGGGCGACCCCGCGCTTGCTGCGGATCAGCAGCTGCTGCCCGAACTGCGCCTCCAGGGCCGACAGTTGCTGGCTCAGCGCCGGCTGCGCGATGTGCAGGATGTCGGCCGCGCGCGTGATGCTCCCCGCGTCGATGATCTTGATGAACGAGTAGAGACGCCTGGTGTCCATTGCGCGGGGCCTTCCAGATGGAGCGAAGCCTCATCGTAGGGAGCGTTCACCCCGAAGCACAGCCCCGGTGAGTGGAGGGTGTGAGGGGAGTCATAACCGTTCGCGATAACGCCAGACCGAACGCATATTGGCGATCACGCGACCGGCGGAATAAGTTGAGCGGAACATCCAGACAGGAACACCCGCCCCGGAACATTCTCCGTTCCCGGTGTCACGAAGACGTGCTGGCATCTGTCATCCAGAATTCCCCGCCCCGGAATTCCCCCTTTCCGGCATTCCCTCCCGGAGGACGTCATGACTCCCATGGTTGATCTCGTCGCCGATCTGGGCGAGGGATTCGGCGCGTACACAATGGGCGACGACGCCGCACTTCTGGAGTTGCTGACGTCCGCCAATGTGGCCTGCGGATTCCACGCCGGTGACCCTCGCATCATGGACGCCACCGTGCGGACGTGCGTGGAGAAGCAGGTCGCCGTGGGCGCCCACCCGAGCTTCCCCGACCTGGTCGGCTTCGGCCGCCGCGCGATGGACCTCACACCGGAGGAGGTCCGCACGGACGTGCTCTACCAGATCGGCGCGCTCCAGGCCTTCGCCGTCGCGTACGGCACCCGCGTCCACCACGTCGCCCCGCACGGCCGCCTCGGCAACCTGGTCGCCGTCCGCGCCGACTACGCCCGCGCCGTCGTGGACGCCGTGGCCGCACTGGACGAGTCGCTGATCGTCCTCGCGCAGGACGGCGAACTGGCCGACGCGGCCCGCGCCCGCGGCCTGCGCGTCGGCATCGTCGGCATCGCCGACCGCGCCTACCGAGCCGACGGAACCCTCGTCCCGCGCTCCGAACCCGGCGCCGTGATCCACGACCCGGACGAGGTCGCCCGGCGCACCCTGCGCATGGTCACCGAGGGAGTCATCCGCAGCGTCGACGACACGGACATCCAAGTCGCCTGCGACACCGTCCTGTTGCACGGCGACAGCCCCGGCGCGATCGCCCTCGCCGGCCGCATCCGCGAGCAACTCCTCACCGCCGGCGTCGAGATCACCTCCCTCGACAAAGTCCTGAGCGGCAAGGGGTGACCGACATGAACAGCCTTCTTGTGGAGGGCTCCACCGTGAACGCGCCTGGTCCGAACGGCACTTGCCCCGACGGGAACCGCAACATCACCATCGCCGACTGCGGCGACTCCGCCCTGGTCGCCAAGGCCGAGGGCCTCGCCGCCGAACCCGCCTGGCAGCTGGTCCACGCCCTCGCCGACGCCCTGAACGCGGTCCAACTCACCGGCGTCCACGACGTGGTGCCCACGTACGACGCCCTGCTCGTCGAGTTCGACTGCGCCGCCACCGACCACGACACGGTCCGCCGCGTCCTGGCCCACGAGGCGGCCCGCCTCGGCCCGCACCCCGCACCGACCACGCCCCCGCGCCGCTTCGTCGTCCCCGTCGTCTACGGCGGCGAGTACGGCCCCGACCTCCCCGAGGTCGCTGCCCAACTCGGCCTGACCGAGGGCGAGATCATCGTCCTGCACTCCGGCTCCGACCTCACCGTGCGCTGCCTAGGCGCCCCCGCCGGAGCCCCGATGACGGACGGCCCGCCCTTCCCCAAGCCGGTACCGCGCCTCGCCTCGCCCCGCACCAAGGTCGCCCCCGGCTCGGTCGCGGTCGCCGGCCGCCAGGCGGTCATCTGCCCGATGCCGTCCCCCGGCGGCTGGCCACTGCTCGGCCGCACCCCGGTACGCGTCCTCGACCTGCACAGCGACCCGATCACGGCGTACCGCCCCGGCGACACCTTCCGCTTCCGCCCCATCGAGCCCCAACAGTGGGACGACTACGCCGACTTGAGCCTCGCGGACTGTACGGACCCGGCGGAGCCGGTCGGCCGGGGAGGCAGCCATGGCTGACACCCTCACCGTCCGCACCGCCGGCATCGTCACCGTCCAGGACCTCGGCCGCGTAGGCCGCTCCCGCTACGGCCTGCCCGCCAACGGAGCCGCCGACCAGCACTCGGCGCGCGTAGCCAACGTCCTGTGCGGCAACGACGACCGCGCCCCGCTGCTGGAGATCACCGCCCTCGACTTCGCGTGCGTGTCGTCCGGCGACATCCTCATCGCGGTGACGGGCGCCCCCGCCGAGGTAACGGTGGACGGAGTCATCCGCCCGCAGTGGGAACCGATCCCGGTCCAGGCCGGCGAGACCATCCGCATCACCGGCATCCACCGGGGCCTGCGCGTCTACCTGGCCGTACTCGGCTCGT
The DNA here is from genome assembly GCF_033335955.1 of Streptomyces sp. N50. GTDB lineage: Bacteria > Actinomycetota > Actinomycetes > Streptomycetales > Streptomycetaceae > Streptomyces. The sequence continues at coordinate 7,081,536 of NZ_CP137549.1, forward strand.
TCGAGGCCGACTACCTCCAGGGCAGCTGCGCCCCCGACACGATCCTGGGCTTCGGCCCCACGCTGAGCGCCGGCGACGAACTGGTCCTGCGCACGACCTGCCCGCCCATCGACCACCCCTTCTCCCGGATCCCCCTGTTCCGCCTGAAGGCGCCAGTCCCGGCATTCCCCACCACCTGGACCATCGACGTCACCGACGGCCCCGACCGGGCCGAGTTCGGCGACACGGGCCGGCGTCTGTTCGACGCCCCCTTCACGGTCACCCCGCGAAGCAACCACATCGGCCTGCGCCTCCAGGGTGCGGTACCCCGCCGACTCACCCAGGGCGAGGTCCTCTCCCGAGGCGTCCCCATCGGCGCGGTGGAAGTCCCGGCAGGCGACGAACTCCTGGTGCTCCACCGCGGCCGAGGCGTCACAGCCGGCTACCCCGTCCTGGCCGTAGTCACCGCCACCGGTCTCTCGGCCCTGGCCCAGGTCCGCCCCGGCCAAACCATCAACTTCCGCCACCGCACCCTCGACCAGGCGGTCACGGCCCACCGCGCACAACGCCAAGCGATAGACGCCCTGAGAACCAGGGTCCACACGGCCTTCGAGGCCCTACGCATCCGGGCGCCTGCGGGCATCTGAGGGCGGCTGAGGGTCCCGCACCTCTCCACACAGGCCCCCTCACGAAGGGGCGCGGGGAACTGCGCGCCCAGCCCCCACCGACCCGCACAAAACCACAACCGCTCCCCACCGCACAAAACCCACCCGCACCCGCTCACCCCGCTCCCCGCCAACCCGCTGGAAGCACCCCGCACGGAGCCGCATCGCCCCTCGTCCCACGCCCCTGCCCAGACAGGAGACGCCATGAGTACCGTGGCCGCTCAGCCAGTCCCCAACACGGTCGACCCCAGAACAGCCCGCAAGGTAACCCTCGCGGGATGCGTAGGGATCTTCGCCGAGCTCTACGACAACGGCATCTTCGGCTTCATGGCCGGATCCCTCGCCGCCGTCTTCTTCCCCGGCTCCGACAACGCCGTCCAGCTCGTCTTCCTCGGCTACGCCGTCTCCTTCTTCTTCCGCCCCCTCGGTGCCGTCATCTGCGGTCACCTCGGCGACCGCATCGGCCGCCAGCGCATGCTGGTCTTCGTCATCCTGCTGATCAGCGCCGCCACCGCGGCCATCGGCGTACTCCCCAGCTACGCCAGCATCGGCATCGCCGCACCCGCCCTGCTGATCCTGCTCCGCGTCGCCCAGGGCTTCTCCGTCGGCGGCGAGGCCTCCGGCGCGATGAGCTTCCTCGCCGAGCACGCCCCCGAGGGCAAGCGCGGCCTGTACACGAGCTACGCGCAGATCGCCTCGTTCCTCGCGCTGCTCACCGGCACCCTGGTCGCCGCCGCGATGACCAGCGGCCTCGGCTCGGCCCGCATGGAGTCCTGGGGCTGGCGCATCCCGTTCCTGCTCGCCGTACCGCTCGGCATCGCCGGTATCTACATCCGCAAGCGCATCAGCGACACGCCCAACTTCACGCGCCTGAAAGAAGAGGACGGCCTCTCCAAGAACCCGCTCAAGGAGGCGTTCGCCTCCGCCGAGCACCGGCGCGCCATGCTGCTGGCCCTCTTCATCCCGCTGATGAACGGCTCCGGCTACTACGTCCTGTTCAGCTACATGCCCACCTTCATGAGCACCGAGCTGCACTTCAGCAAGGTGCAGGGCCTCCTCGTCACCGCCTCCAGCCTGGTCGCGATCTGTTTCGCCATCCCCTACATGGGCCGCCTCTCCGACCGCGTCGGCCGCAAGAAGGTCCTCGCCGGGTCCGCCGTCGCGATGGCGATCGTCGGCATCCCCTGCTACCTGCTGATCGGCACCGGCAACGTGGCCCTCGCGGTCATCGGCGCCTGCGTCATGGCGGTGGTGTTCGCCGGCCACACAGGCGTCATCCACATCCTTCTCGTCGAACTCTTCCCGACCCGTGTGCGTTACTCCGCCTACGGCCTCGGCTACAACGTCTCCTCCGCCCTCTTCGGCGGCACGGCCCCCCTGCTGATGACCTACCTCATCGACCGCACGGGCAACGTCAACATGCCGGCCTTCTACGCCGTCATCACCGCACTCGGCACGCTCATCGCCGTCTCCCGAGTGACGGACCGGGCGCACCTGCCCCTGCGCGACGCCTGACACCCCGCCCCACCCAAGAGCACCGGCACCCGCACGCCCGCACAAGCCTCACCCGCACAAGCCCCCCACCCCGCACAGCAAGGAGCCCTCAGCATGCCCATCTCCGACTACAGGACGGCCCTCGTCACCGGAGCGTCGACCGGCATCGGAGCCGTGGTCGTCGAACGGCTCGCCAAGCGCGGCCTGGAGGTCCACGCCGTGGCCCGCAACGCCGACCGGCTCAACACCCTTGCCGACCAGACCGGTTGCATCCCGCACGCCGTCGACATCACCGACACCGAGGCCCTCACCGCCGTCCTCGACGACCTGGAGATCGACGTCCTCGTCAACAACGCGGGCGTCTCCCGCACCGGCAACATCCTCACCGCCGACGAGTTCGCGATCGACGAGCAGATCGCCGTCAACATCCAGGCCGTCCTGCACCTGGTCCGCCTGCTGATGCCCGGCATGGTCGAGCGCGACCGCGGCCACATCGTCAACATCAGCTCCATCGCCGGTGTCTACAACTTCGGCGGCAACACGATCTACCACGCCACCAAGGCCGCCGTGCACACCCTCTCCCGCCAGCTCCGCGTCGACGGCTACGGCCGCCGCGTCCGCGTCAGCGAGATCTGCCCCGGCCGCGTCGAGACCGAGATCTTCGGCCGTCTGCTCGGCGACATGGAGGCCGCCCAGCGCGAGTTCTACGACGGCTACGAGTCCCTGAAGCCCGAGGACATCGCCGACGCCATCGAGTTCGCCGTCGACTCGCCCCGGCACGTCAACATCGGCCACATCGAGATCCTGCCGACCTTCCAGGTGCCCGGCGGCCTCAACTTCGAGCGCAGGGAGGGCTGATCACCGTGAAGACGGCAGCACGGCTCGGCCGTATCAAGCCCTCGCCGAGCACGGCGGCGGCCCAGCGCGTCCGCGAGCTGAAGAGCCAGGGGCTCACCATCCTCGACCTGACCGTGGGCGAGCCCGACTTCGACACCCCGGACCACGTGAAGGCCGCCGCGATCAGGGCGATCGAGGCGGGCGAGACCAAGTACACGCCGGTGAACGGCACTTCGGCCCTGCGCGCCGCGATCACCGGCAAACTCCGCGAGCGCCACGGCCTCGACGTCACCGACGCGAACATCACGGTCGGCGGCGGCGCCAAGCAGGTCATCTTCCTTGCCCTGATGGCGACTTTGGACGAGGGCGACGAGGTCATCGTCCCCGCCCCGTACTGGGTGTCGTACCCGGACATGGTCCGCGCCAACGACGGCACCCCGGTGATCGTCGACTGCCCCGAGGCGGACGGATTCAAGCTGACCCCGGAGCGCCTCACGGCGGCCATCACCGAGCACACCCGCTGGGTCGTCCTCAACACCCCGGGAAACCCGACCGGATCGGCCTACACCACCGCCGAACTCCGCGCCCTGGCCGAGGTGTTGCTGGCCCACCCGCAGGTCGGCGTCCTCACCGACGAGATCTACGACGAGATCTGGTACGGCGACGAGAGCGCCGGGTCCCTCGCGGCCGTCGAACCCCGCCTGGCCGACCGGGTGTTCCTCACCAACGGTGTCTCCAAGACGTACGCGATGACGGGCTGGCGTATCGGCTACGGGGTGGGTCCGACGGACCTGGTGACCGCGATCAACACCCTCCAGTCCCAGACCTCTTCGTGCCCCTCGTCCGTGAGCCAGGCCGCCGCTGCCGCCGCGCTCACCGGACCGCAGGACTTCGTCCAGGACACCGTGCGCGTCTACCGCGCCCGCCGCGACGAGACCGTGAAGCTGGTCAACGACGTCCCGCAGCTGAGCTGCACGGTCCCGGACGGCGGCTTCTATCTCCTCGTCAACTGCCAGGCTGCCGTTGGGCAGTTCACCCCTGCCGGTACCCGCATCGAGAACGACGAGGACTTCGCCCGTCACCTTCTCGACAGCCAACAGGTCGCGGTGATCCACGGAGCCGCGTACGGCGCCCCCGGCTACTTCCGTATCTCGTTCGCCACGTCGACGGACGTCCTCACCGAGGCCTGCGAGCGCATCGCGGCGGCGTGCGCCGAACTGACCAACGCCCCCTCCGAGCACGCTCTCTGAAAGGTCGTCATGATCCGCGTCAGCACCAAGTTCGACCGGCCGGAGCCGTCCGTCGTCAAGCAGTTGAGCGAGTTCTCCTCGGCGACGATCCACGAGGCACAGGGCCGTCTCGGGGCGCTGGACTCGGCCATCAAGCCGGTCGACCACACCATGTCCCTGTGCGGCCCGGCGTTCACCGTGCAGTGCGCCCCGCGCGACAACCTGATGCTCCAGACCGCCATCGCCTACGCCCAGCCGGGCGATGTCGTGGTCGTGTCCGCCGGCAACTACGAGGAGGCGGGCTCCTTCGGCGACGTCCTCGCCAACGCCTGCCAGTCCAAGGGCCTCGCCGGTCTGATCACCGACACGGGCGTCCGCGACACCGAGGACCTGCGCGCGCTGGGCTTCCCGGTCTTCTCCCGCAGCGTCTGCATCAAGGGCACGGTCAAGGAGACCGTCGGCCCGATGTGCGAGCCGATCACCGTCGGCGGTGTGCTCGTCCGCCCCGGCGACATCATGCGCGCCGACGCCGACGGCGTGGTCGTCGTCCGCCGCGAGGACGCGGCCGAGGCGGCCGCCCTCTCGCAGGAACGGGTCGACGCCGAGGCCGGGTTCATCGCCGCGTACCGTGCGGGCAAGACGGTCGTGGAGATGTGCGACCTCGCGCCGGTGCTCGCGGCGAAGGGCCTCGTGATCGAGGAGTAGGACGGCCCGAGGCGACCACCGCCACTGAGCACCGAGCCGGGAATTACCGTACCCACGGCTGAGACCCAGGTTCGGATGCCAGGATGAGGCGCCATGACGGCAGGGTGGTGTGCGCGCACAGTGAGGGCCGCGATGTTCGCGGCCGTCTGTGTGCTGCTCGCCGCCCTGGCCCACGTCCTGATGTCCGGCCACCACGTGCCGGCCTGGGCCCTGGCCACCGGACTGGCCGCGACCGGTGCGGCCGGCTGGTCCCTGGCGGGCCGTGAACGCGGCCTCCCGCTGATCGTGACCCTCGTGGTCGCCGCCCAGGCCGCCCTCCACACCGCGTTCTCGTGGGCGGAGCCCGCGATGGCGGGGGAGTCGGCGGCCATGAACATGGGGTCGGCCGACATGGGCTCCATGCACATGAGCGCAACGGACTCCATGTCCGCGGGCTCTATGTCCGCAGGTTCCATGTCCGCAGGCTCTATGGACATGGGCCATATGTCGGCCACCACCACCGGCACCTCCTCGCCCGGCATGCTCACCGCCCACCTCCTCGCCGCCCTCCTCTGCGGCCTGTGGCTGGCGCACGGCGAGCGTGCCACGTTCCGCGTCCTGCGGGCCGTGGCCGGACGGCTGACCGCTCCGCTACGACTGCTGCTCGCACTCCCCGCCCCGCCGCACCGTCCGCGTCTCCGTCCGCGCCGCCCCCGTTCCGAGCGGGCGCCGCGGCTGCTCCTTCTCGTCCACGCGATCACCTCTCGGGGTCCGCCCCTGGGGACCGCTGTCGTCTGACGGCAGCCGGCACCCCGGGACCGCTCCTACGCGCCCCGGGCCTCGGCCGTACCCCCGTGCCCCGCCTCTTCCGGGCGCCGCGGGACGGCCGATCCCCTTTCACGGTGACCGAGAAGGACCTCAGGTGATCACTCCCACCCTGCCCGCCTCGCCCGACGTGACGGAGTCGAGCGACGAGTCGCTGACCAACTGGGCGCTGGCCGCCCGCCACGGCGACCCCGCGGCCGTCGACCGTCTCGTGCGCGCGCTGCACCGCGACGTCCTGCGCTACGTCTCCCACCTCTGCGCCGACCCCCAGGCGGTCGACGACCTCGCACAGGACACGTTCCTGCGGGCGCTCGGCAGCCTGCACCGCTTCGAGGGCCGCTCCTCGGCCCGCACCTGGCTGCTGTCCATCGCCCGCCGCGCGGTGATCGACAGCTACCGCCGCGCCGCCGTCCGCCCCCGCCTGTCGGACGTCCAGGACTGGCAGCTCGCCGTGGAACTGGCCCAGCCCCGGGGCCTGCCGGGCTTCGACGACGGGGTGGCGCTCCTGGACCTCCTCGCCGTCCTGCCGGACGAACGCCGTGAGGCGTTCCTCCTCACCCAACTCCTCGGCCTGCCCTACGAGGAGGCGGCGGAACTCAGCAACTGCCCTGTGGGCACGGTCCGTTCGAGGGTGTCCCGAGCCCGGGCGACCCTCCTGGACCTGCTGGCGGACGGGGGCGCCCCCGACCCCCTTTAGACCAACTCCCTCCAGACCGGCGTCAGGTGGCGGCGCGATCGGGGAACAGCGCGTTCAGCGCCTCTCGTTGCTCGCGCCCCACGAACTGGGTGAGCCCGCGCCTGACCGTCTCGGCGAGTGACTCGGAGGCCTCGCGCAGGAGCTGGCTCGCCTTGTCCGTGAGGGCGACCTCGATGCCGCGCTTGTCGCCGCAGACGGACTTGCGGGTGACCAGGCCCGCGTGCTGGAGACACGCGATCTGATACGTCAGGCGGGTCTTGGGCCGGCCCAGCAGCTCCGCGATCCGGGTCATCCGCAGCCCCTCCTTGGGCTGCTCGGCCAGCAGGCACAGCACCAGGAACTCGTCGTGCGAGACGTCGAGGTTCCCCTTCACGACCGAGCGCAGTTCCTGTTCCACCGCCCCCGTCGCCGCCAGCAGCAGCATCCAGGCGCGCAGCTCGGGCGGGAGCAGCCCGTCGCCCCGCAGGGACGGACATTCGGGCTGGTCGGCGGGGCGCTCTACGGGGTCGGCCATGGGTCGAGTCTACCTGTTGTCCAATTTTGGAGGAGTGGTTGTCCAGATTTGGATAATGGGCTAGCGTGAGGCCCGCAAAGCTCATTCAAATTTGGACTACCGGAACCAGCGGGAGAGATCATGACCGTCGCCGTCGAGACCGGGGTGTGGCAGCTCGACCAGGCCGCCTCCACCGTGGGCATCAGCCACAGGACGATGTGGGGCCTGGTCAACGTGAAGGGCACCTTCGGCACCGTCAGCGGTCAGGGCGAGGTCCGGGGCGACGGCTCCGCGATCGGCACGCTGACCCTGGACGCCGCCTCCCTGGACACCAAGAACGCCAAGCGCGACAAGCATCTGCGCTCCGCCGACCTGTTCGACACCGACAAGTTCCCGGAGATCACCTTCGCGGTGCGCAGCGCGGAACTGCGCGACGGCGACGCCGTGCACGTCGTCGGTCAGCTGACCGTCCACGGCATCAGCCGCCCGCAGAACTTCACGGCCCGCCTCAAGGACGCGACCGGCGAGGCGCTCACACTGGACGCCGAATTCACCGTGGACCGCGACCAGTTCGGCCTCGGCTGGAACCAGATGGGCATGCTGCGCGGCCTGACCACGGTCACCACCACGCTCCGCTTCCTGCGTACGGCCGCCTGACAGGCCGTCAAGCGGTGGGTCAGTCCGTGGGCCGCAGCCGGATGTCCGAGCTGGACAGCGTCTGCGGGGTGGCGGTGAACGCGCGCACCCGGATCCGGACCTTCTTGTGCGGCAGGGTGAACGTCCCGTTGGGCGGCCGGAGTTCGACGGTCTCCGTGCTGTGCGCGGGCAGCGTCGCCGGGCCGCCCACCTGGGACCAGAACCGGCTCATGCCCTGGCCCGTGGTGAGCGTGTAGTGGGGTGTGAGGGCGTCGCCGGACGAGTTGGTCACCTTGAGGGTCAGCCGGGTCACGACCGTGGGCAACGCCCGCCGCACACCGGTGAGTCGCATGTCCATCGGCGGTGCCCCCGTCGCCGCCACGGCGGCGCTCGCCAGCGCGGGCGTGACGAGCAGCACGGCCGCCGCGATCCGGGCCTGCCGGCGGTGCGGACCGGACAGCGGCCGGGGGCGCGGCTGCCACGCGTTCCGGAACTCGGCGATCGGCGCGGTGAGGGCCGAGGCCAGCCACAACGGGGTCATCAGCAGGTAGTACCCGTCCTGCGAACGCGTCGCCAGATAGAAGGCGCACCAGGGCAGGACGGTCGCCGCCGGCCCCAACCGCCGTACGAACAGCACGAACACGGCGAGCAGACCTGCCGCGAGCAGCATGCTCGCGTGGGAGTACCAGTCGAGCCGGTCGCTGCCGTTCGTGAAGTACAGCGAGATGTCCACCAGGCCCTGGCCGTGCACCACCGCGCCCTGTGTCAGCGGCAGCGCGATGCCGCTCAGCCAGGTGCTCGGCTCGTGCACGATGAAGTACGTGTTGATCAGCAGCCAGACGGTGACGGCGACCCCGATGACGCGCAGCAGCACCAACGCGGCCTGCCGGGCGCCGAGTTCGCCGCGCCGCACGGCGTAGATCCCGGCGAGCAGGAACGGCGTGAGGAACCAGGGGAGTTGCTGCGCCGCGCAGGCCGCCCCCAGGCACGCGGCCTGGGCGATCCCGGCGGCGCCGAGCCGCCCGCCCCTGCCGATCCGGGGCCAGCGGATCACCACCGGCACCAGCAACGCCAGTGCGAGCACGGCGGGATAGCCCTGACGGCCGTAGGTCGGAAGAAGGCCGAGGCCCAGGCACGCCATGGTGGCCGCCGAGCGCCATTGCGTCGGCAGCAGCCGCCACATGAGGACCGCGGCCGCGATCAGCGCGCCGGTCGCGACGGCCGTCGCGGGGGCGCCGCCGTGACCGATCCACAGGAGGGGTGCCGTGAGCAGCGTCTCCAGCGGGGGATAGCCGTAGGTGTAGTCGTAGCCGCCGGTCACCGTCGGGGTGAGGGCGACGCCCTGGCTGGGGTGGAAGAGCCAGGGCCAGGGCTGGCCGTAGATCGGGTGGCCGGCGACCAGTTCCTTGGCGGCCTGGGTGGTGAGGACCGCCTCGTCGCCGCCGGTGTGGAACACGGACCACGCGGACAGTGCCAGCAGGACCGCGGTCACCAGCACGGCGAGGTCGATCCGCGCCAGCGACCGCGCCCGGCGGACCACCAGGGTCAGCACCCCGCACACCAGGATCGAGGCGTAGCAGAGGCAGACGACCGCCGCCACGACGAGCCGGTGGCTGGCGGCCTGCGTCCACACCGGGCGGACGCCGATGAAGAGACTGATGTCGGCGAGCAGGGTGAGGATGCGGTGCCACTGCGCGGGAGGTTCCGGGGCGGACACCGCCGACTGTGTCCGCCGACCGGGTGTCACCTGTTGTGTTTCTGCCAAGTGCACGGGACGGGACGCTAATCCCGGGTGGTGAGCGGCGTGTCGGCAATCGAGAAGAATCCGGTATGAGACCGGTAAGAACCCCTCGTCATGGCCTAAATGGGACAAACTCGAACGGCTTTGTTCAAGTGACCGTGGCCATCAGTTCATTCAGTAAACATCGCGCACATACCGCTTCGCCGCCGCCAGTTGCTTCACGTACGCACCCGCCTCGGCCTCGTCCAGCCCGCCGTGCGCGACCGCGATGTCCCGCAGCGCGCGATCCACGTCCTTCGCCATCCGCGAGGCGTCCCCGCAGACATAGAAGTGGGCGCCCTCCCGCAACCAGTGCCACAACTCCGGTCCGTGCTCCCGCATCCGGTCCTGCACGTAGACCTTCGCGCGCTGGTCCCGGGAGAACGCCGTGTCGAGGCGGTCGAGCGCGCCCTCGCCCAACAACCCCGCCAACTCCTCCTCGTAGTAGAAGTCCGTGGCGCGGTGCTGCTCCCCGAAGAACAGCCAGTTCGGCGCGGAATGCCCGAGCGCGCGCCGCTCCTGAAGGAAACCGACGAACGGCGCGACCCCGGTGCCGGGTCCGACCATCACCATCGGGGTCGCGGGATCGGCGGGCGGCCGGAAATGCGGCGAGCGTTGCACGAACACCGGGACCTCGGTCCCCGCCTCCGCGTCCGCCAGGAACGGCGAGCAAACCCCGCCGCGCGGGCGGCCGTCGAGACTCTCGTACCGCACCACCGACACCGTCAGCGACACACTCTGCGGGTCGACGAGCGGGCTGGAGGAGATCGAGTACAGCCGCGGCTGAAGCCTCTTGAGCACTCCGGCCCACTCCTCGGCCCCCGCCCTCACCGGATACTCGGCGAGCACATCCACCGCCTGCCGCCCCCAACTCCACTGCGCCAGCCGGTCCTTGTTGTCGGCCCGCAGCAGCCCGCGCAACTCCCGGTCGTCCCGGGCCCGTTCGGCCACGAACCGGAGCAGATCCGGGGTGATGCGGGTGATGTCCAACTGCCGGTGCAGCGCCTCGGCGAAGGGAACCTCTCCAACGCCTTCCAGTTCTACGACCGTTGCGGCATCGGTGCCGGTGGCGGTGAGCCATTCGTCCACCAGGGAGGGGGAGTTGACCGGCCGGACGCCGAGTGCGTCACCGGTCTCGTACGTGAGGTCGGTGCCGCTGGTGTCGAAGGTGAACCGGCGGACCTCCTTGCCCGCGCCGGGGCGGCTGAGCAGGCGGTTGCCGACGAGTCGGGCGGTGGTGGGGGCCTGCTTGGGGGCCCGGGGCGGTGATTTCGGCGCCTCGGTGGTGGTGCCCAGCGCCGTGATGACCTGCCCCAGCCACGCGTCCGCCGACGGTTCGAAGTCCGGCTCGCAGTCCGTGCGCGGGGTCAGCCGCACCCCGCCCAACTCGTCGAGCCGGGCGTCCAGTCGGCGCCCGTGCCCGCAGAAGTCGTCGTACGACGAGTCGCCCAGGGCGAGCACCGCGAACCGCACTCCGTCCAGCCGGGGCGCCTGTTCACCGGCGAGCGTGTCCCAGAAGCCGGAGCCGTTGTCGGGGGCGTCGCCGTCGCCGAACGTGCTGGTGATGAAGAGGAGATCGGTGTCGGCCGGGAGCGTGCCGACGTCGGCCTGGTCCATGCCGAGCAGGGAGGCCCGGTGCCCGGCGGAGGCCAGCCGTTCGGCGGTGGCCGCCGCCAACTCCTCGGCGTTGCCGGTCTGTGAGGCCCAGAGGACGACGATCTGCCGCGCCGGGTGCGGTAGTTGGTGTGGTTCGTGTGGGGGAGCGGGGGTCGACCGCGAGTACATCCCGGCGAGAACGCCGTTGACCCACAGCGCGTGCTCGGCGCTGAAGGGTGCGTCGGGCGGAAGCGTCGGGACACCCGGGGCGCCGGACTCGATGCCCGCGAGGAAGCCGGTCAGGTAGAGGCGTTCCTGGGCGGTGAGGACGGGCGGCGGGGTCGGGTCGAGGCCGAAGGGATTCGCGCCCAGGATGACGGAGGTCGGGACAACTGCCTTTTGGGACAACGTCGTTGGAGCCGGTGCCGGTGTGGGCGCCGATGCCACCTTCGTCAGCGACACCGCACACACCTTGAACTCCGGCTGGAACGACACCGGATCCACCGCGTCGCTCGTCACCGCGTTGACGCATCGATACTCACCGAAGAGGTCGTTCCAGTGGAACGGCGCGAAACAGCCACCCGGCCGCACCCGGTCGGTCACCACAGCAGGGAGAACCGCCCGCCCCCGCCGGGACGCGACCTCCACCGAGTCGCCCTCCGCGATCCCCAACGCCCGTGCGTCCTGCGGGTGCAGCTCCACGAAGGGCCCGGGGTTCAGCTTGTTGAGCTTGGCGACCTTGCCCGTCTTCGTCAGCGTGTGCCATTGGTGCTGCAACCGCCCGGTGTTCAGCACGAACGGGTAGTCGTCGTCGGGCAGTTCGGCGGCCGGCATGTGCGGCCGGGCGTGAAAGACGGCTCGCCCGCTGGGAGTTGGGAAGCGTAGCTCGCCCCCGCCCACGTACCGGATGGGGTTGCGGTCGGGCCCGTCCTCTTCCGCCGCCGGCCACTGCACCGGCGTGGACCGCAGCCGCTCGTACGTCACCCCGCGCAGGTCCCAACCGGTCACCGGGTTCCAGAACTGCCGTATCTCCTCGAAGACCTGCTCCGCGCTGTCGTAGGAGAAGCCCTTCTCGTAGCCCATCGCGCAGGCGACCGAGGCGATGATCCGCCAGTCGGGCAGTGCCTCGCCGGGTGGGGCGACGACGGGGCGGGCCAGCGTGAGGGTGCGTTCGCTGTTGATGAGGACGCCCTCGGACTCGGTCCACAGGGCGCCGGGGAGGACGACGTCGGCGTAGGCGTTGGTCTCGGTGTCGGTGAAGACGTCCTGGGTGACGACGAACTCCGCCGCCTCCAACCCCTCTATGACGGTGCGGCGGTTGGCGACCGAGGCGACCGGGTTGGTGCAGATGATCCAGCAGGCCTTGATGTCGCCGTCGGCCATCTTCCGGAACATCTCGACCGTGCCCCGGCCGACACCGTCCGCGCGGATCGTGTCCGGCGGCAGACCCCAGACCTCCTCGGTGAACTCCCGTTCCGCGTCGACGAGTACGGACCGCTGGCCCGGCAACCCCGGTCCCATGTAGCCCATTTCGCGGCCACCCATCGCGTTCGGCTGGCCGGTGAGGGAGAACGGGCCGCTGCCGGGGCGGCAGATCGCGCCCGTCGCAAGATGCAGGTTGATCAGGGCGTTGGTGTTCCACGTCCCGTGCGTGGACTGGTTGAGGCCCATCGTCCAGCAGCTCATCCACTCGCCCGCCCCGCCGATCAGCCGGGCCGCCGTACGGATGTCGTCCTCGGCGAGACCGGTGAGGGCGGCGACGGCGTCCGGCGCGTAGTCGGCGAGGAAGGCGGGCAGCGCCTCCCAGCCCTCCGTGTGCGCGGCGATGAACTCCGGGTCGGTGTGGCCGTTCTCGTGCAGCAGCCTCAACAGGCCGTTGAGCAGGGCGAGATCGGTGCCCGGCGCGATCTGCAGGAAGAGGTCAGCCTTCGCCGCCGTGGCCGTGCGGCGAGGGTCGACGACGATCAACTTGGCGCCCGCCTTGACCCGTTCCATCATCCGCAGGAAGAGGATCGGGTGGCAGTCGGCCATGTTGGAGCCGATGACCAGGAACACGTCCGCCCGCTCGAAGTCCTCGTACGACCCCGGCGGCCCGTCCGCGCCCAGCGACGACTTGTAACCGGCGCCCGCACTCGCCATGCACAGCCGGGAGTTGGACTCGATCTGGTTCGTCCGCAGGAACCCCTTGGCCAGCTTGTTCGCCAAGTACTGCGCCTCCAGGCTCATCTGCCCGGAGACATAGAGGGCGACCGCGTCCGGCCCGTGCTCGTCGACGATCTGCCGGAGTCGCCGGGCGGTCTCGGCGATCGCATCGGCCACGGGTGTCGGCACCGGTTCCTCGCCCCGCTCGTCCCGCACGAGCGCGCCGGTGAGCCGTCCCGGTGCGGCGAGCATCTCGGCCGTGGTCGCGCCCTTGGTGCAGAGCCGCCCGCCGTTCGCCGGGTGCGCCTTGTCGCCGGACGCCCGGAGGACCGTAGGCCTGCCGTCGGGGCCCGCGCCGACGTCGAGCAGCATGCCGCAGCCCACACCGCAGTACGAGCAGACCGTCCGTACCTGTCGGGTGGGGGGCTTCGTCATGCCGTAGACCGTACGAATTGCCCGTTACGCCGAGGTCACGCGGCCCGATCATGAGGGGTTACGCCCGGTGCACAACCGGCCCGGGGTCACTGTGAGATGCGGCCCGATCTTGTCGCGGAGTGTGTCGCAGTTGGGCCGAACGGGTGACAGTGCGCAACAATTGCCGGATGCAGACTGCCAGCGCGACCCAGGACGGAGCATGCCGGTGAACAGCCACGATGTCACCGACGAACAGTGGGAAGGGCTCGCCCAGGTAGTGCCGCTGCGGGGGCGCGACGCCTGGCCGTCCGCCGTGGGCCACCGGGCGATACCCGAGGCCGAGACCGAGCCGCGCCGCCGCTTCGTCGTGCTCCGCGTGAACGTGTTCGGGGACGCCCGCGAGGTCGCGGAGACCCTGATGGCGGGCATCCCGGTGCTGCTCGACCTCACCGGCGCGGAGAGCGAAGTCGCCAAGCGGGTGCTGGACTTCAGCACCGGCGTCGTCTTCGGCCTGGCGAGCGGGATGACCCGCGTCGACCGGAACGTGTTCCTGCTCACACCGCCGGGGACCGAGGTGCAGGGGCTGATGGAGGGCGCGGGGGTTCCGGGCGTGTGAGTCGCCCCGGTGGCGAGGGCGCTGGGCCGGTCCCTCGATCGTAGGAAGGTCCCCGGGGCGGAACGGTTCGCCTGACGGCGGAGGCCTACGGTCCGGATATGACCGTGTCAGCACAGTCGCCCCAGTCGTCCGGCTCCTCCCGGTTCTCCACGCCGCCCGTGTCCTCCCGGTCGTCCGAGTCCGTGCCACCGCAGGGGCGATCACCCGAAGCGACCTCGCCCCGGGGTCGGCCCGAGCCGTCGGCCGCCGTCGCCCCGCCGTCGTCGCGGACGCCCGAGCCGACCGGCCCCGTGCGCATCGAGGCGCACCCCGACCGGCCGCACCTCACCGAGCTGCGGCTGTCGGCCTTCGCCACGCACCGGGGCGCCGGATTCCCGCTCGGCTCCCTCACCCTCTTCACCGGGCCCAGCGGCTGCGGCAAGACAAGTGCGCTGCGGGCCTACGAGGCACTCGCGCGGCTCGGCGCCGGGAGTGCGGTCGGCGAGGTGTTCCCGGACCCCGTCGCCTGCGTCCCGGAGCGGGCCCGGCCCGACGCCCAGCGCCGACGCGGATTCAGGATCGGCTGTACGGCGGACGGGCCCGAGGGTCCGGTACGGCTCGACGTCGCCGTCCAGGCCGAGCCCGAACTGCGCATCGTGGGCGAGCGGTTGACGTCGGGCGGGCTGGTCCTGCTGGAGACCGCGCTGCGCGATCCGTCCCGCCGCTCGGTGCAGGCCGCCTGGCATACGGCGGGCTCGTCGCCGGTCACCCGCGCACCCCTGCCGGACGACCGGCTCGGCACCGCCCTGCTGCCGTTGCGCGTCGCCGGGAAGACGGACGGGCAGCGCCAAGTCCTCGCCGCCGCCGAGCAGATGGTGGTCGCCCTGCGCTCCGTCTTCGCCTGCGATCCGGCCCCCGAGCGGATGCGTGCTGCCGTGCCGATCGGTGACGGGCGGCTGCTGCGGGACTGCGGGAACCTCGCCGACGTGCTGTGGCGCACCCGGTCCGAGTGCGGGCGACGCCACGGGCAGCTCGTCACGGCGGTGCGGACGGGCTGCGCCGGACCCGTGGTGGACATCCTCGCGGAACCGCTGGCCGACGGCATGCTCCGCGCGGTCCTCGACCGGGGTGACGGTCCGCGCACCGGCTTCGAACGGCTCGGTGACGGTGAACTCCGGTACGCGGCCCTGGCGTTGGTGCTGCTCACCGGCCCCGGCGTCCTGGAGGTCGACCCGCCCGGCGAGGTCCCGGCCGCGATGCAGACCCTGACCGTCCTCGCCGACGGCCTCGACCGCGGAGTGGACGTACGGCAGCGGGCCGAACTGCTGCGGCTCGCGGCGCGGATGTGCGAGCGCGGGCACATCCGGCTGGTCGGCGCGGTGAGCGACGCGTCCTGGGCCTCTCGGATCGACGGGGTCACAGTGGTAGACCTTGAGCCGTGACAGAACATCTCGACGTGGCGAAACTGCAGCGCAGACTGGCCGAGTTCGCGGCCGCGCGGAACTGGCAGCAGTACCACACCCCCAAGAACCTCGTCTCCGCGCTCAGTGTGGAGGCCTCCGAACTCGTCGAGATCTTCCAGTGGTTGACCCCCGAGCAGTCGGCGCGGGTGATGGACGACCCGGAGAGCGCGCACCGGGTGCGGGACGAAGTCGCCGACGTCCTCGCGTACTTGCTCCAGCTGTGCGAGGTCCTCGGCGTCGATCCGCTCGCGGCGCTGGACGCGAAGATCGACCGGAACGAGGGCAGGTTTCCGGCGCCGTAGCCGACAAGTCCCCGTCGTAGGCGATCGATTGGGGGAGTCCGCGCGTCCATTTTCACTCTCCGGAGTCATTCATCTGTCCGCAACCGATTTGTTGTCCACAGATTTCCGCCTTCCTCTGGCTTTTCGTCTCAGGGACTCTCACTCTGGGTAGTGGACAAGGGAGTTCGGGCGGACGTGCGAACAGCACGTCGGGATATGACGGGGGCAGCGCATGGACGCGATGCGGCTCATCGTGACGAGCAGGCGCGCCCTGGCCGGAAGCGGCGGTGTGCCGGAGACCATGACGGAGGTGTGGCAGGCGCAGGCTCTCGCCCAGGCGATAGGCAGCCGCCTCGCGGTCTTCGGCCCGCCCGAACTCCGGGGCGAGGCACTGGGGTTGACCGAGTTGGCGGGCCGGGGCTGCGGAGTGCTGGACACCCCGGTGCTGGCCGTCGAGGACTTACGCGCGGCCCAGCTGACGGAGTTGGGTGACGCGCGCCTCGCCCTGCTGTGCCTGGGCGGTCTGCTCGGGGAGGTCGGTATCGCCCTCGTGGGCATCGCCTGCGCGGCGGACGACGAGGGGACGTACTGGCAGTGCATGGAGGCGATCGACGCGGCGGACGAGTCCCGGGACCGGGTGCTGGAGATGCTCCGAAGACTGGCGGACCGGGAGCAGGCGGTACCGGAGCGTGAAGCGGGGTGACCTCGTGGTTGCGGTTCGTGGGGTCTGCGCGACGCCGTCGTGGCTGGTCGCGCAGTTCCCCGCGCCCCTTTAGGGGCGCTTCACGCGTCCGTGTTGTCCATCGACGTCGACTGCAGGTCCGCGTCCAGGGCGGAGAGGTCGGCGTTCAGGGACGCCATCAGTTCCTCCATCTGCTGCAACAACCCCTTGGGTTGCGCAGGTCCACCCTGCTGCGGCACGGCTTCTTCGGACATGACGGCCTCCTCGGCCCGTGGCCTCCCCGGCGAGGAGGAGGCGGGAATCCGGGCGGTCCGGCTCCGCCCGAGCCAACGATCATCGACGGGGCCGGTCACTGGCGCGGGCGCCCCCCGGGCGCACGGTTGACGCAATTTCACCCGACCGGGCACGAGATGGGCCGAAGGGACCGATGGGGTTGACCGGGACCCGAGCGTGCAGGATGGAACCATGGATCTGCGCATCTTCACCGAGCCCCAGCAGGGGGCGACCTACGACACCTTGCTCGCCGTGGCCAAGGCCACCGAGGACCTCGGCTTCGACGCCTTCTTCCGCTCCGACCACTACCTGAGCATGGGCTCGGGCGACGGGCTCCCCGGTCCCACCGACGCCTGGATCACCCTGGCCGGACTCGCCCGTGAGACCAAGCGCATCCGCCTGGGCACCCTGATGACGGCCGGCACCTTCCGCCTCCCCGGCGTCCTCGCCATCCAGGTCGCGCAGGTCGACCAGATGTCGGGCGGCCGGGTCGAACTCGGCCTGGGCGCGGGCTGGTTCGAGCAGGAACACACGGCGTACGGCATCCCGTTCCCGAAGGAGAAGTTCGCGCGCCTGGAGGAGCAGCTCGCGATCGTCACCGGCCTGTGGGCGACCAAGCCCGGCGACACCTTCGACTTCCACGGCACGCACTACGACCTGACCGACTCGCCCGCGCTGCCCAAGCCGACGCAGGCGAAGATCCCCGTGCTGATCGGCGGCCACGGCGCGATCCGCACGCCCAAGCTGACCGCGCGGTTCGCCGACGAGTTCAACATGCCGTTCGCCTCGATCGAGGACAGCGCCCAGCAGTTCGGCCGGGTCCGCGCCGCCGCCGAGGCCGCCGGCCGCAAGGCCGACGACCTCACCTACTCCAACGCCCTCGTCGTCTGCGTCGGCAAGGACGACCAGGAGGTCGCCCGCCGCGCCGCCGTGATCGGCCGCGAGGTCGACGAGCTCAAGGAGAACGGCCTGGCGGGCACCCCGGCCGAGGTCGTCGAGAAGATCGGCCGCTACGCCGAGATCGGCGCCGAGCGCATCTACCTCCAGGTCCTCGACCTCGCCGACCTGGACCACCTGGAGCTGATCTCGGCCCAGGTGCAGACGCAGCTGTCGTAGCCGGCGTACGGGACGCGGGCGGGGTACCGGGACCCCGCCCGCAGTGTCTAACTCCGTACTCCCGCCGCCTCGTTGGCCGCCGCGGGCACCCCCGGGTCCGCCGGGACCCGCCGTCCCGGCAGGAACGCGGCCAGCACCAGGGCCGCCAGGGACGCCGCCGAACCGATGCCCATGATCACGCGGAAGCCGTTGTGGGAGGGGACGGTGAGGGAGCCGAAGCTCGTCGTCATGTGGGCCAGGACGACCCCGGCGACGGCGCTGGAGGCGGACGTACCGATGGACCGCATCAGGCTGTTGAGGCTGTTCGCGGCGGCTGTCTCGGACAGCGGCACGGCGCCCATGATGAGCGCGGGCATCGCGCCGTAGGCGAAACCGACACCCGCCGAGATCACACAGCACACCACCACGACCTGCCAGACCGCGGCCATCATGACCACCCCCAGGCCATAACCGGCGGCCACGATGAGCGCGCCCAGCATCAGGGTGACCTTGGGTCCGGCCGTCGCCGAGATCCGGGCGGAGAGCGGTGCGGTCGCCATCATCACCAGACCGGACGGGCCGAGCGCGAGCCCGGCCGCGAGCACGGTCTGGCCGAGGCCGTAGCCGGTGAGGGTGGGGAGTTGGAGCAACTGCGGTACGGCCAGCGACATCGCGAACATGGCGAAGCCGAACACCACGGACGCGAGGTTGGTGAGCAGGACCTGGCGGCGCACGGTGGTGCGCAGATCGACCAGCGGCCGTACGGTACGCAGCTCCCACCAGCCCCACACCAGCAGGACCACAACCGCCATGGCGAACAGCCCGGTTGTCGTGCCGCTGCCCCAACCCCAGTCCGCGCCCTTGGAGATGGCGAGCAGCAGACACACCAGACCGATGGACATCCCGACGCCGCCCACCACGTCGAACCGGCCGCCGCTGCGCACCGCCGACTCCGGTACGAGGGTCACGACGAGCGCGGCCACGACGGCGCCGAGCACCGCCGCCGTCCAGAACAGCACGTGCCAGTCCGCCTTCTCGGCGATGAACGCGGCCGTCGGCAGCCCGAGCGCACCGCCCACGCCCAGCGACGCGCTCATCAGCGCGGTCGCCGATCCCAGCCGCTCCGGGGGGAGTTCGTCGCGCATGATGCTGATGCCGAGCGGGATGACGGCCATCGAGACGCCCTGGAAGGTCCGCCCGACGATCATCGGCACGAGCGAGTCGCTGAGCGCGCCGATCACGGACCCGACGATCAGCAGCACCAGGCTGAGCAGCAGCATCCGCCGCTTGCCGTACATGTCCCCGAGCCGCCCCACGACCGGGTTGGCGACGGCACCGGCGAGCAGGGTCGCGGTGATCGCCCAAGTGGCGTCGGACGGCGAGGAGTTCAGCAGCTTGGGGAGTTCCGGCACGATCGGGATGATCAGCGTCTGCATCAGCGAGACGGTGATCCCGCCGAGGGCCAGGACCCAGACGACAGCGCCGGAGCGGGACGGACCGACCCCCTCGACGGGAACGGGCGGGGCGGGGGAGTTGGACGCGGACATGGCGAAGCCTCCGGCTGATGCGTGCTGGTGCGTACGACACGAGGCTGAACGAAACGAGTCTGGCATGTTTTTCGTATGGCATACACAAAATAGACGGAGACAGGATCGGGAACTGCCGGAGCGGTAGCCTTCCCCTGTCCGGGCACGGCTGTCGCGGACGGAGAGGCACAGCGGATGACGCAGGTGGCGACGGGTTCCGGCCGCCGGGGCAGGGGGCGCCCGCCCCGGCTGTCGCGGGAGCGGATCATCGAGGGCGCGGTCGGGGTACTGCTCGCCGAACCCGCCGTCTCCCTCACCATCAAGGGCGTGGCGGACGTCGTCGGCGCCGCCCCCATGGCCCTCTACCGCTACTTCCCGGACCGCGACGCCCTCCTCCAGGCCACCGCCGACCACGTCCTGGAGGTCATGGAGCGCGCCCCCATCGCCGACGGCCCCTGGCCGGACCGCCTCCGCGCCTGGATGCGGGCGGGCCACGCCAACCTCCGCCCCTACCCGCAGCTCATGCCCTACATGACGACCACCCGGCACCCCGCCTGGCTCCCCAGCCTCACCCGGCTGCGCGAGATCCTCACCCCGGCCGGCCTCTCCGCCGAGGACCTCGCCCTCGCCGTGGCGCTCATCTGCTCCACGATGCTCGGCCACGTCGTCTACGACGGCTACCGCAGGCCCGACGAGGAGATGACGGCCCTGCTCGACGACGCCCCCGGCCCCGACCCCGCGACGGACGTCCTGCGCCCCCTCCTCGCCGGTCTGCCCGCGGCCCATGCCCGCCTCTACGACACGATCGTCGACCAGACGGTCACGACGGTGGAGCAGCTGGCGGGCGGGGCCGCCGGATAGGCAGGGGGCGTTCCGCCTTGCGGGAACCGGGACTTGGGCGGTCGGCGTACCGTACGGTGCGGTTGCAGGACCGGGGCGAGCTGGGGGAGGGCGTGTGAGCGAGCAGTTCGGTGGGCGTGGCGCGGTCGCGGAGGCCGGGGCGGCGGCGGGCGGCGCGATGGTGGTGGTCGAGGATCTGCGCCGCACCTATGGCAGTGGTGACACGGCTGTCCATGCCCTGCGCGGGGTCTCCTTCAGCGTGCCGCGCGGTGAACTCGTCGCGCTGCGGGGGCGTTCCGGGTCCGGGAAGACGACCGTGCTCAATCTCGTCGGCGGGCTGGACACTCCGGACGGCGGCCGGATCACCCTGGAGGGTACGGACCTGGCCGGGCTCGGCGATGACGAGTTGCTGGCGCTGCGCCGGGACCGTATCGGGTTCGTCTTCCAGTCCTTCGGGCTCATCCCGATCCTGACGGCCGCCGAGAACGTCGGGGTGCCGTTGCGCCTGCGGAAGGTCCCGGCCCGTGAACGCGAGGCCCGCGTCGAGCTGTTGCTGTCCCTGGTCGGCCTCTCCGACCACGCGGACCAGCGTCCCGGTGAGCTGTCCGGCGGTCAGCAGCAGCGGGTCGCGATCGCCCGCGCGCTCGCCAACAACCCGGCCCTGATCATCGCCGACGAACCCACCGGCCAGCTCGACGCGGACACCGGTCTCACCGTGATGGACCTGCTGCGTGCGGTCGTCCGCAGCGAGTCGGTCACCGCGCTCGTCGCCACGCACGACACCCAACTGCTCGCGCTGGCCGACCGGGTGCTCGAACTCCGTGACGGACGGATCGTCGAGGACGGCTGACGGGTACGGGCGGCGCAGGGTCGGTGAGGCTTCCGCGCCACCTTGGCGACCGTTCGACATCGTTATCCGCGTCCACATCAGCAAGCGTCATTCCATCTCCTCTCCTCTCCTCTCATCTCCTCGGGGGACCGTGTGGCAGTTCACCAACAGCCCACCGGGGCACCGGACTTGGCCGAGCTGCGGCGGCGGGCCATAGCGGCCGCGGTGCCGCGGCGCGAGGAGGGGCTGGTCGTCTGCGAGAACCTGGTGCGGATCTACCAGACCGAGGGCGTCGAGGTGCAGGCCCTCCAGGGGCTCGATCTGGCCGTGGCCCAGGGCGAGATGATCGCGGTGATCGGGGCGTCCGGCTCCGGCAAGTCCACCCTGCTCGGCATACTCTCCGGCCAGGACGTACCGACTGCGGGTGCGGCCGAGGTCGCCGGACACGACCTGCTGGCGATGAAGCGCCGCGAACGCCTCGACTACCGTCGCGGGACGGTGGGTTTCGTCTGGCAGCAGACCTCCCGCAACCTCCTGCCGTACCTCTCGGCGGCCGAGAACGTGATGCTCCCGATGACGTACACCGGCATCAAGCGTTCCCAACGCCGGGCGCGCGCCGAGGAGTTGCTGGACCTGCTGTCCGTCGGCCACTGCCGGGACCGTACGCCCGACACCCTCTCCGGCGGCGAGCAACAGCGGGTCGCGGTCGCCGTGGCCAACGCCAACGAGCCCCGGGTGCTGTTCGCCGACGAACCCACCGGCGAACTCGACACCGCCACCAGCGACGAGGTCTTCGCCGCGCTGCGCCGGGCCAACGAGGAACTGGGCGTCACCGTGATCGTGGTGACCCACGACGCGTTGGTGTCCGAGCAGGTCCAGCGGACGGTACGGATCCGCAACGGCCGTACGTCCACCGAGGTGTTGCGCCGGGTCGCCACCGACGAGGACGGCGTCGAGGTGCTCACCGCCGAGGAGTACGCGGTACTGGACGCCAGCGGCCGGCTCCAACTCCCGAGCGAGTTCACCGAGCGGCTGCATCTGCGCAAGCGGGTGCGGCTGGCCCTGGAGAGCGATCACATCGGCGTGTGGCCCGACGAGGCGGCTCGGCGGGCGAGGTCCGAGGCGGAGGGTACGGAGGCTGCGGAGGAACCGGCGAGCGGCGGCCGGCATGCCGAGGGTATGCGGTAGGGGGTTCGCGCGGCGGCCTCGCGCGTAGAGCCTCCGCGCACGGAGTCTCTGGCCGATCGTCACCGCTGTCCCAGACTTCCGCACCGGCAATCGCCAGAAGTGCGATCGGCGACGACGCGAACCTTGTACGAGCTTCAGCAGAAGCAAGCTTCTCGGGCCACCGTGTCCGGCCGGGCACGCGACGCCAGGGCCCGTCCGCTTCGAACATGAGCTGAGCCGGGTTCGACCATCGCGAGCGACGGCAGGGACGAACCCGATCTCCTTCAGCCCGAGCACGCCTGCTTGCCGCCGGAACGACGGGATCTCTCTACCCCTGATCACTTTTTTCGTCACCAAGGGACTGGGCAACCACGATGTCGGCCACGAAAACGAAGACCAGCGCCGGAGCCACCTTCGTGAGGAAGGCGCAGGCCCTGCTGCCGCCCTGCTGCCTTCAGGGCGGCTGCTACGGACGTACAGGTGCCCTCGACCGCCGTTCGCTTTCATCGCGCTGTCGCCCACCCGGACGCGGGAGTTGTGGACAGGTTGGTGCTCGATCCAGTCGAGGAAGAGGAAAGCCACCGGGCCGGTTCACGGCATGGGGGGCCGTCACGTGAGGTGCCAGGGCGTCCAACGCTCGATCTGGGTACGACGCCTGAAGCACTTTGAGATGGCTGGACTCGGCGTCGTACCAGGCAACGGTGTCGCCTCCCGCGGTGGTCACACGGAGCCGGTCGTGCCCATGGTGCTTCCGCTGCTTGACCACTGAGCCGGGGGTTCCCACCCCTGTCGACGACGACGCGTCATCGCGATGGGGCCAACTCCCGCCGACGGCAGGAAGGCTCCGGTCATCAACTCGGAGGCCGTCCAGGGCTGTTACACGCTCCTCGACGCGTTGCAATCGTCTTCCATCCGCCGCTACGAGATCACACCCCACTGGCCTTGCACCGCCGGCCTGTGCGCGTACGGGCCTCGGGGCTCCGTTCCTGCCTTCGGCTCGCGCCGCCTGAAGATGCCCTCAGGTTCAGGCGTCATCGGCCCGGCGCATGTACCGCAGAGGTCAACCGCAGTACCTGAGGGGAGATCAACGACATGCCTCCGCCGGGGGTGCTCAGGCTCCAGGACGGACGGGGCGCCGTTCGCGATTGCCGGCCCCGTAGTTGGTTGGCGGGCGCTTAGGACGGCATTGGGTTGAGGATCAGTGGGCCCGGCGCCCCGACGAATTAGCCACACCTCAAGCCGTCCCATTGGCTACAAATCAGGCAACGGTTGACAGCTGTCAATTTGTCAAACGAGATTATACGTTCAAGATCAATGATTCGGCCGCCCCCCATCTGACCAGGCACTTCACAAGCGGAGTCGCACTCTCACGGTGACTCTTAAAGCTTGCAATGCGGATCGGCGAATCTTAGTATCCAAGCTCAGATACCTCGTGGGCTTCCATGATGCCCGGAGGACAAGTGCTCGCGCTTCAAGAACGAAGGCCCGGCACGGACTGGCATCCGAACCGGGCCTCGCTCGGAGCGTTTCTGCGTCAGGTGGGTTCGACCGTCCACCATTCGGTCGCACTCGCCTGACGAGCACTACGGCCGAGCCGCTGGCCCGACTAGCGGGCAGCTACCTGACTAACGCATCCTGCGACCGCTGCAATCGTCGACAGGACCGCCAGGAGGATCGGGATCCACCAGTCGGGTTCCCGCTTCTTCCTCTTGCGCTCCTTGCGACTACCGCTCATCGCAACTCAACTCCCTACCCGGGGTGTTGTCAGCCTGCCTTGTGGCATCACTGACGCCTCGGTACCCAGCCGAGGCGAACGAGGCCGGGGAGCAGTCGAGTTGCGCCACACCTTACAGCCTGTGATCCACCCGCCCGAGTCGATTCCTCAGGTGTACCAACGAGTAGGCGTGCCAAGTCGTGGTGACATCAATCACCGTGATGGATCGTGGCCTGCGGAACTGAACCCTCCTTCGGGACGGGAAGCCCTGAAAGTCTGAACCTCGGACGTGCCGCGCCGGCGGCAGACCAGTGGGCGGCCCGACCGAGCGGACTGGCTGTTCACCGCTTGAATCCCGAGCGCGAGCGCGGATCCACGAGCTGCCGTGTTCACATGCGCGATCTTCACGTGAGGCGTAGTACAGCCCCCAAGCGTCGCCTGCGCGCGAGCACAGTCTCGGTCGCCGCGGCCGTCAGGATCAGGGTGGTCACGCCGGCGACGAGGGCGAGGGTCAGGGAGTAGTCGGTGTGCAGGGTCGGCTGGGCCGGGCCGCCGGTGAACTGGCGTAGGTCCAACGTCCCTGCCAGGAGCCGGGGTTCGAGCAGGCCGAGCAGGGTGCCGCCCACCGCTGAGGCCACCGCCAGCGGCAGGAGTTGGAGGAAGTGGATCGCCCCGGCCTCCCTGCCGCCGAGGCCGAGTGTGCGCAGGAACGAGGTGGTGCGGCCGCGTTCGTGGGAGGTGAGGGTCAGCTCCAGGGCGAGCGCGAGCAGGCCGGACAGTGCGGCCAGGATCGAACTGGTCGCGTAGATCGTGCCGAGGCCCTGCGTCAGGCCGTCCGCGCGCAGGGTGTTCAGGGTCTCGGAACGGACGCGGATCCGGGCCAGCGGGCCGAGCGCTTTGGCTGCCGCCGAACGCAGTGCCGTGGGGCTGGGGGTGGTGGAGCCGTCGCCCTTGAGGAGCAACACCGTGCTGCCCGAGGCCTGTTGGGGCAGCAGGTGGTCGGCGGTGGCGGTGGTGATCAGCATCGGTGTTCCGGCCGGGAGCTGCGCCGTGATCGGGCCGAGGAGGGGGTCGCGCAGCTCCGCGGGGGTGAGGGTGCCTACCGGTTTGAGGGTCAGGTTCACCGGCGGTTGCCCCTGGGTCACGATCGTGGTGGTGAAGCCGCCGGTTCGCTCGCTCCCCCAGAGGCCGGGGGAGAGGAAGGACGGGAGCGGGGTGCTCGCGCTGGTGCGGGTTCCCTCCGGGGTGGTCAGACCGGGCAGCAGGGCGGCGGCCAGGGGTGACTTCGGTGCTACGGCGGCGAGTTGGCGGGGGTCCACGGTGATCACGGCGACCTGGGGGATCGCCGCGCCGTCGGTCTGTCCCGCGAGGTCGAGGGTGCGTAGGTGTTGGACGGCGGTGCGTATTTCGGCGGGAGCCACGGTCCCGCCCGTACCCCCTGCCGGTGTCACGATCCCCGCCACCGCCGCGCTCGCGTCCGCGCCGGTGGTCCACGCCGCCCCCGTGGCCAGCCCGTCGTCGACCGTACGCTGCACCAGGCCCCCGAACACCGCCGTGCCCAGCGTCAACACCAGGACGAACAGGGCGAGTCCGGTCGCCGGGGCGTCGTGCGCGGCGCGGGCCGCGCCGACGAAGCCCACCACGCCCCGGCCACGACGGGTCCGCCGTAGCACCAGGCGGAGCACGAACGGGTAGACGCGCAACAGGATCAGTACGACGGCCAGAGCCACCAGTACCGGTACCGCGCCCAGGATTCCGTCGGGGCCCTGTGAGCGGAGCGCGAGCACGCCCGCCGCCGTCGCGAGCAGCACCGTCAGTTCCAGGACCACGCGTCGGCCCACGGCGGTTCTGCGGCGCGTGCGGCGCAGGCGGCCGGGGCGACGGGGTTCGCGGACCGCGAGCCAGGTCATCAGGGGGACCGTCAGCAGCACCACCGCGGTGACGAGGGCGGCGGGCAGCGGTTGCGGTGAGCCGGAGGTGCCGGTGGGGGCGAGGGCCCGGCCGGTCGCCCAGCCGAGCAGCGCGGCGAGCAGCACCACCGGCCAGGCCACGGCACAGCGCAGCAGCACCAGCCGCGCGGCGGACGCGCCCCGCGCGCGCTGCAACCGCAGGTGGGGTTGTCTCCGGCGCAGGAGTAGGCGTACCGCTACGGCTACCGTGGCCAGCGCGACCGCGGCGAGGGCGTCGACGGCGTAGGTCGCGAGGGCTCTGGCCTGTTGGTCCTGGGCCGTGAACGTGGTGAGCAGCGGGGTCAGGGAGTCGGTCACCAGCAGGGACTGGGTGGACTGGCCGCCGACCTGGCAGCTGATGTCGCCGGTGACCCAGTCGCTGCCCTGGCACAGGGCGGCGCTCAGGTCCGCGCCGTAGTGGGACAGCGGCCCGGTGAGCGCGCGGGCCCGGTCGAGCGCGGCCCCGGACAGATCGGCGCGCACCTGCCAGGTCACCCGCGGGCCGCCCACCCCGGCACCGGCCAGCAGGTCGGCGGCGTCACGGCCGACGAGGCCGCGGACGGCGAGCACGGTGCCGGTGGAGCGTTCCGCCGGGTAGCGCGAGGGCTGGTCCAAGGTCTCGCGGCCGGTCCAGAAGTCGTCGGTGGTGGCCGTGGGGCGGTAGATCCCGGTCACCAGCAACTCCGCCTGGGGCGCCGCGTTCTGTGCCCCGGGCGTCTTGGCGAATTCGAGGCTCAGGCGGCTGCCGGTCCGGACGCCCAGTGCCCGCGCGGTGGCCTGGGACAGGCCGATCTGGGGTGTGGTGGCCAGCGGGGTGTGGTCGGCGGGCGCGCGACCGCTGACGTAGCGGAGGTGGGTCCGCGCGGACGGCAGGTAGCTGACCGTGAGTTGGGTGCTGGTGCTCGCCGGGCCCGGCGAGCGGGGTGTGAGCAGGGATGCCGGGTCGTAGTCGTAGCTGCCGCCGCCGGTGAAGGACAGGTGCCGTGCGGCTGTGCCGCTGAGCGGCTGGGTGAGGGTGCGGCCGGCGGTGAGCAGGGTGGCCATGTCCACGGCGGGCGGTGAGGTGTTGAAGATCTCCGGTGTGGTGCTCAGGCTGATGAGGGGGGCCTGGGCCTGCGCCGCGTCGACGCGTTGCCGTAGCGCCCGGTCCTCCTGGCGGCCCGCGAGGGCGGGGGCCCAGGCACACAGCGCCGTCAGTACGAGGACAAGTACCGCCAGGCAGGCGAGCATCGGCAGGTCACCGCGCGTCTCCTTGCGGATCAGGCGTCGCGTCACCGCCGGGCCCGGGCGCGCGGGTCGTGCCACCGTCTCGGGCGTGTCCATGGTCCGGGTCACTGTCCGCCCTTTCCGGTCGTGCCCGGTCCCCTGGGTAGCGTCAACATCGGTTCTGCGCCTGCCGGTTGGGTCACCGTCCAGCCTCTCCGGTCGTGCCCGGCTCCCACGGGTCTCCGCAACTCCACGTGTGCGCAGGCTGGTTGGGCCACCGTCCGCCCCCTCCGATCGGTCCCCGACTCAACGGTCCTCCCCCGCCCGCAGCACCCGCACCAGATCCACCCGGGCCAACAACCGCGCCAGCCCCAGCACAACCACGCTGATGGCCAAGGCAGTTGCCACCGCCGTCAGCGTCACGGTCCCCCAGGGAATGACCTGCGGCAGCGGCGGATACGGGGCTGCTCCGGTGTCGTCCACCGTGACCAGGGGCAGAACCGCCGACGCCAGCGCCATCCCCATCAACGCCCCCGGCACCACCGCGAACAGCGCCAGCCCCACCTGTTCGGCGCCCAGGAGCGCGGACAGGCTGGTGGCGCGGACGCCGATCGCGCGGAGGAGGGCGAACTCCTTGCGGCGTCGGCGGGTGGAGACCACGGCGTGGACGGTGAAGGCGATGACCGCGAAGCCGGGGGCCAGGTAGCGGACCAGTTCCAGGACCCGGCGCAGTCCGGCGCGGAACGGGTCGGCCTGCAAGGACGCGGCGGTGCGTGCCGTCGTGGTGACGCCGCCCAGCGCGGGCTGCGCCTCGGCCGCGGCGGCCGTACGCTCGCTGTCGGTGCTGCCCAGCCACCAGAAGGCGGGGTCCTGCTGGTCGGCACCGGCCAGGGTGAGCGCGGTGGCGAGTTGACGCCGGTCGGCGATCAAGTGGCCCGGCCCGCGGCCCAGTCCGGGCGGTGAGTCGACGCGGCCCACGATCTTGGCGGTGATCCGGCCGCCGCCCAGGTCGAGTGTCGTGGTGCTGCCGAGGTGCAGGCGGGTGGCGCTCAGCGTCGAGGCGTCGGCGGTGACCGGAAGCGGTGCCGGACCGCCCGCCGGGCCCGCCACGAGGCGTACCTTGCTGCCGGGCCGCGTGGCGTAGTCGCTGTCGGACAGGCCGCCGAGGGAGTCCGAGACGGCGGGGGAGGGGCGGATGCCGGTGCTGACGGTCGTCCGGAGTACGGCCGGGCCGCCGGGCGTGATCGCGCACACCCCGGGCATGCCGGGGTTGTAGCTGTCGGTCAACTTCCCTCTGCAGGCACCCTCGGTGGAGTCGGCGGCGTGGTCCGTGCCGTCGGACCAGGCCTGCCCGCCGGGGAGTTGAGAGACCCAGGTGTCCGCGGTGCCGCGCGCGCCGATCCGCATGAGGTCCAGGTCCAGCCGCGCGGGACGCACGTTCGGCTGCGGCAGGACGCCGATCGCGGTCACCGTCAGTGGATACGCGCGTCGGTGGCCGCCGCTCAGCGCCACATCCAGCGGAACCGCGACCGTATGCCTGCCCCCGTCGGCAGCCGGAAGCTGCGCCGACACCACGCTGACCAGGCCGGACGCGTCCTGCACGGTCAACTCCAGGCTCGGCGCCACACGGTTGCCGTCGCTGCTCAGCCGCTCGTCCAGCAGCAGCGCGGTCGGCCGTCCGGGCAGCGGTATCCCGGGGACGACCGGCGCCGGGGTGCGGGGCGCGGGCCCGCCGATCGTGCCGACCAGGTTCTCCGTGGCGCCGCCGGGCAGGTTCACCGTCGCCTGCGTCACCGGCGTCACGGAGGTCACCCCCGGCAGCGCGCGATAGGCGGAGGCCAGCACGGCGGAGGGGTAGCCGTCGTCCGCCGACGGGTCGATCCGCACATCCGCGCCGACGGTGAACGCGGCCTGCTCGGACGCCAGTCCGCCCAGACAGGCCAGCGCGGTGGTGGCGAAGGCGCTCACCGACACGGCCAGACACATCAGTACCACCGGCCCCGCGTTGCGCGCGGCCCGTCGGCTCAACTGCCAACCCGCCAGGGCGAGTACGAGTCCTCGGCTGCGCCGCTCGAACGCGTCCAGCAGCAGCGACGTCAGCGGCAGCAGCCGGAGCAACAGCAGTGCGGCGGCGCCCGCCACCAGGGTCGGCACGAGGACCAGCACCGGATCCGCGGACGCGCTGCCGGCGCCGACGTCGGCGATCAGCGAGTGGTGCCGCCGTAGCTCCAGGTACCCCAGCGTCGCCACGGCCAGCAACGCCAGGTCGGCGCCCAGCCGTTGGGCCGCGGCGGCCCGCGCGCCGCGCGTCTGCCGGGCCCGCGCCGACGGCAGCACGGGCAGCAGCACCGCCGCCGCGTGCACCAGCAGCGTCAGTCCTACGGCCGCCCACGCGTCGGCGCCCCGGGTGCCGGGGTGCAGCAGCCCGGCCAGGAAAGGCGCGGCCACGGCGGCCGGTACACCGGTGAGCGCCCACTCGGCCGTGGCGCCGCGCAGCAGCCTCAACGTGCCCGCGCCCCGGGCCTGTTGGAGGGCGAGTTCGTCGCGGCGGCGCTCGGTGAGCTGGCGGGCGGCCAGCACCAGGGTGGCCAGGGCGAGGACGGCGAGCAGCACGCTCGGCACATACAGCGAGGAGCGGGCGGCGACCGTCGGGACCGTCAAGTCGTCGATGGCGCCCGGCAGTCCGGAGGCCACGGTCAGGTCGTCCAACGACGGCCGGCGCCCGCCGAACACCGACACCCCGCTCTGGCTGCCGGAGAAGGCGCGCAGCCGGTCGCGCAGCCCGGCGAGACCGTCCGCGTCGAGCTGGGAGAGGTCCGGCTGCACGCTCCAGTGGGCGGTCAGATGGCCGTTCAGGACGGCGCTGCCGTTGAGCGCCGACGCCGAGACCACCAGCAGATCCTGGTCGGCTGTCTCGCCCTCGGTCAGGTCACCGGCCATCGCGGGCCAGAACCCGACGGCACCGGTCGCCCGGAAGACCCCGGTGACCCGCAGCGTCATCGGGCGGTTGAAGGCGTCCTGCACCCGAAGGCTCGAACCGGGCCTGATATCAAGGCGTTTGGCCAGCGCGTCCGGCACCGCCGTGTCGACCGGCGCGGTGGATCCGGTGGCGACCGGCACATCGGGCAGCGAGGTGAAGGCACCGGCCGGAGCGTCCGCCGTACCGGCAGGCCACCGCCCGGCCACCAACTCCCCGAATCCGCCCGCGTGTTGCACCGCGACCGGGTGCAACCCACTGCCTCCAGGACCACGCGGCGGCCCGGTGGCCCCGTCGATCCCCGTCACCGAGACCGGCGACGTACCGAGCAGCCCCACGTACGTCCGCTGCGGAACCCCGGCGAACACCCGGTCCGCGGCGGCCCGCACATCCCGGTCGGCGACGGCCATCCCCCCGGCCCGGTAAGCCGCGTTGACGTTGACCTGCGCGCCAAGATCTTCGGCCAACCGCCGCACGGCCCCGGCCTGCACCGAACTCCCCGCCAGCGCCGCGAGCGCGGCCAGCGCCGTCGCACACAACAGCACGGTCACCGAAACAGCGGCCAGCACCAGCCCGTGCTGCGCGGCGCGCCGGGCAACTGCCGGAATCCGACGCCGAGTTGGACGCGGAGCGTCCGGGGGCCGCCGCGACGAGGAGGTGAAGGCCGTGGCGACCACATGAACCCCCGCAGAATCGAACATGTGACGGTGACGGCGCGTCACAGTCCTACCAGGCGTACCCCGGCGTCGCAAGAAACGCCGATCGTCACGGCTGCCCGATGGGGCGGGTGTCCCAGAACGCGCAGTGGTGGCGGACCCGCGCCGTGCGGGTCGGGACGACGTGGTCCGGTGCCAGCGACAGCACCGTGTGCCGGGACCAGCGCGGCGACGACAGGGCGTTCGGGTCGCCGGTGCGGGCGAAGCGGGTCCAGTAGCCGACCATGGTGTCGGCCAGCCGGTGCTGTGCCGCGGTCAGATCACGGGGTCGGCCGCCCAGGTCGAAGAGGTAGGGCAGTTCGCTCGCGTGCGGTGCGCCGAGCGGGAACGGTGGCGTGCCCGAGGTGAGCGGCGGGGCGTGCTCGTCGGCGAACTCGTAGCGCCAGACGGGTACCTGAGCGGCGAGCAGGGCGCCGGTGCGTGCCGTCGGGCAGGCGAAGTCCGCGTCGCCGATGGCCGCGCCGAACACCGGACCACCGTCGCTTGCGTGCACCGGGTACTCGCGGACGACGGCCCGCGCCTCGGCCGGGAAGAAGGCGGCCGCGACGTCGGGCCAGGTGCCGGGGGTGACCGGATACCCGGCCTGGACGATCCCGGCGGCCCAGCCGTTGCCCTCGTCGTGGTTGCCGCCGATGAGCACGGGGACGTGGTGGAAGCGGCCGGCGGCGATCGCCACCGCGGGGTCGTCGGGCAACAACGGCGAGGAGTGGGCGGGCTGTTGGTCGGTGTCCTGGGCGGTGAGCAGGCGGGCGACCGGGACGCGCCGCAGACAGGCCAGGACGTCGTGCGCCGAGCCGCAGCCGAGCTTCGCCGTGAGGTCCGCACCCGTGGCGCGTGCCGTGGACAGCGGGACGGAGGAGGGTGCGAACGGCCGGTCGGGGCTGCCGGTGCACGGGCCGCTCTCGATGATCGCCCGGTCGAAGAGCCCCGCGGCGGCGGGCGAGGCGAGCTGGGCGCAGACGCTGTAGCCGCCCGCCGACTCGCCGGCCAGCGTCACGTCGTGCGCGTCGCCGCCGAAGGAGCCGATCTCGGCGCGGACCCAGCGCAGCGCCGCCTGCTGGTCGGCGAGGCCGAAGGTGCCCGAGCCGGGCAGCCGGCCGTGCGCGAGGAAGCCGAGCGCCCCGAGACGGTAGTCGACCGTGACGACCACGACGTCGCCCCGGGTGGCCATGCGGTGGGCGTCGTAGGAACTGCCCGCTCCGGTGGTGAAGCCGCCGCCGTGCAGCCAGACGATCACCGGCCTGGGGTGCGCCGGTGCCGCGCCGTCGGGTGTCGTGACGTTCAGGTGGAGACAGTCCTCGTCGGTGCTGCCGCCGGGCACCTCGCCGGCCGGCTGCGGGCAGGCGCTCGCGGGCTCGGTGGCGTCGCGTACCCCGGACCAGGGGAGTACGCGGTGCGGCGGTGCCCAGCGCAGCCTGCCGACCGGGGGCGCCGCGTAGGGGATGCCCTCGAAGGTGCGGTAGCCGTCGTGGGCGGCGCCCCGTACCCGGCCGTCGTGGGTGCGGATCGTCGTGTCGGTGGCGGCCGTGGCGGGTCGTGCGGGTTCGGAGGCCCGTGGTGTCGCGGTGGCCGGAGGCCGGGCGGTCGCGGGCTGCGGTGCCGCGGACCAGGCCGTCGCGAGCACGGTGGTCAGGGCGCAGCCCAGGGTGGTCAGGACGCGGCGTGTGGTCATCGTTTCCCCCATGCGGTCAGCCGCCGCCCATGCCGCCCTGGGCGGCGATCATGGTCGTCGGCAGTGCTCGTACGGCTTTCTCCAGGCCGGGTGCGAGGGCACCGAGTCGCCCCGTGCAGGCGTCGACACGGGCCCGGAAGGTCTTCTGGTCCCGCCGTGACACGACCGAGCGGACGCCACCCGCCGCCGCCAGTGCCAGCAGCGCGGCGTCGGCGGCGGGGATCTCGGTCACGGGACCGTCCCCGTACAGCGCGGTGGACACGCGGGCGCGGAGCGCGGCGGACACGGCGTGGTCCGGCACGGTCGACCGGCGGGTACCGAAGGGGGTGCGGGGCGCCCGCACGGTGAGGAGCCCCGCGGCGGCGAGCAGGTCCTCCACCTCCGTCAGGGTCCGCCTTCGGTCCCGGCGGACGAGGTGCTTCCAGCCGTGTCCGCCGGCGGCGTCGCGCAGCACGCCGTCCAGGACGGGGTCGCCGGTCGGCTCCGTGCCGGACACGGTGACCGTGCCGCCCGCCTCCCGCAGGAGGCCGCGCGACGCGAGGTCGATCAGCGCGGCGGCACGGACCAGCAGCCCCGTCCGGGAACGGTCGTAGGGGCCTTCGGCCGCCGCGTCGTGGGCGAGCAGATACATGAGGCACGGCAGGTCGTCGATCACAGTTCGACGCTACGGCCGCGGACGCCGGCCACGGATCGGCCGCGCGGACGGACCGGCACTGGGAGCACGGGAGGACGGCGGCCCGGTCTCCTCCTTGAGGAGGAGGCGTGCCGTCAGGGGCGGCGTGCCCTGACGAGGCCGTGGTCGTAGGCCGCGACCACGGCCTGGACGCGGTCGCGCAGGCCCAGCTTGCGCAGCACCGCGGTGACATGGTTCTTGACGGTGGCCTCCGACAGCCGCAGCCGCTCGGCGATCTCCGCGTTCGACAACGCCTGCCCGATCAGGGTGAGCACCTCACGCTCACGGCCGGAGAGGCTCTCCAGGGAAGGCGGGGGCGCCGGGTCGGGCGTGGTGCGCAGGAACCGGTCGAGGACACGGCTCAGCACGGTCGGCGCCAGCAGCGCGTCGCCGCGCGCGGTCAGGCGGATCGCGTCGACGAGTTCGGCGGGACGGATGTCCTTCAGCAGGAAGCCGCTCGCCCCGGCCCGCAGGGCGGCGACCACATGCGCGTCCACGTCCCACGTGGTCAGCACGAGCACCCGGGCCCCGCTGCCCGACTCCGCGATCCGCCGGGTCGCCTCGATGCCGTCCAGGACGGGCATGCGTACGTCCATCAGCACCACGTCGGGTGCCAGCTCCCGTGTCAGCCGCACCGCCTCCCGGCCGTCGGACGCCTCACCGACCACGTCGAGGTCGTCCCGGGCATCGATGATCATGCGGAATCCGGTACGGACCAGGACCTGGTCGTCGGCCACCACCACACGCAGCGTCACAGCGCGCCCTCCACCGGCAGCCGCGCCGCCACCTCGAACCCGCCGCCGGGCAACGCCCCGGCACGCAGACTGCCGCCCACCAGCCGTACCCGCTCCTTCATCCCCACCAGCCCCCGTCCCGCTCCCGCCGCGGCCGAACGGCCTTGCGGCGCACGCCCGTTGTCCACCACCGTGACCTCCACGCACTCCACTCCGGCCGTCACGCGCACGCTCACCTCGTCCGCGCCGACCGCGTGGCGCAGCGTGTTGGTGAGGGCCTCCTGGACGATCCGGTACGCCGTCAGACCGACCGCGGCGGGCAGCCCGTCGAGAGCGCCCTCGCAGTGCAGTTCCACCGCCAGCCCGGTCGCGCGCACTGACCCGGCCAACTCGTCCAGACGCGCGAGCGAAGGCCCCGGATCCCGCTGCTCCGCGCCCTCCTCGTGTCCCACGTCGGGCCCGAACGCGCGCAGCAGCAAGCGCAGTTCGCCGAGTGCGGAACGGGCGCCCGTCTCGATCGCCCGCACCGCCTCACGGGCCTGTTCGGGTCGCGCGGTGAACACGTCGTCGGCGGCGCCCGCCTGAACGACCATCACCGACAGCGTGTGCGCCACGACGTCGTGCACCTCACGCGCGATCCGCGCCCGCTCCTCCACCACGGCCCGGCGCGTCTCCGCCCTGATCCGTGCCTGCTGCGCCCCGCGCCACTGCCCCGCGGTCCACGCCAGGACGACCGCCAGCAGACAGACCATCAGTCCCGCACCACCGCCCGCCGCGAATGCCGCGGGCGCGGGCAGGCACAGCGCGGCGAGCGCCCACAACGACACCCGCCGCGGCCTGATGGCCGACAGCACGCACAGTGTGACCTGCGCCGCGAGCAGCGCCCCCGTCAAGGACACCGCGGGCAGCAGCGCCCACACCGCGAGCCCCGCCACCGCGTTCACGGCCAGCACGGCGGCCGGGGCGCGCACCTGCCACCTCAGCACCCAGACCTGCACCAGGACCAGGACCACGGCCACGGGCAGCCGCCGGCCGTGCTCCACACCGACGACGAGCACCGGCGGCCCCATGACGACGAGCACCAGACCGGCCGACCCCCACCACAGCGCCCGGGCCGCCCGGGGCGACAGCCCGCCCCGCGCTTCCCCGGCGAAGACGGCACCGGACAGTCCACTGCTGCGATCCACGTCCCGAGCCTATCGGCGGGGACGGGCCGTTCCGGGAACCGCCGCCGAGCCCGCGCGCGGGAGGGAAGCGGAGGAAAAATGCCTGAGTACGCCAGGGATGTTCGCTGTACGTTGGGCGGGCGCCCCGAGTTCCGCGGTGGCGCGCTTCCCCAGCTCAGGCCCAGTAGAGCTCAGAGGCCCGTAGACGTTTCGAGGCATACCCACCGTGTTCCTGACGATCAGTACCACCGGCACCCCCGAACGCCCCGCCACCGACCTCGGTTTCCTGCTGCACAAGCATCCCGACAAGGCGCAGGCGTTCTCCACGTCCTACGGCAAGGCGTACGTCCTCTACCCCGAGGCGGATCCCGGGCGGTGCACGGCGGCGCTGCTGCTGGAGGTCGACGCGGTGGCGCTGGTCCGGCGCGGCAAGGGCAAGGGGCGCGGCGGCGCGCCCGACGCGGCGCTCGCGCAGTACGTCAACGACCGTCCGTACGCGGCCTCTTCACTGCTCGCCGTGGCCCTGAGCGCGGTCTTCTCCAGCGCCATGCGCGGCGTGTGCAACGCCCGCCCCGAGCGCGCGGAGCAGCCGCTGCCCCTGCGCATCGAGGTGCCCGCGCTGCCCGCGCGCGGCGGTCCCGACCTGGTGCGCGACCTCTTCGCGCCGCTCGGCTGGACGGTCACCGCCGAACCGGTCGCGCTGGACGCCGAGTTCCCCGAGTGGGGCGACTCGCGGTACGTCAGCCTCGTACTGGAGGCGGAGACGCTGACCCTCGCCGAGGCGCTGCGGCACCTGTACGTCCTGCTGCCCGTGCTCGACGACGCCAAGCACTACTGGGTCGCGTCCGACGAGGTCGACAAGCTGCTGCGCGCCGGTGCGGGCTGGCTGCCCGCGCACCCGGAGCAGAAGCTCATCACCAGCCGTTATCTGTCCCGCCGTTGGTCCCTGACCCGGGAGGCGATGGAGCGGCTGGAACTGGTGCGGCTCGCCGAGGCCGACGACAGCGAGGTCGAGGAGATCGACAACGCCGTCGAGGCGGAGACCGAGGCCGAGGAGAAGCCGACGCCGCTCGCCGTGCAGCGCCGGGACGCGATCGTCGCCGCGCTCAAGGCGTCCGGTGCCGGCCGTGTGCTCGATCTCGGGTGCGGGCAGGGGCAGTTGGTGCAGGCGCTGCTCAAGGACACCCGGTTCACGGAGATCGTCGGCACCGACGTGTCGATGCGCGCGCTCACCATCGCCGGCCGCCGCCTCAAGCTCGACCGCATGGGGGAGCGGCAGGCCTCGCGCGTCCAGCTCTTCCAGAGCTCGCTCGCCTACACCGACAACCGCCTCAAGGGCTACGACGCCGCCGTGCTCAGCGAGGTCATCGAGCACCTGGACCTGCCCCGGCTACCGGCCCTGGAGTACGCGGTGTTCGGCGCCGCCCGCCCGAGGACGGTCGTCGTCACCACCCCGAACGTCGAGTACAACGTCCGCTGGGAGACCCTCCCCGCAGGACACGTCCGGCACGGCGACCACCGCTTCGAGTGGACGCGCGCGGAGTTCGGGGAGTGGGCTGGGAAAGTCGCCCAACGGCACGGCTACGACGTCGAGTTCGTGCCGGTCGGGCCCGACGACCCCGAGGTGGGACCGCCCACTCAGATGGCCGTGTTCAGCGTAAGCACCGTGAAGGAGGAGAAGGCGGCATGACCGAGACCGAGACCGAGAACCAGACCAAGGGGCGCGTTCTGCCCGTCACCGACCTCTCCCTCGTGGTGCTGATCGGCGCCTCCGGCTCCGGCAAGTCCACCTTCGCGCACCGGCACTTCAAGCCGACCGAGATCATCTCCTCCGACTTCTGCCGGGGCCTGGTCGCGGACGACGAGAACGACCAGAGCGCCAGCCGGGACGCCTTCGACGTCCTGCACTACATCGCGGGCAAGCGCCTCGCCGCCGGGCGCCGCACGGTCGTCGACGCGACCAGCGTCCAGCAGGACAGTCGACGCCAACTGATCGACCTGGCCAAGCAGTTCGACGTGCTGCCCATCGCCATCGTGCTCGACGTACCGGAGGAGGTGTGCGCCGAGCGCAACGCCTCCCGCGTCGACCGCGCCGACATGCCGCGCCGCGTCATCACCCGCCACACCCGCGAACTCCGGCGCTCCCTGCGGGGCTTGGAGCGCGAGGGCTTCCGCAAGGTGCACGTGCTGCGGGGCGTCGAGGAGATCGACCACGCCACGATCGTCACCGAGAAGCGCTACAACGACCTGACCCACCTCACCGGCCCCTTCGACATCATCGGCGACATCCACGGCTGCGCCGCCGAACTGGAGACCCTGCTCGGCAAGTTGGGCTACGACGACGGCATCCACCCGGCGGGCCGTACGGCCGTCTTCGTCGGCGACCTCGTCGACCGCGGCCCGGACTCGCCCGGCGTGCTGCGCCGCGTGATGTCCATGGTCGGCTCGGGCAACGCGCTGTGCGTACCGGGCAACCACGAGAACAAGTACGGCCGTTACCTGAAGGGCCGCAAGGTCCAGCACACGCACGGCCTGGCCGAGACGATCGAGCAGATGGAGGGGGAGAGCGAGGAATTCCACGCCCAGGTACGGCAGTTCATCGACGGACTCGTCAGCCACTACGTCCTCGACGGCGGCAGGCTCGTGGTCTGCCACGCCGGCCTGCCCGAGAAGTACCACGGCCGCACGTCGGGCCGGGTCCGCTCGCACGCGCTCTACGGCGACACCACCGGCGAGACCGACGAGTTCGGCCTGCCGGTGCGCTACCCGTGGGCCGAGGACTACCGGGGTCGGGCGGCGGTCGTCTACGGTCACACCCCGGTTCCGGACGCCAGTTGGCTGAACAACACGATCTGCCTGGACACGGGTGCCGTCTTCGGCGGCAAGCTCACCGCCCTGCGGTGGCCTGAGCGGGAGCTGGTCGACGTACCGGCCGAGCAGGTCTGGTACGAGCCGACCCGCCCGCTGCTGACCGAGGCACCCGGCGGCCACGACGGCCGCCCGCTCGACCTGGCGGACGTGCACGGCCGCCGGGTGGTGGAGACGCGGCACGCCGGCCGGGTGTCGGTCCGCGAGGAGAACGCGGCGGCGGCCCTGGAGGTCATGAGCCGCTTCGCGGTCGACCCGCGCCTGCTGCCCTATCTCCCGCCGACCATGGCCCCCACGGCGACCTCGCACGTCGACGGCTACCTGGAGCACCCGGCCGAGGCGTTCGCGCAGTACGCCGACGACGGGGTCGCGCGGGTCGTGTGCGAGGAGAAGCACATGGGTTCGCGGGCGGTGGCGCTGGTGTGCCGGGACGCGGAGGCGGCGGCGAAGCGGTTCGGTGTGGACGGCGGGCCCACCGGGTCCCTCTACACGCGTACGGGGCGTCCGTTCTTCGACGACGCGGCGGTCACGGAGGAGATCCTGGGCCGCCTGCGGACGGCGCTCGACGAGTCGGGCCTGTGGGCGGAACTCGACACCGACTGGGTGCTGCTGGACGCGGAGTTGATGCCGTGGTCGCTGAAGGCGTCCGGGCTGCTGCGTGGTCAGTACGCGGCGGTCGGTGCGGCGGCGCGGGCGGTGTTCCCGGGTGCGCTGGCCGCGCTGGAGGGTGCCGCGGGGCGGGGTGTCGACGTGGACGCGCTGCTGGCCCGGCAGCGTGAACGCGCCGCGGACGCCTCGGCGTTCACCGACGCGTACCGGCGCTACTGCTGGACCACGTCCGGCCTCGACGGTGTCCGGCTCGCCCCGTTCCAGATCCTCGCGGTCCAGGGGCGCAGCCTCGCCGGACTCCCGCACGACGAACAACTCGCCCTGCTGGACCGGCTGGTGGAGCACGACAGCACGGGCCTGCTGCAGACCACCCGCCGCTTGTACGTCGACACCGGTGACCCGGAGTCGGTGCAGGCCGGCGTCGACTGGTGGCTGGAGATGACGGGCCGTGGCGGCGAGGGCATGGTCGTCAAGCCGGTCGGCGCGGTCGTGCGCAGCGAGGCGGGTCGGCTCGTCCAGCCCGGTATCAAGTGCCGTGGCCGTGAGTACCTGCGGATCATCTACGGTCCGGAGTACACGCGGCCCGACAACCTCGCCCGGCTGCGGGGGCGGTTCCTCAACCACAAGCGGTCCCTTGCGATCCGGGAGTACGCGCTGGGTCTTGAGGCGCTGGATCGCTTGGCCGAGGGGGAGCCGTTGTGGCGCGTGCACGAGGCGGTGTTCGGGGTGCTGGCGTTGGAGTCTGAGCCGGTGGATCCTCGGTTGTGAGGGTGCGGGTGGGTGGGTCAACGGGTGGGCGGGTGGGAGTAGTCGTCCTGGAGGCTCCGCCCCCAACCGTCCTTTCCCACCCACCCGCCCTTAACCGACCAGCCGCAGCCTCTCCCCGCACACCCCCACCCGAACCCCCTGCCCCCACGTCAACTCCACCGCATCCCCCTCCATCCCATCCCCGAACACGACCAACCCCTCTGACTCGACGGTGAGTTCAAGTACGGCCGCCCCGACCAGCTCCCCCGAAACCAGCGACGTCCCCGTCACCGGCGAAGGCCACGCCTCCCGTACGAACCACACCAACCTGTCCTCCGAGGGGTGTGGCAGGGACAGCGCACTGCCCCGCTCCTGCCACACCGACCGGAGCCACCCCGTGGCCCCGGTGCCCGTTCCCACGAGCACCCCGGAGGACGCCTGGGCCTCGACGACACCCCCGTCGCCCTCCAGACCCAGGCGGTATCGGGCCGTCTGATGACCGACGGCTCCCAGATAGATCTCGTTCAGCGCGACCAACCGCTGTGTGTCGTCGGCGACGGCCTCGACCATGGTCAGTTCGTCCACACCGGTACCGACCACATGCACCGACCGCAGCAGCGCGGCCGCGGCCGCCGGCCGGTGCCGTACCAGGACGCCCGGGTTACGCCCGGGGTCGGTGTCGAAGCCCAACACCGGCTGCCCGGCGAGGTACTTGGCGACGTTCGCGACCAGCCCGTCCTGTCCCACCACGACCACCACGTCCTCCGGCGCGAACAGGAACCGGTCCAAGTCGCCCCGCTCGAGCTGGGTCTGACGCCAGGTCAGCGGAATCGCCGCCGACACCTCGGCCAGTGCCCGCCGGGTCCGGCGGTGCCGTTCGGCGACCTCCTCGATGTCCCGGCCCCGCGACCGGAGGAAGTACGCGGCCTGCCCGTGCGTCCCGTGCCGGGCCACCAACTCCTCGTACTCCGTGGTCCGATGGACGAGGACGGCCCGCGGCGCGAGACTCACGCCCCCGCCTCGCCGCCACCGGCACCAAGCCTGCTGAGCAGCCCCGTGAGTACGTCCGGCGAGATCGTCACGCTGTCGATGTTCGGCAGGTTCTCGGCGAGCCGTGTCCCGGTGAGCGCGTTCAGGGTCGCCACGTCGACGTCCGCGTGCACCCGGAGCCACGCCGCCTGGGCGTGAGCCCGCGCGTCGCCCACCTCGCGCGCACCCTCGGCCTCGGCACGGGCCAGCCGTACGGAACGTGCCGCCTCGGCGTCGGCGAGCCGTACCGTACGGGTCGCCTCCGCCTCGGCCCGTACACCGTCGGCGGCCGCGTGCTCCTCGGCCTCGCGGCGCGTGTTCGTGCCGCGCTGGTCGACCAACTGCTCCTCGCGGCGGGCGAGTTCGATCTGGCTGTCGAGTTCGTTCTCGGCGATCGCGCGCTCCCGCTCGACCGCCACCGCCCGGCGTTCGTAGGTGGCCTTGTCCGCCTCCTGCTGGATCTGTTCGCGGGCCGGGGTGCGCAGCGCCCGTTCCACCTCGGGCTCGGGGCGGATGGCCATCACGCGGACGGCGACGACCTCGATGCCGGTGGCCGGGAGGCGGGGTTCGGCGCCGAGGCCGGTCGCGATCCGCTCCCGTACCGCCGTCACGCCGTCGACCAGCGCGGACGCGAGGGGTGTGCGGGCGAGGACGGCCAGCGCGTGCTGCTGGGCCGTCTCCGTGAGCAGGGTGCCGAGCTGCTCCAGGGGCGAGCCCCGCCACACGCCCGTGTCCGGGTCGACGGAGAAGTCGAGGCGGGCGGAGGCCAGAGCCGGGTCGCTGATCCGGTACGTGACGGTCGCCTGTACCGCCACGTCCTGGAAGTCGGACGTACGGGCATGGAAGGTCATGGCCAACTCCCGGTCGTCGACCGGCACTTCGGAGAGCGCGGCGGTCAGCGCGCGGAACCAGAAGCTGAGTCCGGGCCCGTCGTGCAGCAGCTTGCCCGAGCGGTGGTGCCGGATGTGTGCCGTAGGAGCTCCGCGCAGGTGGCGCCAGCCCAGGCGCCGGGTGATGTCGGCCATCAGAGTCCCTCAGATCCCGTCAAGTCCCGTGGGATCCGGTCGGATCCCGCATCGATCTCGTCAGTAAGACGATAATCGTCCGGCCCACTTGTCGTCAAGGGGACGAAAACAGGTGGAGGCAAGCCAAGCGGTGGCGGTATGTGAAGTAAGGGGGTGAACTCGGCCCCGGATGGTCAGGATGGAGACATGGCACTCCATGTCGACTCCGAGACCGGGCGGCTCCGCCGCGTCATCCTGCACCGGCCGGATCTGGAGCTCAAAAGGCTCACCCCCGGCAACAAGGACGCCCTCCTCTTCGACGACGTGCTCTGGGTGCGCCGGGCGCGCGCCGAGCACGACGGCTTCGCGGACGTGCTCCGCGACCGGGGCGTCGCCGTCCACCTCTTCGGCGATCTGCTCGCCGAGTCCCTGGCGATCCCGGCGGCCCGCGCGCTCGTCCTGGACCGCGTCTTCGACGAGAAGGAGTACGGCCCTCTCGCCACCGACCACCTCCGCGCCGCCTTCGAGGCGCTGCCCGCCCCCGAACTGGCCGAGGCGCTCGTCGGCGGCATGACCAAGCGGGAGTTCCTGGAGGCCCACGCGGAGCCGACCTCCGTCCGCTTCCACGTCATGGACCTCGACGACTTCCTCCTCGCCCCCTCCCCAACCACCTCTTCACCCGCGACACCTCCGCCTGGATCTACGACGGCGTCTCCGTCAACGCCATGCGCTGGCCGGCCCGGCAGCGCGAGACCGTCCACTTCGAGGCGATCTACCGGCACCACCCGCTCTTCCGGTCCGAGAAGTTCCACGTCTGGTCCGAGGGGCAGGCCGACTACCCGTCCACCATCGAGGGCGGCGACGTACTCGTCATCGGGAACGGCGCGGTGCTCATCGGCATGAGTGAGCGGACCACCCCGCAGGCCGTCGAGATGCTCGCGCACAAGCTGTTCGCCGAGGGGTCCGCGCAGACGATCGTGGCGCTCGACATCCCCAAGCAGCGCGCCTTCATGCACCTCGACACGGTGATGACGATGGTCGACGGCGACACCTTCACCCAGTACGCGGGGCTCGGCATGCTGCGGTCGTACACCATCGAACCGGGCGTCGGCGACAAGGAGTTGAAGGTCACCGACCATCCGCCGGAGCACATGCACCGCGCGATCGCCGCCGCCCTCGGGCTGAGCGAGATCCGCGTCCTGACCGCCACGCAGGACGTGCACGCGGCCGCGCGCGAGCAGTGGGACGACGGCTGCAATGTCCTCGCCGTCGAGCCCGGCGTCGTCGTCGCCTACGAGCGGAACGCCACCACCAACACGTATCTGCGCAAGCAGGGCATCGAGGTGATCGAGATCCCGGGGAGCGAACTGGGCCGGGGCCGGGGCGGGCCGCGCTGCATGAGCTGCCCGGTCGAGCGGGATGCCGTATAGAAATTCTATCCATCGTATAGAATTCCAAAAGCAAGCACCCGTTCCCTGTACCCGCATCTCTGGAGCGCCCCCATGGCGACAGTCCCGACCGCCCTCGCCGGCCGCCACTTCCTCAAGGAGCTGGACTTCTCCGAGGAGGAGTTCCGCGGTCTGATCGAGCTGGCCGCCGAGCTGAAGGCCGCCAAGAAGGCCGGGGGCGAGACGCGGTACCTGTCGGGGAAGAACATCGCGCTGATCTTCGAGAAGACCTCGACGCGCACGCGCTGCGCGTTCGAGGTCGCCGCGGCCGACCAGGGGGCCTCGACGACCTACCTCGACCCGTCGGGCTCGCAGATCGGGCACAAGGAGTCCGTGAAGGACACCGCTCGCGTGCTCGGCCGTATGTTCGACGGCATCGAGTACCGCGGGGACAGCCAGGCGGCCGTGGAGGAGCTGGGTGCGTATGCGGGCGTACCCGTATACAACGGGCTCACCGACGACTGGCACCCCACCCAGATGCTCGCCGACGTGCTCACCATGACCGAGCACAGCGACAAGCCGCTGAAGCGGATCGCCTTCGCCTACCTCGGCGACGCCCGCTTCAACATGGGCAACTCCTACCTGGTCACCGGC
Organism: Streptomyces sp. N50; assembly: GCF_033335955.1. Taxonomy (GTDB): domain Bacteria; phylum Actinomycetota; class Actinomycetes; order Streptomycetales; family Streptomycetaceae; genus Streptomyces. Next base: position 7,124,864 of record NZ_CP137549.1, read on the forward strand.
GCGCTGCTCGGCATGGACGTACGGATCGTCGCCCCGAAGTCGTACTGGCCCGCCGAGGAGATCGTCACCGCCGCCCGCGCGCTCGCCGAGCGCAGCGGCGCGCGCGTCACGCTGACCGAGGGGATCGAGGAGGGGGTCGCGGGCGCCGACTTCGTCGTCACCGACGTCTGGGTCTCCATGGGCGAGCCCAAGCAGGTCTGGGACGAGCGGATCGCGGCCCTCGCGCCGTACGCCGTGACGATGGACGTCCTGCGGGCCACCGGCAACCCGGACGTCAAGTTCCTGCACTGCCTGCCGGCCTTCCACGACCTCGGCACCAAGGTCGGCCGCGAGATATACGAGACCCACGGCCTCGACTCGCTGGAGGTCACCGACGAGGTCTTCGAGTCCGCCCACTCGGTCGTCTTCGACCAGGCGGAGAACCGACTGCACACGATCAAGGCCGTACTGGTCGCCACACTGGCCTGACCAGGCCTTCTTGTCCTACAGAGGTGCTACGGCGGCTATCCCGCCGGGTGCCACTGCGGCGGAACGACGGGCAGCCTGAACCACACCGCCTTGCCGGACTCGGTCGGGCGGTGGCCGCAGGACGAGCTGAGGGCGCGGATCAGCAACAGGCCGCGACCGTGCTCCTGCCAGGGGTCGGGCTCCTCGGCGACGGGTTTCGTGAGACTTCCGGGCGGCTCCGGGTCGGGGTCGTGCACCTCGACCTGGCAGCCGGTGGGCAGCAGCTCCACCACGAGCTCTATGGGGGCGTCACCGGCGGTGTGCTCCACCGCGTTCGCGACCAGCTCCGCCGTCAGCAGCTCCGCGGTGTCGCTGTCGGCCGTGTGCTTCACCTCGGACAGAGCCGTACGGACCAGTGCGCGGGCCACCGGCACGGCCGCTGCGGTGTGCGGCAGTGCGATGCGCCAGGAGGCGGAGGCGGAAGGGCGTTCTTGCAAGGCGGGTCCGTTCATGGAGCAGGCTGTCCTGCTTTCAACTATATGTATGGTACGGCGCCCTTTGTCAGAGTCTCTCGGCGGGCACCGGACGGGACCTTCGGCCCCGGTACCGAGCGGCATACCCCGTTCAACGGCCACTCCCGCACGACAGCTCCCCTTGTTACCGCGCTATTGACGTCTCGTGACAAGAACGCCCTCGGGCCCCGTCCGAAAACGGGGCCCGAGGGCGTTCTGAGCGAGGGGGAATCAGGTCAGGTCGGCCATCCCCGCCGTCAGCGTCGCGCCGTCCGCCGGGTCGATCACCAGGAACGCGCCCGTGCGGCGGGAGACCGCGTAGTCGTCCAGCGCGAGCGGCTCGGCGGTGCGCAGGGTGATCCGGCCCAGGTCGTTCGCGGTCAGTTCGGCCGCGCCGCTGAGGTCCTTGACGATCGCCTTGACCGTGCGGGTCGTGTGCCGCAGCAGCACCCGGTCACCGACCCGCAGCGGCCGGTCGGCCAGATGGCATACGGCTGCCCGCACGTCCTGCGTGAGCGCGGGCGCGTCGGCCCCGGCGGTGATCATGTCGCCGCGCGACACGTCCCGTTGGTCGGCGAGGCGCAGGCTGACCGACTGGGGCGCGTACGCCACGTCGGCCTCGGTGCCGAGCACGGAGATCCCGGTGATCTCGGAACCCTCCCCGGAGGGATGCACCGTCACCCGGTCACCGACCCGCAGCGACCCGGACACCAACTGGCCCGCGTACCAACGGACTTCACCGTCCCGGATGACGTACTGCACGGGGAAACGGGCGGGCGCGTCGGCCGGGTCCGCGCCGACCGGCACGTCCTCCAGGAACTCCAGCAGCGCCGGGCCCTCGTACCAGTCCATGTGCGCCGAACGGTCCACCACGTTGTCGCCGACCAGCGCCGACACCGGGATCGGCGTGAAACCGGGCAGCCCCAACTCGGCCGCGTGGCCCGCGAATTCCTCGACGATCCGCTCGAACACCCCTTGCTCGTACCCGACGAGGTCCATCTTGTTGACGGCCAGGACGACGTTGGGCACCCGCAGCAGCGCGGCAACTGCCGCATGCCGCAAGGTCTGTTCGACGACACCGTTGCGCGCGTCGATGAGGATGATCGCCAGCTCGGCGGTGGAGGCGCCGGTGACCATGTTGCGGGTGTACTGCACATGGCCCGGGGTGTCGGCGAGGATGAACCGCCGTCGCGGGGTGGCGAAGTAGCGGTACGCCACGTCGATGGTGATGCCCTGCTCGCGCTCGGCGCGCAGCCCGTCCGTGAGGAGGGCGAGGTCGGGCGCGTCCTGCCCGCGATCGGCCGACACCCGCTCCACAGCCTCCAGTTGGTCGGTGAGGACCGACTTGGAGTCGTGCAACAGCCGCCCCACGAGCGTGGACTTGCCGTCGTCGACCGAACCGGCCGTCGCGAACCGCAGCGTGTCGATGGTGGTGCTGGTCATGTCTAGAAGTACCCCTCGCGCTTACGGTCTTCCATCGCGGCCTCGGAGAGCTTGTCGTCGGCACGGGTGGCGCCGCGCTCGGTGACCCGGGAGGCGGCGATCTCGGTGATGACCTGCTCCAGGGTCGCCGCGTCGGAGTCGACGGCGCCGGTGCACGACATGTCACCGACGGTCCGGTACCGCACCTGGCGCTTCTCGACGGTCTCGTCCGCCTTCGGGCCGCCCCACTCACCGGCGGTGAGCCACATGCCGTTGCGGTCGAAGACCTCGCGGTAGTGGGCGAAGTAGATCTGGGGGAGGTCGATGCCTTCGCGGGCGATGTACTGCCAGACGTCCAGCTCGGTCCAGTTGGAGAGAGGGAAGACGCGGACATGTTCGCCGGGTGCGTGCCGGCCGTTGTAGAGGTTCCACAGTTCGGGGCGCTGGCGTCGCGGGTCCCACTGCGAGAACTCGTCCCGAAGGCTGAACACCCGCTCCTTGGCCCGGGCCTTCTCCTCGTCCCGACGACCGCCACCGAAGACCGCGTCGAAGCGCTCGCTCTGTATCCGCTCGGTCAACGGCACGGTCTGGAGGGGATTCCGCGTCCCGTCGGGGCGTTCGCGCAGCGCACCGCGGTCGATGTAGTCCTGTACGGAGGCGACATGGAGGCGGAGTCCATGTGCGGCGACCACACGGTCGCGGTACTCAAGGACCTCGGGGAAGTTGTGTCCGGTGTCCACATGCAGCAGCGAGAACGGCACCGGCGCGGGCGCGAACGCCTTCAACGCGAGGTGCAGCATCACGATGGAGTCCTTGCCGCCGGAGAACAGGATCACCGGTCGCTCGAACTCACCCGCCACCTCACGGAAGATGTGCACCGCCTCGGACTCCAGGGCGTCCAGGTGCGAGAGGGTGAAGGTTTCTGTGGTCGTCACCGCGCTCACACCAACCCCCGCTCGGACAGCACCGCGTACACCGCGTCCGCCGACTCCTGCGGGCTCTGCGTCTGCGTCGGCAGGGTGAGCGCCGGGTCCGTGGGCGGCTCGTACGGGTCGTCGACGCCGGTCAGACCGGTGAGGTGACCGGCGGCCTGGCGGGCGTAGAGGCCCTTCACGTCGCGCTCGCTGCACACTTCGACGGGGGTCGCGACATGCACCTCGATGTACGGTGTCCCGCTCGCCTCGTGGCGCTTGCGGACGGCCTCGCGGCTGTCGGCGTACGGGGCGATGACCGGGACGACGGAGAGCACGCCGTTGCGCGCGAGGACCTCGGAGACGAGGCCGATGCGCTGGACGTTGGTGTTGCGGTCCTCGCGGGAGAAGCCGAGGCCGGCCGAGAGGAAGCGGCGCACCTCGTCGCCGTCGAGGACCTCCACGCGATGTCCCTCGGCTCTCAGCCGCTCCCCGAGATGCTGGGCGATCGTCGTCTTACCCGCGCTCGGCAGTCCGGTGAGCCAGACGGTGGCTCCCTGAGCCCTTGCCGTGGTGGTCATGCGCAACAGTCCTCTTTCTTACCCGACGAGCGACGTCGTCGAAGGCTAGGTAAGAACTCTGAGAGGACCTGCTAAGGAAGCTGAGGTTTAGCTGAGTGACTCGTGGTGCGCAAGAGGTCACGGGCCCTTGCCATGAACTGTTCACAATCGGTCTCCACGGCGACCCGGCGACCTGTGTCCCGCCGTCACACGCCCGCGAACACCGCCCCCGCGTCCCGCAGCCGCTCGTGCAGCGCCCGGAACACCTCCGCCGAGCGGACGCCCGGCCAGCCCCGGGGGAGCAGGCTCGCGGGCAGTCCGGGGTCGGCGTAGGGGAGGTGGCGCCAGGAGTCCAGGGCGAGGAGGTAGTCGCGGTAGGCGTCCTCGGGCGGGGTGTCCGCGCGCTGCTCCCAGGCGTGCAGCACCGGCGCGTGGCGGTCGAGGAACGCCTGGTGCTGGGCGGCGATCGCGGGCAGGTCCCACCAGCGGGCCACGGCCTCGGCGGTCGCGGCGAAGCCGAGATGTTCACCGCGGAAGAAGTCGACGTAGGGGTCGAGGTTCAGTCGCTGGAGGATGTGCCGGGTTTCCTCGTAGAGGCGGGCGGGGGCGATCCACACACCGGGGGCGGCGGTGCCGAAGCCGAGGGCGGACAGGCGGGAGCGCAGGACGTGCCGCTTCTGGCGCTCCGACTCGGGTACGGAGAACACCGCGAGCACCCAGCCCTCGTCCTCCGGGGGTGTGCTCGCGTAGACGCGTCGGTCGCCGTCGTCGAGCAACTGCCGTGCCTCGGGCGAGAGTTGGTACCCGGCGGCGCCTTCTGCCGTACGGGCGGGCAGGAGCAGCCCGCGCCGTTTCAGGCGGGACACCGACGAGCGCACGGAGGGCGCGTCGACGCCGGCCGCGGCCAGGAGCCGGATCAGTTCCGCGACGGGAACCGGGCCGGGCACGAAGCGGCCGTACGCGCCGTAGAGCGTGACGATGAGAGACCGTGGAGCATGCTGGTCGGACACGTTGATCATCTTAGGCCGACGGCATCGCTGCTGGTCACCTCGGGTGCGCAAGCTGAGCCTCCGCGGTGCGAGGGTCACCGCGAGGGAGGTGGCGCTGTGGTGCGGGAGACCGGAACGGTCAGGCGGCGACGGCGAGTTGGTCCGCCGGTACCCGGTGCGGGGCGACGATCCGGCCGTCGGGGAGAACGGCGCCCGTGTCGTCGAAGACGATCGCGCCGTCGCACAGCAGCGTCCAGCCCTGCTCGGGGTGGGCGGAGACGATGTGCGGGGCCTCGGCGACGGTGTCGGTCACGGGGCACGAGGGCTGGTGGGAACACATGGCGTACCTCCACGTCGGATGCGATCCGTTCCGGCGGCTCCGTCACCGCCCGCATCGCATATACAGACCATCCTCCCGGCGCGAACTCATCGGAACAGCCCGCTGTGAAGCGTGACAACACGCGGACAACACTCGGACGGTTCCACGACGCCCGGTGCGGAGCCGGCATCTAAGGAGTGACGATCGTGACGCACGGTGCGGACTCGCCACCGAAGGAGTGAGGGTCACGGGAGTCGGGGCCGTCGCCCGGTACCAGTGGAGGCCCCAACTCCAGGAGGTACTCCCATGTCCCTGCGTTCCGTCCTCGGTACGGCGGCCGGTGCCGCGCTGCTCCTGCTGGCCGCCGCCCCCGCCGCGACCGCCGACTCCTACGAGACGGTGACGGTCGACCCCACGGGCAGCATCGCCCCGGACGGCACCGTCACCCTCTCCGGCACCTACCGCTGTCTCGGCAACTCGGGCCCGGCGTACGTCAGTTCCTCCGTCTCCCAGGGCGACCCCTCGGTCCGGCACGGCATCGGCGGCACCCGCGCGGTCTGCGACGGCATGGAGCACAGCTGGGTGAACTCCGGCAAGCCGTCCCACCCGGTCGCTCCCGGCGCGGCCCGGGTCGAGGCCACCGTGATGGAACTCTCCGCCGGTTCCGGCCTCCCGCTGCCCCGCTTCCACGCGGTGCGGCAGCAGGACATCACCCTCACCGAGAGCTGACCTCCATGGCTCCGGCCCGGCCCTCAAGTGGGGCCGGGCCGGAGGGAGTTCAGCTCGTTCAGTGCTGGGTGTTGCTGGCCCAGATCGCGGTCGAGCCGCCCGAGTAGATGACCATGTTGCCGTCGCCCTGGAGGCGGAGGATCGAGCCGTTGTGGCCCTGGGTCTGGCTGGCCCAGACGGCGCGGTTGTCGGAGGTGTAGACGACGAGGTTGCCGTCCGCCTGGAACACCGCGTGGAAGTTCGAGCCGAAGGTCATGGTGGCCCAACGGGCCTTGTTGTTCTCGTCGTAGAGCACGAAGTTGCCGTCGGTCTGCATGCGCAGCCGGGCCTTGTTCGCGTTGATGGACTGGCCCGCCTTCAGCACCCGGGTGGCCGTGATGAGGACGTCCGACGGATAGCTGGACTTGCTGGTGGACGTGGTGGTGGAACTCGACTTCGTCCCGGACTTGCTCGTCGTGGACTTCTTCGTCGCCTTCGCCGCCGGCTTCTTGGTCTTCTTGACCGCCGTCGGCTCGCTCACCGGCTGCGCGACGGTCGGCTTGTGCGACGAGGTCTTGTGCGGTGCGGCGGTCTTCGGCGTGGCGTGTCCGGTGGGAGCGGTCGGGGTGCCCGAGGCGTACGCCCCGGCGCCCTGCGTCGCCGCGCCGTCGCCGAGGATCGTGCCCGCCTGGTCGGCCACCACCCGGTCGTGGTTCTCCGGCGTCCGGTCCCGGTTCATCAGCAGCCCCGGTACGGCGATCAGCAGCGCGCCGAGCACGGCCGCGCCGGCCAGCAGCGGGCGGCCCGGGCGGCCGACGGACGCGGCAGCCGTGTCACCGGGGGTCGGTCCGTCGCCCTCGGGCACGCTCACGGCCAGCGCCCCGGCGGGCGCCTCGGCCTCCGCCTCCTGACGCGCCGACCGGGCGGCGGCAGCGGATGCCGGGCCGGCCGACCCCGAAAGTTCTTCTGCTGTACGGCTGCTGGCGAGCGCCTCGGCCTCCGCCGACGGGGTCGCGGGACGGCTCGGCTCCGCCGCCACCGGCTCCGCCGAGAGTGCCGCCGCGACGGCCTCAGCGGAGAGGGACCCGGGCGAACCGGCTTCCCCTGAACGGGACTTGGGCGCCTCGCCCGCCGTGCTCGCCGCCGCTGATTCACTGACCGCCGAGGTCGCCGCCGTCGCTTCCTCGGCCGTGGCGCCCGTCACAGAGTTCTCTGCCGCCGTTTTCCGTGCGGCCGGTCCGGTTCGGTCTGTCATCCGCCCTGTCCGCTCTCATTCGCCCAGCAGTTCGTCGTACGCCTGTGTGCGCAATCCTATTCACGTCCTTTCACGCGCATGCGCCAACAGCGGTTCCTTTCACCGGAGTTAACAATCGTCACGCACAAGCCCCGGTGCTGGTACGGCTGTTGCGCAACAGCCCATAATTCGCCGTACGGCACTGTTGTGCCGCACCGCGCGCACCCGCCGCGAACGTTCCGCTTTCCGGACCGGAGTGGGAACGCGCGTGCGGGGACGGCATGATGGGGTTGCCGCAACCGACAGGTGCCGACACGAGGAGGTCAGCTGAGTGCGCCAGGTACTGACGGTCTGTCCGGAGGGCACCGGGGACGCCCGGACGATCGGAGAGGCCCTGGCGAGGGCGCGCGGAGGCGCGGTGCTGAGTGTGCGCCCGGGGACGTACGAGGAGAACCTCGTCGTCACCACCCGGGTCACCATCGTCGCCGAACAGGCGCGCGGCACCGTCCGGTTGGCCCCGCGCAAGGGCACCGTGATCTCGCTGCGCGTCGACGCGGTGATGCTGACCGACCTCGTGGTCCAGGGCCACGACGAGGAACACCCGGCCGTGGACGCCTCGCACGGGCAGGTCGCGATGCAGGGCTGTGATCTGTCCGGCGCCTCGTGGACGACCGTACTGGCGCGCAACTCCGGCTCGTTGGCGATGCGCGAGTGCCGGGTGTCGAACCGCACCGGCGCCGGTGTCGTCGTCACCTCGTCCACGGAGAGTTCGCTGGAGTCCTGCACCCTCGAACACTTCGGCACCAGCGGGGTGGTGATCGGCGAGCGCGGCCGGGCCACCCTGCGCGGCTGCACCGTACGCGACGCGCGCGGCAACGGCGTGCTCGCCAACGGCGACGCGCAGGGCTCCGTGGAGGACTGCGACCTCGCCTCAACGGACAAGCCCTCGCTGGCACTTGAGGAGCGCAGCGCGATACGGGTGCTGCGGACCGTGGTTCGCGACACCTCGATCGGTGTGCACATCACCAGCACCGCCCGCTGCGAGCTGGAGGAGGTGCGGGTCACCGGCAGCAGCGGGCCCGGCATCATCGTCTCGCACGGCTCCGACCCGGTGCTGCGCCGCTGCCGCACCGCCCGCACCACGGGCAACGGCCTGCTGGTGACGGACCGTTCGCGCGGCACGTACGAGGACTGCTGGCTGACCGGCGCCCAGATGGCGGCGCTGCGGGTGGCCGGTGCCTCCTCGCCCACGCTCACCTCCCTGACCGTCCGCGACGGCGAGAGCGACGGCGTCCTGCTCGAAGAGGACGCGGCGGCCGAGCTGGAGCGCGTGGAGATCATCGACGTCAAGGGCACCGGTGTGGTGATCCGCGGCAACGCCAACCCGCTGGTGCGGCGCGCCCGGATCACCGGCGCGGGCGGCTCCGGGGTCTCCGTGCGCGACGGCGGGCGCGGCCGGGTCGAGGACTGCACGGTGGAGGCACCGGGCGGCGCGGGCGCGGAGGTCGCGGCGGGCGGCAACGTCTATCTCGCCGGACTCAAGGTGAACAACCCCGGCGGCGCCGGTCTGGAGATCGGCGGCGAAGGTACGGCCGCGCTCCGGGACGGCGAGCTGGTCTCGGCCGGCGGCTGCGGTGTACTCGTGGACACCGGCGGCGAGTTGACGGCCAACCGGGTGCGGACCGCCGCGTCCGCCGAGCACGGCTTCCTGGTCCGCGACGGCGGCCGGGCCTCCCTGAACGGCTGCGAGGCCGCGGGCAACGACCGCGACGGCATCCGCGTCGAGTCCGAGGCGCCGGTGTCGGTGGTGGGCTGCACCGTCCGCGACAACAAGGGCGGCGGCCTCGTCCAGGCCAAGGCGGGCGGCCGGCTCGCGGTGGAGAACCTCACCAGCACGGGCAACGAGTCCCGCGACGCCTGGGGTTTCGGCGAGGCCGAGGGCACCGACCCGGCGGGCACCGTCTCCGCCTCGGACGGCCCCGGCCGCCCCGACGGACCGATGGCCGCGCTGGAGGGCCTCATCGGCCTCGACAACGTCAAGGAACAGGTCCGCACCCTCGTCAACCTCACCCAGCTCGCCGCCCGCCGCGCCCAACTCGGCATGTCCGCACCGCCGATGAGCCGTCACCTGGTCTTCGCGGGCCCGCCCGGTACCGGTAAGACGACCGTCGCCCGGCTCTACGGCACGATCCTCGCCGAGCTGGGCGCCCTGCGCTCCGGCCACCTCGTCGAGGTCTCCCGCGCCGACCTCGTGGCCCAGGTCATCGGCGGTACGGCCATCAAGACCACCGAGGCCTTCGAACGGGCCCTGGGCGGCGTCCTGTTCGTCGACGAGGCGTACACCCTCACCTCCGACTCCCGTGGTTCCGGGGCCGACTTCGGGCGCGAGGCCGTCGACACCCTGCTGAAGCTGATGGAGGACCACCGCGAGGACGTGGTCGTCGTCGCGGCGGGCTACTCCGACGAGATGCGCAGCTTCCTCGGCTCCAACCCCGGTCTGGCGTCCCGCTTCTCACGCACCGTCGAGTTCGAGAACTACTCGGTGCCGGAGCTGGTCGAGATCATGGAGAGCATGTGCGTACGCCACCAGTACGCACTCGCCGACGAGACCCGGCACGCCCTCGCCGTGCACTTCGAACGCATACCCAAGGACGCCGGTTTCGGCAACGGCCGTGCCGCACGGCAGGTGTTCGAGGAGATGGTGGACCGCCAGGCCGTACGGCTCTCGGCACTCACCGACGTCACCGAGCAGGACCTCTCGCTGCTGCTGCCGCAGGACATCAGCGAGGAGGCGGCCCGCACCGCCGCCGACGGACCGAACGCGGTCGACCCCGGCGACGACGCGCTCAGCAGGCTGGACGCGCTGGTCGGACTGCACGCGGTCAAGCGGGACGTCACCGACCTCGTCAACCTGGTGTCCACGGCCAAGCAGCGCGAGGCCGCCGGACTCCCCGTGCCGCGCCTCAGCCACCACCTCGTCTTCACCGGCCCGCCCGGCACCGGCAAGACCACCGTGGCCCGCCTCTACGGCGAACTCCTCGCCTCCCTGGGCGTGTTGCCACGCGGCCAGCTCGTCGAGGTGTCCCGCGCCGACCTTGTCGGCCGATACGTGGGCCACACCGCGCAGTTGACCCGCGAGGTCTTCGAACGGGCCCTGGGCGGTGTGCTGTTCGTCGACGAGGCGTACACCCTCACCCCGCGTGAGGCGTCCGGCTCCGACTTCGGCCGGGAGGCCGTGGACACCCTGCTGAAGCTGATGGAGGACCACCGCGACAAGGTGGTCGTCATCGTCGCCGGCTACACCCAGGAGATGGAGACGTTCCTCGCCTCCAACCCGGGTCTGTCCTCCCGCTTCTCGCGCCGGGTCGAGTTCGCCGACTACTCCTCGGACGAGCTGGTCACCATCGTGCGCGAGCACGCCGTACAGCTCGGGTACGAGTGCGCGGCCGGGCTGGGACCGGTTCTGCGGCAGTACTTCGACTCGCTGCCCCGCGACCGGTCGTTCGGCAACGCGCGCACCGCCCGGCAGATCCTGGAGCGGATGATGACCCGACAGGCGGGCCGGCTCAGCAGACTGGCCGTCCCCAGCCTCGACGACCTGCGGCTGCTCCTCCCGGAGGACCTCGCCGACCCGACGGCCGCGTCTCCCACCTCCAGTGGGGCGGCCCGGGCATGACGACGACACACGGCAAGGCCGTCGCCGCCGGTCTGGCACTGCTGCTGACGGGCGCCGCGAGCGCGAGCGGCGCCGGGTCCGCGTCGGCTGCGGGAAGTACGGTCCAACTGCCCGTGCTGGCCTCGCAGTTGGACGCCGACGCGGACTGTGCGACGGGCTCGGACCGGCGCGCCACCGACGTGCCCTGGGAGCAGGTCTCGCTCCAGCTCAGCCGCACCTGGCCGTTCGCGTCGGGCACCGGGGTGACGGTCGGCGTGGTCGACACCGGGGTCTCGTCCTCCGCGCCCGCGCTGAAGGGGCGGGTCACCGCGGTCGGCGACGCCGGGACCGACTGTGTGGGACACGGCACCTTTGTGGCCGGGCTGGTCGGCGCGGCCGTAGCGGACGGGGTGCGGTTCGCGGGGGTGGCGCAGCAGGCGCGGATTCTCGCGGTGCGGGGGAGTGACGCGCGGGGGAAGGTCACCGCGGGCCAGGTCGCGGACGGGATCCGGGCCGCCGTGGACGGCGGGGCCAAGGTGGTGACCGTGTCGGCGGCGCTCGCCGGTGACACCGCCGCGCTGCGGTCGGCGGTCGCGCTCGCCGCGAAGAAGGACGTGCTGGTGGTCGCGGCGGCCGTGCCGGACGCGCCGTCGACCGCGGGGTCGTCGACGGAGAGTCCGCCCGCCCGCGACTACTATCCGGCCGCCGACGACGGTGTGCTCTCCGTCCTCGACGTCGACGTCTCCGGTAAGCGGCCGACCGGCGCGTACACGACGTCCAGCGCGGCAATTGCCGCCCCTGGAGACGGAGTTGTCGGTATCGGCCCGAAGAAGGCCGGCCACTACATCGGCTCGGGCGCGTCCCTGGCCGCCGGTTTCGTGGCGGGGGCGGCGGCGCTGGTGCGCTCCGTCCATCCGGACCTGACGGCCGCCCAGACCGCGACGCTGCTCCGCAGCTCCGCCTATCCGGCCGACGTGCCCCGCCTCGACCCGTACGCGGCGGTCACCTCGGTCCTGACCGGCAGCGCGGCCGCGCCGTCCCGGGGCGACGCCGGTACCCCGGTCCACCTGCCTGCCGACAAGGCGGCCGGGCCGTTGCGGCGGGCGTTGTGGCCCGCGTCGGCGGGGCTTGCCGTGATCGTCGCGGTGGTGTGGCTGGGGTTGATCCTGCCTCGGGGGCGGCGCTTGGGGTGGAAGCCGTCTGTCCGGACGGAGGGTGCGGGGGACACGGTTGCCGTGGAACCGGCGGTCTCGGCGGGTGTGGGCACGTCCCTCGAAGGCTGAGGCCTTTGGCGGTGCCGAGCCGGTCAGTGGGCATCTGCGGGCCGGTGGGGGCTGGTCGCGCAGTTCCCCGCGCCCCTGGGGGGTGGGGCTTGAGGTGGTTTCGAGGTTCGGGGTGGCTTTGGTGGTCGGGTGCGGGCCGGTGGGGGCTGGTCGCGCAGTTCCCCGCGCCCCTGGGGGGTTGGGGCTGAGGGTCGTTTTGTAGCTCAGGGCGGATTCGCTGAAGAAGCCACCGGCGCTGGACGGGCCCAGGTCTGGCACCCAGCTCGACGCGCATGCGCATGCCCTACGCCCCAACCCACTACGGCCCCCGGGACGAGTCACCCCGCCCCAGGAGCCGTACCGCAACGCCCAGTTGGCTACTCCTCCGTCGCCCCCGCCGCCAGTGCCGTCTGGATGAGGGACGGCTTGCGGCGGACGATGTGGAGGGCTCGGCCCGGGGGGAGGACGCGGGGCTTTACGTTGCCGAAGACGTAGCCCTCCGAGGGGGAGCAGGACATCAGGATGCCCGGGGTGTTGACCTCGTCCATGCGGCGCAGGAGCTGGTCGTTCAGGCCGCGGCCCGCGCCCGTCGCCGAGCGGGCCACCACCACGTGCAGGCCCAACTCGTGGCCCAGGGCGAGGTGTTCGAAGAGCGGGGCGAAGGGGTGGTCCATGACCGTGCCGCCGCCGACCATGTCGTAGTCGTCGACCAGGACGAACAGGCGCGGGCCCGTCCACCAGTCGGCCTGGCGCATCCGGGCCGGGGTGATCTCCTGGCCCGGGACGCGGGTGCGCAACGCCTTTGCCGAGCCGCCCACCAGTTGTTTGAGGGCCTCCAGGGCTACCGCGTGGCCCAGGCGGTACTCCTCGGGGACCGCGTCCACCAGGCCGCGGCGGTAGTCGACGACCAGGATGCGGGCCTCGGCCGGGGTGTAGCGGGCGACGACCGAGTCCGCGACCAGCCGGAGGAGGTTGGTCTTGCCGCTCTCCGTGTCGCCTACGGCCACCAGGTGCGGGGTGCGGGAGAAGTCGTGCCAGACCGTGCCGAGGGTCTCCTCGTCCTGGCCGAGCGCGATCTTGAGGCTGACGCCGTCGCCGAGTTGGGGCTCGGGGAGTTCGGCGGCGGGGAGTCGGTGCGGGAGCATCCGGACCTGGGGGGCGCGGGGGCCGTGCCAGGCCGAGGCGATCCTGTCGACCAGGTCCGCTACGCCCTCGGAGAGGGTTTCGGGGTCGGTTGAGCCGTCGCCGCGTGGTAGCGCCGAGAGGAAGTGGAGTTTCGTCTCCACCGTCAGGCCTCGGCCTGGGATCTGCGGTACCGCGCTTGCCTTGCGGATGTCCACGACGGAGTCCATCGTGTCGCCGAGCCGGAGTTCGAGGCGGGTCGCGGACTGGTCGCGGACGGGGGCGGTGAGTTCCAGCCAGCGGGCGGTCGCGACGATCAGGTGGATGCCGTAGTTGAGGCCGCTGGTGGCGATCTGGTTGAACGTGGGGATGAACTGGTCGAAGTTCTGCCGTACCGCCGACCAGCCGTCGATCACCAGGAAGATGTCGCCGTGCGGTTCGTCGGGGAACTCCCCGGCCGCCCGGCGGCGCCGGTACGTCGACATCGAGTCGATGCCGTTGTCCAGGAAGAACTGCTCGCGCTGGGTGAGGACGGCGGTGACCTCGGCGACCGTACGGCTGATCCGCTCGGTGTCGAGGCGGGCCGCGACCCCGCCGACGTGCGGCAGTCCGGTGAGCTGGGAGAGCGTGCCGCCGCCGAAGTCCAGGCAGTAGAACTGGACTTCGCGCGGGGTGTGGGTGAGCGCGAGCGCCATGATGAGGCTGCGCAGGACGGTTGACTTGCCGCTCTGTGAACCGCCCGCGACGGCGACATGGCCGCCGGCTCCGGCGAGGTCCACCACGAGCGGGTCGCGGCGCTGGTCGAAGGGCTTGTCGACCAGGCCGACCGGGACCCGGAGCTTTCCGGCGCCGATCCAGCGGGACGCGTTCAGACCGCGGTCCGGGTCCTCGGCCAGACCGCCGAGCAGGACGTCCAGCGGGGACGCGGTGTCCAGCGGCGGCAGCCACACCCGGTGTGCGGGCGGCCCGGAGTCGCGCAGCCGGTCCAGGGCCACCGCGAGCAGGCTCTCGGTGCTCTCCTCCGCCTCGGGTTCCGGGGCGGCGATCGCGGCCGGCGCCGGAGCACGCGGCACGATGTAACCCGTCGACCAGGGCACCACCTGCGTGGCCACCCGGGCCTGCGCGACCGCGCCGCCGCGCCTGCGGTAGGGGCCGGAGACGTACGCGGCGCGGAAGCGGGTGAGCGCCTCGATGCCGGACTTGAGGTAGCCGCTGCCGGGCTGGGACGGGAGTTCGTAGGCGTCGGGGACACCGAGGACACCCCGGGACTCCATCGCGGAGAAGGTGCGCAGACCGATCCGGTAGGAGAGGTGCGACTCCAGCTGGTGCATCCTGCCCTCGTCCAGGCGCTGCGAGGCCAGCAGCAGATGCACGCCGAGCGACCGGCCGAGGCGGCCGATCATCACGAACAGCTCCATGAACTCCCGGTGCGAGGCGAGGAGTTCGCTGAACTCGTCGACGACGACGAACAGGCTGGGCATCGGGGCGAGATCGGCGCCGCCGGCCCGCGCCTTCTCGTACTCCAGGGCCGACGTGTAGTTGCCCGCCGACCTCAACAGCTCCTGGCGGCGGATGAGTTCACCGTGCAGCGCGTCCTGCATGCGCTCCACCAGGGCGGCCTCGTCGGCGAGGTTGGTGATGACGGCGGAGGTGTGCGGGAGTTCGTCCAGGCCGAGGAAGGTCGCGCCGCCCTTGAAGTCCACCAGGACGAAGTTGAGTGTTTCGGAGGAGTTCGTCAGCGCGAGACCGAGGACCAGGGTGCGCAGTAGCTCGGACTTGCCGGAACCGGTCGCGCCGATCAGCATGCCGTGCGGGCCCATGCCGCCCTGCGCGGACTCCTTGATGTCCAGCTCGACCGGCCGACCGTCGGCGCCGACGGCGACCGGGACGCGCAGCCGGGCCGAGCCGGTGTGCCGCCGCCAGATCGTGTCGGGGTCGAGCCGGTGCAGGTCGGCGATGCCCAGCAGGGTCGTCAACTCGGTGTCGTTCGAGAGGGGTTCGACCGCGTCGGAGGAGAGAGTCATCCGGTACGGCGCGATCAGCCGGGCCAGCGCCTCGGCGGCGACCGGACCCACCCGGTCGGGGCGGCCCAGCACCGTGGCCTGTTCCTTGCGGCTGCGGTCGGTGCGGACCAGGGAGACCGAGTCCGGGGCGACGTCGAGGCGCAGGGTGGTGCGGCCGGGGCGCCAGGTGAGGCTGTCGGAGAGGTCCAGGACGACGGCGTTGCGGAAACCGGGGCCGTCGAAGCGGTGTCCCGCCGGGATGCTCGCGCCGTCCACGATGACGACCACCAGCGGCTCGTCACGGCCGGGCACGGCGTCGGGGTCGAACGCGGGCCGTTCGGAGAACTCGCTGCCGAGCTGGTCCTCCAGGTCGGTGAAGGCGGAGGCCACCATGCGCAACGGACCGGCGCCGTCGGTCTCCTGGGGGTGCTGGTTGTGGGGCAGCCACTTCACCCACTCCCATTCGGCCCGTACCTCGTCACCGGCGCAGACCGCGATCCACAGCTCCTCCGGCGGGTGGAACAGGGCGAGTTGGGCCAGCGCGGCGCGCAGCATCCCGCGCGCGGCGTCGTGGTCGCCGTGCACCAACACCCGTGACCAGGACCGCAGATACAGCGCGATCGGCTGGCCGGGAACGGTGCTGTAGGCGCGGATGAAGCGGCGCAGCGCGTGCGCGCACAGCGGTTCCAGGTCCTCAACCGGCTTGCTGGACACGGGAGTCAGCCGCATCGCGAGCTGCTGGTCGCCGACCGCTATCCGCACCTCGCCGAAGTCCTCGTCCTTGACCCGGCGCTCCCACAGCCGCGTCGTGCGGACCATCGTGCGCAGCACCCGGGGTTCGGGATGACGCCAGGCCAGCGCGAGCTGCTGCTCGACCACGGCACGTTGCACCGTACGCCGACTTTGCGCCAAGTAGCGCAGATAGTCGCGGCGTTCACCGCGCAGCCGCTGCTTGCGGTCGCCGGCCTTGCGCATGACCTGGCCGATCATCATCGCGCCTGCGGCCATCACCATCATGCCGAGCGCGATGTACATGAAGACACCGCTGGACTGGCCGCCCGACCGCAGGAACAGCATCATCATCGAGACCGACATCATGGCCATCGGCAGATACGTCCACACCGCGGACGTGTCCGGGACGGTCTCCATGAGGGTCGGCGGTTCCTGGAGGACCAACTCGCCTGCGGGCATGTCGGGTCCGCGACGGCGGGCAGGACGACGGAACAGGACCACGCTCAACGCTTGGGGCTCCTAACGGACTTCACGCACCGTGGCGGCATGTGGGGGCATGCACCGGAACGGGCCTCGGCACTGGCACGGTGGAGGACGCTGTCAACACCGTTGGTGGGGGCTCCCGTTGACACGCGTCGTAGGGAGTGTCAGTAGTGTGCACCCCGTCAACTCTGTACGTCCATGTCACCCCCCGCTTCACCGGCACCGTGTTTCCCTCGGTTCCCCCCACCCCGCACGCCGCGCCGCGTGCCCCCGTTTCGATGTCCAGGAGACGTGAGCCCCGGAATGACCGACACTTCCGTGACCGGCCTGTGCCATCTGACCGTGCGCGCTCCGGCCCGCACCATCGACCTCGCCGTGCCGTCCGACGTGCCGGTCGCCGACCTGCTGCCCACCGTGCTGCGGTACGCGGGGGAGGAGGCCGAGGAGACCGGTCTCGAACACGACGGCTGGGTACTCCAGCGCCTCGGCGGCCGGCCGCTCGACGACGAGGCGACGCTCGCCTCCCTCGGGCTGACCGACGGCGAGGCGCTCCATCTGAGGCCGCGCACCGAGGCGTTGCCCGAGGTACGGCTCGACGACCTGGTCGACGGCATCGCCGCGGTCACCCGGGACCGGCTGCACGGCTGGAGCCCCGAGGCGGCCCGGCGCCTGCTGCGCGGCCTGCTCGCGGTGGCGGTGCTGGCGGGTCTTGTCCTGCTGGCGCTGCCGGGCGCCCCGGCGTCGCTGCGCGCGGCGACCGCCGTAGGCACCGGTCTGCTGCTGCTGGCCGGGGCCGCGTCGGCGAGTCGGGCCGTGGACGATCCGGCGACCGGCGTGATCCTGGGCCTGCTCGCGTCACCGGCGCTCGCGCTCGCGGGCTGGCTGGTGCCGGGCGGTGAGCTGAGCGGTCCGCAGGCCCACCAGGTGCTGGGGGCACGGCTGTTGGGGGCGGCGGCGGCCTGGGCGGGCGGCGCGGTCCTCGCCCTCGCGGCCTCCGCGGCCCGCACTCCGCTGTTCCTGGCGTCGGCGCTGGTGGCGCTCGCCACGGCGGTGGGCGGTGTGCTGATGACGGTGTTCGACGTGCGGGTGGCGGCCGCGGCCGGTGTCGTCGCCTCGCTCACCGTGCTGCTCGGCGGTCTGGTGCCCTCGCTGTCGTTCAAGTTCGCCGGGATGCGGATGCCCGCGCTGCCCACCAACGCGCAACAGCTCCAGGAGGGCATCGAGCCCTACCGGGGCAACGACGTCGCCGTACGCACCGAGCTCGCCGGCGAGTGGATGACCGCGCTCTACGGCGCGACGGGAGTCCTCTCGTCGGCCTGCCTGGTGGCCCTGGCCCGCCGCCCCAGCCTCCCCGCGCTGCTGGTCGCGCTGGTCCTGTCGCTGCTGCTGCTCCTGCACGGCCGGGGCCTGGTGAACACCGCGCAGCGGCTCGTGCTGGTGCTGCCGGGCGCCTGGGGCCTGCTGCTGCTCGCGTTCGGCTGGGGGCTGCGGCTGTCCGGCACCGAGCGGACGCTGCTGGTCGCGGGCCTGCTCGCGGTGGCGGGGACGCTCACGGTCGCGGTGTGGACCGTACCGGGACGGCGCCTGGTCCCGTACTGGGGGCGCGCGGCGGAGATCCTGCACTCCCTGCTGGCGATCGCCCTGCTGCCGCTGACCCTGTGGCTGCTGGGCGTCTTCGGCACCCTCCGCGGCATGTTCGGCTGACCGCCCGCCAGGGCCGAGCGAACCAGAACACGAACGACCGAGCCAGGAGGAAAGCGTGCGGTCGAAGCGCGACCAGGTGCAAGCGCACACGTTCATGATGGGCCGTCTGACCTCGGGCATGCTGCTGGCCGACCCGGACGCACCGGAGAGCCCGCTGGGCCGTACCAGCCGGGGCGCGCTGGTCGGCCTGATCGTCGGCGTGCTGTTCTGCGCCGGGGCGCTGGTGTTCGGGCTGCTCAGGCCCGGCGGCAACGACGCCTGGCGCACGGGCGACACCCTGATCGTCAACAAGGACACCGGCGCCCGCTACCTGTACGCCGACGGCAGGCTGCGCCCGGTGCGCAACTACGCCTCGGCCGTGCTGATCGGCGGCGCCGACCTGAAGACCACGTCGGTCGGCTCGAAGTCGCTCGCGGGCACCCCGGTCGGCCGGCCGGTCGGGATCACCGGCGCCCCCGACTCCGTACCGGGCACCGGCGACCTGGAGTCCTCGCCGTGGGAGGTCTGCTCGACCGGCTCCGGCCTCCAGACGACCCTCGTGCCGGGTGCCCCGGTGGCGACGGACCCGGTCGGCGCGAAGTCGGCGCTGGTGGTCAAGGGCCCTGACAAACACACCTACTTGGTGTGGCAGGGCAGCCGCCTGGAGCTGGACGAGGACTCGGGCGCCGCGGAGTCCCTCGGCTACGCGCCAGTGACACCGCGCCCGGTCTCGGCGGCCTTCCTGGACGCCCTGGTGACCGGCCCCGACCTGGCCACCCCGAAGGTGGACGGCCGCGGCACCACCGGGCCCGAACTGGGCGGCAGGGCCACCCGGATCGGCCAGGTGTTCCGCGTGGTCGCGGGCTCCGGCAACCAGGAGTACCTCCTCCAGAAGGACGGCCTGCACCCGGTCACGGACACCCAGTCCGCGCTGCTGCTCGGCGATCCGGACACCCGCAAGAAGGCCTACGACGGAGGGGCGCCGAACGTCGTCACCATCGACGTGTCCGACCTGCGCGCCCACCAGGCACCGGGCTCGGCCGGCACCGACCCGTCGGTCGCCGGGCTGCCGGACACCCCGCCGAGCGCGCTGGCGCTGGCGGCGGGGCAGTCGGTGTGCGCCCAGGTCGACCCGGCCGACGGACAGGTGCGGGTGACCTCGGTACGGGTCGCGGAGACCGCGCTGTACCCCGAGGCCCAGGCGGACCCGACGGCGCTGACCGCGGCCTGCGTGAACGTGGACCGGGTGGTGGCGCGGCCCGGACACGGCGCGCTGGTACGGGCGTTGGGCGCGGCCGGTGAGACCGTCGGCGACACCACCTTCCTGGTCGGTGACGACGGCGTGAAGTACCGCATCCCGGACGCGAACGCCCTCGCGGCGCTCGGCTACGGCGGGGCCACGCCGGTGAAGGTGCCGTCCACCCTGCTGTCGATGCTGCCGACCGGGCCCGAACTCAGCGCCCGGGCGGCGGCGTCGGACTCCGGCTCGGTGGGCGGAGGCGCGGGCGGCGCGGCGGCGCAGTGCGGCACGGGGGCCGGTGCCGGGGCCGGCGGACGGTCCGGCATCGCGGCCGGACTTCCCGCGGTACCCGGACAGCTCCCGGCGGGCGGTTCCCTCAACTCGGCCTCGGGGGCCGGGAACTGACGGATTCACGCCGATGGAGATCGTGTTCACGCCAAACTGGATTCACTCCAGAACCGGCGACCATGGAACCGCGTGTTCCGGTCAAGTTGCTTACCGGTAAAAGCATCTGAACGGAAGCGGTACGCAAGCTCAGATCTTCCTCAGTTCGTTGTCAGCGCAACTTCCGCCAATCTAGGCTCAGTTGCACCTGTACATCAGATCGACTTACGAAAGGTGGGACGATGGCTGGAGATGGCCAGCAGTCAAGCGAAGGTTCGACCCGGAACGGAATCCAGGCCCTGGAGAGCGCCTTCAGCGGCATCGTGAAGATCCGTCAGGACGTCGACAGCACCCGTTCCACCCTGGGCAGCGGCTACCAGGGCAGCGACGGCGGCCAGTACGGCCAGCTCCTCGCGCAGTGGGACGGCCAGTGCAACGTCATCCTCAAGAACCTCGAGGACGTCATCGACCGGCTGAACCAGAGCCTCGTGGAACACAACAAGACCCAGGGTTCCTCGAACGACTCCATCAACCAGGCGTACAACGCGGCGCAGTCGGCCTTCGACCAGCTCGCCGGCTGACCTCGCGTCACGTCCGATCCCCCCATCGCGCAAGACTCATCGCGTTAGAGAGGCAAGCTGTGGCAGACAACCTGTCCGACGGTGTCATCTACGTCAGCTACAACCACATGTCGAACGCCGCGGACGACATGGTGGCGCAGACCAAGGCGATCGCCCAGACGCTGTCCAACCTCGAGGCGGAGCTCAGCGAGCTGTCCAAGACCTGGTACGGAAACGACGCCGACACCTACCGCCAGAAGCAGGCGGCCTGGGACGGCGCGGTGCAGAACATGGAGACGCTGCTCACCTCGCACTCGCAGCTCCTCAACGAGATCTCCAGCAGCTACAAGTACAGCGAGAACTCGCTCAGCCAGATGTGGTCCGAGGTCACCATCGGCCGCTGAGCCGGCCGGCCCCCACCGCACCGACCGGTCCCCTCGCGGTCGGTGCGGTCCAGGCTCCTTCCCGTTCCGTCGCCGCGCCGTACGCCAGGGTCGGCGCGTTCCGCCCGCGGAGGCACCCATGGCAGATCTGACCCACCTCGACTCGACCGCGCTGAAGAACTTCAAGAACACCGACGTCGCGGACTTCATCACCGATCTGGTGAACATCCGCAAGGACAACGCGGGCGTCCGGTCCCTGAAGAACCTGATCGCCGAGACCGGCGCCGGCTCCGCCCAGGGCCTCGCCAAGATCCTGCGCATCGGCCTGATGAACGGCGGCGACAGCTCGGACCCGGTCGGCGGGTCCACGCTGGTGGAGGCGCTCAAGACGCAGGCGACCGCGCTGGACAAGATCCTCACCGGTCAGAAGACGCTCTTCGACGACATCGACGA
This sequence comes from Streptomyces sp. N50, assembly GCF_033335955.1. Lineage (GTDB taxonomy): Bacteria > Actinomycetota > Actinomycetes > Streptomycetales > Streptomycetaceae > Streptomyces. The sequence goes on from NZ_CP137549.1 coordinate 7,145,926, forward strand.
CGCCCTGGACGAGACCATCACCACCCTGCTGAAGACACAGGGCGACAGTCTCGACTCGATCGACGGCGAGAAGCTGCTGGACATCTTCGACACCGTCGACGGCGACATGAGCGGCAGCGACTCGAAGACCTCCTGAGGCCGGGTCCGCGGCCCGCCGGCTCCCGCCGGGCCCCGGGCCCCGTCCCCCGGAACCCCCCGCCCAGTCCCCCTCCTCCTTCGCAGCGGAGTCCGCCCCATGGCCGAAACCACCACCGGGACCGCCAACTACGACCCGGACGACTACTTCGCCCAGGCCGTCACCGACTTCACCGGCTACACGCTCCCGGCCCGGTCCACGCTGTTCGACAAGCTGAGCAGCTCGTCGAACGACGACTTCGGCAACCTCAAGCTGTTCCGGATGGACATCCAGGGCATGAGCATGAGGTCGGTGACCGCGGCCGACTACTCGGCGATCGGCGGCTGGCAGGTCAACAAGGGCGAGGACTACGACCTGGCCTTCTACGACGCCGGCGGGGACGGCGCGCACAACAGCGTGTCGATGAAGAAGGCCCGGATCGTGATGATCGGCGTCACCGTCGACGGGAGCGGCCGCGCCACGCTCTGGAGCGGCGGCGAGGTCACCGGCGGCGGCGCCTTCGAGGGCTCGTACTCGCACGTCCAGTGGGACTCGGGGCCGATGGCGCAGTACATCTCGGGCAGCAAGCTGGTCCTCGACCACATCCTGGCGTCGCCGTACTCGACCCAGGGATTCGAGTACAGCGGACTGTCGGTCATCGACGCCAACGCCGTCGACATGCTCTCCTTCGAGACCACCGGCCAGTCCTTCGACCGGGTGGTGCAGTTCTTCAAGGACCACTCGGACATCGTCGACAAGTGGATGACCTCGCTCGGCGAGGACCAGGCGGCCTGGAAGGGCAAGGCGGCCAGCCTCTTCTGGCATCTGCTGGACGAGCTGAAGACCAACTACAACGGCTACGTCTCGCAGTTGGGCGGCAGTGACTACACGCCGACCAACACCACCCTCGGCGGCTACGCCCCGAAGTCGAAGCTGAGCGACGCGCTGGCCGCCGCGCAGACGGCGCTGAAGCAGGCGATCACCGATCTGCAGACCGCGTGGAACGACTGGGCGTCGGACGGCCAGCACGACCCGCACTACCACGCGAAGAAGATCCTCGACGAGATCAGCCAGTGGGTCATCAACAACAACATCAACCACGTGCTGTCGAAGTCGACCACCACCACCAGCCAGTACGGAACCTCCACCTCCACCAGCTACTCCACGGACGCCAACTTCAAGCAGTCCGTCCCCGAGTACGGCGACCTCACCCAGCACACCACCTGGCAGAAGATCGCCGACGCCGCCGTCAAGAGCTGGTCGGACCACGCGGACGCCAAGCTCAAGCAGCCGTCCATCGACGCGCTCAGCAATGTGAAGAACGCCTGGGCGGACGTCGAGGACGCCTTCGCCAACGAGGTCACGAACAAGAACAACGAGACGCTCTCCGAGGTCCTCCAGAAGGAGGAGAACGAGATCGCCGAGGAAGAGGCGAAGGAGAACAACGACAAGCTCAACGAGAACCTGAACAACCTCGGTGACAACCTCAACAACCTCGGCGACAACTTCAACAACCTCAACGACAACCTGAACGACAACCTCAACAACCTCGGGGACAACCTCAACAACCTGAACGACGGCCTGAACGACAACCTCAACAACCTCGGTGACGGCCTCAACAACCTCGGCACGAACCTCAACACCAACCTGAACGACAGCCTCAACAACATCGGCGACGGCCTGAACTCGAGCCTCAACAACCTGAACGACGATCTCGGCAACAGCCTGAACAACGTCGGCAGCGGGCTCGACGACCTCAACAACCTCAGCACCGACAACCCGCTGAACGGCGACGGTACGAACGGCAACGACCTGAGCAACCTCGCCAGCACCATGCTGAACGGCCCGTCACTCCTGAACAACGGCAACGACCCCACCAAGGACGGCTCGACCACGCTCAACTCCCCGACCGGGGGCAGCACCCAGCTCAACGGCGACGGCAGCCTCACCACGACGTTCCCGGACGGCTCCACCCAGACCATCGACCCGTCGACCGGCCTGGTCACCACCACGAACCCGGACGGCACCACCTCGGTCTCGCAGCTCAACCCGGGCAGCACCATCACCAACCCGGACGGTTCGACGACCACGCTCAACGACGACGGCACGCTCACCACCAAGTTCCCGGACGGCACGAGCCAGACCCTCAACCCGGACACCGGCCAGGTCACCACCACGAACCCGGACGGCACCGTCAGCACGTCGACGCTCAACCCGACCGACGGCTCCTTCACCACCCCGGACGGCTCGACGGCCCAGCTCAACTCCGACGGCACGCTGACCACGAAGTTCCCGGACGGCTCCACCGAGACGCTCAACCCGGACACCGGTCAGGTCACCGTCACCGACCCCTCGGGCAACGTCACCACCACGCATCTCAACCCGGGCGACTCCTTCACCAACCCGGACGGCTCGACCACCACGCTGAACGACAACGGCACGCTGACCACGAAGTTCCCGGACGGCTCCACCCAGACCCTCAACCCGGACACGGGCCAGCTCACCACCACCGACCCGTCGGGCCACACGACCACCACCGACATCGACGGCAGCGACCTCCCCTCGTCCTCGATCGACACCAGCGGCCTCAACGGCAACGGCATCGACACCAGCGGCATCGACACGAGCGGCCTGAACAACGGCAACAGCCTCGACACCAGCGGCCTGAACACGAGCGGGCTCAACAGCGGCGGCCTCAGCGGCGGCAGTCTCAACTCGTCCTCCGGCGGCCTGGATTCGAGCCTCGACGGCGGCTACGACGACTACGACAGCACCCCCTACACCGGCGGCCCGCTGCGCTCCGACTCCCTCGACACCGCCGCCCTCGGCGCCTCCACCGCAGAGCAGAGCGCGTCCAGCGGCACCCCGCTCAACCCGATGGGGATGGGCGGCATGGGAGGCATGGGCGGCGGCGGTATGGGCGGTGGCGGAGGCGGCGGCCAGGGCGGCACCAGCGAGCGCACCCGGGCCGTCCTCACCGACCCGTCCAACGGCGCCACCCGGCGCGGCCGGACCAACCGGGCGGCGAACGTGGACGAGGACGAGGACGTCGTGTACACCCGGCCCACCACGTCCAGCGCCCCCTACCCGGTGGGCGGCCCCGGCGGCAACGGCGCAGGCCAGAACGGCCGTTCCACGGAGAGCGGCGACCGCGCCCGGGACGCGTGGCTCACCGAGGACGAGGACGTCTGGGGCACCGACGAGGGCGGTTCGCCGGCGGTGATCGGCCGATGAGCAGCGAGTCGATCGAGCAGCGGCTGGCCAAGGCGGTGGCCGAACTGGAGGCCACCGAGGCCGCGGTGGCCCGCGCGGAGGGCGAACTCGCCCACGCCGAGAGCACGGTGCGCTCGGCGGACCGCGCGGTCGAGGTGACCGTCTCCGCGCAGGGCGACCTGCGCGCGGTGACCTTCCTGGACGACAAGTACCGCACGATGCCCGCCGGTCAGCTCGCCGCGAGCGTGCTGGAGGCGGTGCAGGAGGCACGGGCGCGGATGGCCCGGCACGTCATGGCCACCTTCGAGCCCTTCACCAAGGCCAACCCCGAGGCACCCGAGATCACCGGTTTCGACGTGGACTGGAACAAGATCTTCGGGCCCGGTGTCCTGGAGGGCCCCAAGGCCGGCCGACGGCGCGGGGCCGGCCGGCTCCGCGACGAGATCAGCGAAGACCCGGAGGACTGAGAAGACGATGGCCTCGAACGCCTACTCCGCCGCCCCGCCCGCGCTCGTCGCCGGCACCCGGCAGATCGAGCAGATCAGCCGGCTGGCCAATGAGATGATCAACGAGTTCATCACGGACGTGTCATCCACCTCCGGCTGGCCCGGACACGACGACAGCTACGCCAAGCAGATGCTGCCGCAGGAGAAGGAACAACGGGAGGGCTCCATCAAGACCGGCTCGTCCCTCTCCGAGGCGATCGTCAGCATCGGCGACGGCACCCTCACCAACCTCAAGAGCGTGCTGGGCACCCAGAACGGCGTACTGGGCGCCATCCACGACTCCGACATCAACACGGGCGACACCGACGGTGGTTCGCACGGCGGAAAGCACTGACGCAGCGGATCGCCCCTGATGACCATCCACGCGTCGCCCCAGCTGAACAACCTCATGTTCGTGCTCATCGGCGAGAAGTTCCTCCAGGCCGACGAGGACATGGCCTTCGCCAACGGCAAGCCGTACCAGCGGCTGGGCCGGCGGATGCGTGACCTCTCGGACCTGATCGAGCAGACCGCCGGTGGGGTGGGGCGCGCGCTGCCGCCGCAGGTCGGGAACAACTATGTGCGGGCGATGCACATGTTCCTCGACAGCGGCGGCGTCAACTACCTGAAGGATTTCGCCGACCAGCTCGACAGCATCGGGGATTCCCGGACCAAGTCCTCCATGGACATCATGGAGTCGAAGTGGCAGATCATCGCCGAACTGGTCCGGCTGCTCATCGAGTTGCTGGTCATCGCGGTGCTGTCCGCCTTCACCGGGGGTTCCGCCTCCAGCCAGGCCGCGGTGGCGAAGGCCCGCAGCCGGGTCGCCATTCTCACGCTGATGGACTGGCTGCTGAAGAAGACGCATCTGCTGCCGAGCCTCACCGAGGCGATCGAAGAGGCGTTCACCACCTTCGCGGTACGGCTGGCCATGATGCTCGGTGCGCCCAAGGGCCGCCGCCCGCACGGCTTCGACTGGTCCCAGATCGTCCAGGACGGCGTCTTCGGCGCGTTCACCGGTCTGTTCCACGGCCTGCTGCACGACCTCGGCAAGGGCCTGAAGAACAACTTCAAGAACATCTTCAACACCCACAACCCGTTCAAGGACATCAGCGGCAACGGGAAGAAGTTCAACAACCACAAGTTCGACAACCCCGACCTCAACACCAAGCCGAACCCGAAGCCGACGCCCACCCCGAACCCGAAGACCACGCCCACCCCGACGCCGACCCCGCACGTCACGCCGACGCCGACCCCGACGCCCACACCGAAGCCGAAGACCTTCGGCGACAAGGTGAAGCACGAACTCGGCGAGGACTTCGAGCACTTCCTCACCGAGGGCGGCGCGGAGACGCTCGGCGAGATCGCCACGGCGTCCATCTTCGGCTTCCCCATCGACCCCCTGAACACCTTCCTGGGCGCCGGCCTCAGCTCGATGAGCGAACGCCACCTGGGCCAGGGCGCGGGCGCGATCGGCAACAAGTTCAACTTCACCACCCCGCCGCAGGTGAACACCCTGGGCACGGCGGACATCCCGGACGAGGAGACCAACTCCAGCTCCACCTCCAACACCGGTTCCGACAATGCCCCTTCGACCTCCTCGACGAACGGCCCGTCCTCCGATTCGTCGACCACGTCGGGCCCCGGGCCCATCAACACGACGTCGAGCAACGGCAGTTCGTCGACCACCACCCCCCAACGCACCACCACGAACACCCCGCTGCCCGAGTCCACCGACACCCACATCGACGACGTGAAGGTCGACGGGGGAGACCTCCAGAACAACGTCCCGCACGGGACGACGAGCACGTCGGGCGGGGGCAGTTCGCAGTCCGACACCCCTACGGCCACGAGTCATACGCCCGCGGGCAATACGCCGACGAGGTCGCCGGAACAGGGCGATACGGACGCCGGTACCGACGAGGCGCAGGGGACCGGTCAGCAGAACGACACCTCGAACACCGGCGGCAGCCCGCACACCACCAACACGCCGTCGGGCCAGGACACGGAGGAGCCCGCGCCGGGGACCGGTACCGATCAGCTGGGCGATACCTCGAACACCTCAACTCCGTTGCCCTCACCGGACGTTCCGGTCGCGAGCGGGTCCAGCACCAACGTCGCGCCGCCGACCACGAGTTCGGGCACGGGCACGGGCACGGGCACGAACACGGGCAGCCCGACGTCCGGTTCCGGTTCCGGCACGTCCTCGCACGGCGCCGGCAACCCGCGCACCACGACAACGGGGCGCCCGGAGAACACGACTTCCGACAGCAACGGCACGGACACCACGAACGGCACGAGCACGGGCAGTTCGAACAGCACGGGCACGGAGGGCATCGACACCTCCCACTCCGATTCCGGCACCGTCGGCAACACCGACACGAACACCGCGACCGGTACCAACACCAGCACCGAAACGAACACCGGCACCGACCTGCCCACCCCCGTCGCCACCACCAGCAACAGCGCGCCCCCTACGACCAGTTCGGCGCCGGAGACGACTCCCGCGCCGGAGGTGACGCAGCTGTCCCACTCCGGTGATGTCACCCCGGCGCCGACACCGACTCCGGCCACCGTCCACACCTCCTCGGACCTCTCGTCGAGCACCCCCACCCCCACCCCCGATCCCGTCGTGCTGACCCCCTCCGTGACCCCCAACTCCACGCCGGAGCCCGGGAGTTACGAGGAGGCGCGGGCCGGGGCGACTCCCTCGGAGCGGAGTCATACCTGGGTCGATCCGGTCTCGCGGCCGCTCGGGGCGGACGGCGCGCGTACCCAGTACGTGGTGCGGGCCGGTTTCGCCGTGCGGCGTTTCACCCACGACGGGGTGCCGGTCACCGATCTCACCGTGACCTACCGGCTCACCGGTAACCCGGGCCTGGGGTCACAGGTCGACGGCGTCCAGCAGCGGCTGACGGACGGTGTGCAGCGGGTGTTCAACGCCCCGGGCCACCGGCTGGGGGACGGGAGCCAGTTGCGCGTCACCGTCGTACCGGCCGCCCCCGGTGAGACACCGCACCTCGACGTCACGCTCACCGACCCGGCGGACGGGACGCCGGCCACCCACCACTCGTGGCCGGCCGACATCTCCGACTCAGACCTGGCCCACGAGATCGGCCACCAGGTCGGCCTGCGCGACGAGAGCGGCTTCGACTCGGCCGCCCCGCACCGCGGCGGCACGAACAGCCTGATGGGCGACCCCACGCGGTTCACGCCCGCGTCCGACCCGGCGTACGGGTCGGGTGGGCTCAGGCCCCGGCACCTCGCACTGATCGGCACCCTGGTCGGCGATCCCGCGGACGACCACCGGGGCGGTACCGGACGTCGGGAACCGGTCAAGGGCGCGCCCGGCGCGGACCCGCCCGCCCCGCCCAAGCCCACCGTCGACGAGACCCACACCGCACCGACCCCGGTGGCCACCACGTCCACGGACACGGTGGGCGTCGATCCGACGGACACGCACACCGACACGCATACGGACACCGACACCCACACCGACGCCGAGACAGAGGCCGTTCCCGCGGTCGTGTCGTCGGTGCCGGACATCACCCTGACCACCCCGGAGGGCGACACCACCTCGCCGACCGAGTCGGTGGTCGGAGGTGGCCGCCGCACCTCCTACCTCGGTGGCTACGGGCGGCGCCACGACGGCCAGTTGGGGCTCGTGCACGTGGAGCCGTTCGCGCCGGACCTGGTCGACGGGCTGCACCGCCAGGTGCTCACCGCGCTCGGCCGGCCCGCTCCGGGACCGGACGACCCCGTGCTCACGCAGCTGAGGGACGTGCTGTCGGCGGAGCAGCTGGCGCTGAACATGCCGTATCTGCGCAGTCTCGGCGGTCACCGGATCGTCCTGGACGTCGACGGCGCCGACCGCGACGTGGACGTACGGCTGACGCTCGACAACCGTCGGCCGTCCGTACGGCAGGGCACGCTGGACACGAGCGATCCCGACAAGCACGTGGAGCGGCGCGGGCAGGGCACCCGGGAGATCGTCTCGGCGCAGCCGTCCGGCACGTTCTCGACGATCCCGGTGCCGTGGACCGGTTCGGTACCGGTCGGCGCGGCGGGCCCGGTCCGCGGGGTGGACATCGCGCTGGGCGCGACCATCACCCACAACCAGGCGGACGGTTCGACCACCGTCACCCAGGTCGTGCAGACCACCAGCGCCCAGCGCAGCAACGAGCCCTCCCGCGCCTACGACTTCGACGACAACTGGCAGGTGCGCGTGGACGCGCCGGCCCCGGTCACGGTCCAGGAGAACGCGCCGGCCGCTGTCACGGACGCGGGCGACGCGGACGTGGACGCCACGGACGTCGCGCCGCCCGCCCCGGCGCGCGACTGGAGTCCGGCCGAGCAGCACGGGTCGGTCACCATCTGGTTCCCGCAGCACGTCGTGGACGCCGACAGCGATCCCGGCCAGGAACTGCCCGCGCCCGCCGACATCAGGACACTGCCGATCTACGGCGTCGACTCGGTGCTGCATCCGCGGCGGCTGTACGAGGGGGCCGCGGAGAACTTCCGCGACGACCTGGACGCCACGTCGTCGGCCCAGCTCGCGGACTTCCTTGCCGAACCGATCCTGCGGGGCACGCTGCCGATGCAGGTCGAGGGCGGGCTGTACTCGCCGGTGCTCACCGACGCGCGCGGACGCGCGGTCGGCATGATGCGGCTGGACGCGACGGTCCGGGGCACCACCCCGGTGGCCAAGAGCCTCGACAAGAAGATCAACCTGGAGAGCCATGTCGTCACCTCGGTGAAGAACGACCAGAACACGTCGTTCAACAGCGGGGTGACCTTCACCGGCAGCGTCGGACCGGCCTTCACGAACGACCACAGCGCCGGGCACCCGAACGCCTCCCACGGCATCGGCGGCACCGTCAACGGCAAGGGCACCGCGAGCCTCGCGGCGCAGAACGTGTTCGGCACCAGCAACCTCGCGGGCACCATGCACGCGGTGCGCACCAACCGCAGCCACCTGCTGACCGAGGCGGACGTCGAGTACACGCTCACCCTGATCCGGCCCGACGGCTCCATCTCCACCTATACGCCCGGGACTTGGACCCACGCTCTCGATCTGCGGGTGCTCAGCGCCGAGGACGCGGAAGGGCACGCACCGGAGCCGGACGAAGTGCGGGTGCTGCCGCCCGAGTTGGACAACCTGGAGTCGATCGGGCAGTCCACCGCGCCGCTCGGGGTGGACGAGGGCGACGCGGATCCGCTGTTCGACGACGCGGAGACCTGGCTGCGGGACCACGGCTTCCTGCCGCCGCCGGCCGACGCCCCGCGCCGGGGCCGACTGCCCGACGAGACGCTGGTTCAGGCGCAGTTGAACAATCTGCGGCGGCTCCAGGAGCTGCGTTCCCCGCTCGGGCTGCGCGCGGCGACGGACTCCATGGTGGACGGCGGCCACTCGCTGTTCCTGGAGATCCCCTCGGTGACGGGACGGCGCCGGGTACGGCTGGAGCTGGGCGCGCAGCGCGACCCGGACCGGCCGGTGGAGCACCGCACGGTGCTGCCCAACATCCAGGTCATGGGGCTCGCGCAGGCGGCGGGCGGTGGCACCGCCCGGCTCGGCAACACCTACGGCCTCGGCGCCGGATTCGGCGGCGGCCTCACCGTGCCCACCCCGCACGGCGGCGCGTGGACCCTGAACGCCACCGGCGACTACCAGTACGTCGGCCAGGCCACCCTCGGCAACACCACCGGCACCACGCTCGGCCACGACCAGTTCTTCATCGGGACCGGGCAGGACACCCACGAGTTCGGGGTACCGGCCCGCCTCACCCTCGACCTGTACGAGGGCTCGGGCCAGGAGCCGGTGGTCCGGTTCGGCGAGGTGGCACCGCCCGACCAACACGCCCAGCCCGACCCGGAGTTGGGCCTTCAGGCGCCCCACGAGCGGGGTGTCGCGGGCACCATCCGGCTGGCCGTACCGCACGAGCGCACGCTGGCCGACGCGGAACCCGCGCCGGACGGCGAGCCGTTCACCGTACGGCAGGTCACGCAGGAGGACCGGGACCGGCTGGCCCTGACGGACCCGGTCACCGGCGATCCGCACCCGGATGTCGTGCGTGTCCCGGACGACGCGCTGATCGACGTGGTGCGGGGGTCGGGGGCGCTGCAGGACGCCTTCCGGCGGATCGTCACGGGCGCCGGTGTCGACGCCGACACCGACTCCGGCACGAGCGCCGATACCGACACCGACGCCGGTGCCGAACCGGCCGCCCCTCCCGGCCGTGTCTCCCGGCTGGTGGACAACTTCACCGGATTCCTGAGCAGTTCACTGGTCGGGAGTCCGTTCGGCGACACCACCACGGTGAGCGCCGAGGCCCGCACCACCGCGCTCTCGCCCGGTTCGCTGGTCGGCCGGGGGCACCAGATCTTCAGCGGCACCTACGTGGTGGAGGGGCTGACGCTGCCCGGGCTCGGTGCCGACGGGCAGCTCGCGATCGAGATCGAGGCCGTCGCCCACACGCCCCGGCTGACGCAGAGCGTCAACCAGTACCTGGAGACCGGCATCTCCGCCGCCGACTCGGCGCAGCAGCTCAAGGGGCTTGGAAAAACACACCAGTTCGGGGTGGGCGGCTCGGCGACCCAGAACAACCCGCCGACTCCTCCCGTGAGTTCGCTGCCCGCCGGGTCCCCGGCACCCACGCCGTCCACGCCGTCCCGCTTCAACCCGTCCGGGCGCTACCAGTACGACCGCAAGAGCGACAAGTCCGACACCCTCATCAGCGGCACCGGCACCAACCGGACGCCCACCCAGTCGGGCCTCCAGCACCGGATCACGGCCGACGTCACCTACCTGATCACCGTACGGTCCGGGCACCGCAACGTGGTCGCCAACTCCCTCGGGTTCGGGCCCGCGGAGACCGTCACGCTCGCCGTGGACGTGCCGCGCGGGCTCCAGTTCCTCATGACGGAGAGTCAACTCCGGCGCGACGGACGGTGGATGGGCGCCCTGCCCGAGCGCCCGGCCGACCCGTCCACGACCGGTCTGACGAGTCCGCCCCTGCCCGACCGGTACGTCCACGACGGCACCCTCGGCCTGGCCGCGGTCAACTCGGTCACCGAGTTCTCCGACCCGGGTACGGGCCCGACCCCGACCCCGCCGATCGAGCAGCGCTCCCGATTCCACAACGACGTACGGGAGTTGGTGGACCGCTACGCCCCCGGCGCGACCACCCCCGGCCACGCCTCCTACCTGCCCGGTGTCGCCGCGCTGATCGCGGACAACACCGGGGTCGCCGGGAAGCGCGCGCTGATCGGGCGCGGCGGCGGACAGACCAGGTTCAGCTTCCGGCACCACCGCTTCGGCGGCGCGGCCCTGGTCGAGGTGACGTTCTCGGCCCGCCCCACGAGCACCGCCGCGCAGCGCGGCGCCGTGCGGGGCACCGCCGTACCGGGCGACAAGTCCGGTATAGAGCAGTGGGGTTCGCACACGGCGGAGGGCCGTTCGTTCTCCGACTCGGTGGGCCGGACGCACCGTGTCACCGGCAACCCGACGGCCCGTTTCAGCCGCCCCGACGCCGACGACCGTACGGACCGGCTCGGCCCCTCCCTCAATGTGGTCTCCTCGTCCAGCAAGGTCGACAAGAGCGGACGCACCGCTGAGGACCGGTTCTGGCTGCGCACCGACAGCGCCGCCGACTTCGACGGCCTGGACTACGAGTTGGTCGCCACCGTCCGCACCACCCTGGTCACCGACTGGCCGCCCAACGTGGTGGGCGCGCTGGTGCAGCGCGGGGTCATCGCCTGGGACGACGCCGACCCGCAGACCCGCTCCTGGATCAGCCGCACCCTCTCCGGCGAACTCGGCGGCCAGGTCCGGGTACCGGCCCAGGTCAGCCTGCGCTTCACCGGCAGCGAGACCGACGGCACCCGGCCCCCGCTGCCCGTACCCGCGCCGCCCGCGCTGTCCCAGGTCGACCCCCGCCGACTGCCCGGCGCACAGCCCGCGTTGCGCGACGCCGACCTGCTCCACCCGACCGGCTCCGTCCCGGTCTACGGCTTCGACGCGTGGAGCCAGCTGTACACCGCTCTCGACGAGGTGGCCCCGGACACCGGGAGCGGCTGGCGTTCCGTGCCCGCCTCGACCTCCGACGAGAACGCGTCGGTACGGCTCGGCGAACTCATCCAGGCCGGCACGATCTCGCTGGACACACCCCGGCAGACCGGCGGGATGCTGCCGTCGATGCCGGGCGCGTTCCCGCTGGCGAACGCCCCGGACCAACGGCCCACGCTCACCGTCTCGTTGTACCGGCCGAGGGTGGTCACCGACGGCGGCGACGTGACCCTCGACCGGCTGCGGATCAGCACCCGGAGCAGCAGCACGGTCTCCGGCGCCGACACCACCGGCGGGCTGTCGCTGCCGTTCGTCCTGAGCGCCGACGACCCCGACCGCAACCTCCTCGGCGCGACCCCGCCGGTGCTCCAACGCCCGGTGGACGCAAGCAACTTCGGCAGCGGAGTCTCCGGCGGCCGCCGCGACTGGCTCAAGACCGGCAGCACCAGCCTGCCCGCCGACGGCCGCGGCACCCGCAGCTACGAGGTGCGGGCCGACGTCCATATCCAGGTCGCCGGGCCTGGGGGCGTCCGCCATGTCACCGGTACGGCCACGATCCGTATCGAGGAGCGCGACGCCCTCGGCCACGGCATCACCGAGCCCCGTCCGCTGCCCCAGGTCTACGACCTCCCGGCCCTGCTCACCGAGGGCACCGGCACCGCGCCGGAGGACTGGGCGACGATCCGGCCGGGGGCGATACGGAACAACGTGAACGCGGGCGTCGACCTCACGGACGACGGCTTCCAGCTCTGGGTGGCCACCGGCCCCGACGCGGACGGCTCCCGGCTGACCCTGGCCCTCTACGCCGCGTCGCGGGCGGCCCGGGACAACGGGCGCCCGGTGGAACTCGTCACCCGGGGCCCCGAAGGCCTGCGCGTCTGGTCCTTCGACCCGGACGGCACGCTGACCGGGCCGCAGACGTCGGACGCCACCACCGGTGTCGCGTCCCTGGACCGGGCCTGGGCGGACTTCGAGCGTGAGGCCGCCGCGTTCGACCAGGCCGAGGCCGACCACACCGCGGCGCTCGACGACGAGTACGAGCAGCGGGGGCTGCGGCCCGACGCGCAGGACGCCCTGAACGAGGCGGCCATCGCGCTGACGAAGGCGGCGGACGAGGCGCACCGGACCGACACGGCCGCGACCACCGCCGAGCAGGACGCGGACCAGGCCGAACAGAAGCTCCAGAACCTCATCACCCGCGAGAAGACCCTGGTCGGCGGGATCTCCGCGGCCCGCCGCACGATCGGCCCGCTCACCGACGCGGTCTCCGACGGCGAGCGCCGGGAACTGCGTCTCCGGTCCGACATCAACACCGCCCGCCGGGAGTTGGCCGACCTCACTGCCCGCGCGGCCGAGGCCGCGACGCCGAGGCCCTCCGGCTCCGGCCCCGCTTCCGGCGACCCGGAGAACGCTCCGGTGCCGGGCCCGTCCGACACGGACGGCGCCACGACGGTCGAGAACGTGACGCCGGACGAGGTCGTGGCACCCGCGCCGGAAACGGTCACGCAGGACTCGGATACGCCGGGCGCGGACACGTCGGACACCGTCGCGCCGGACACGGTCGTAGAACCCGCGCCCGCCCCTGCCGTAGAACCTGCCCCCGCCGTAGACCCCCGTCTCACCCAGCAGATCGCCGAAGTCACCGCAAAGATCGGCACGTTGGACGCCGACCTCGCCGAGGTGCGGGCCGGTCTTGAGCGGGACGGTGCCGCGCTGCGGGACACCCAGGCCGGCCTGGACCGTGACGTGGCGGCGCTGAACGAGGCGCGGGCGCAGCTTCCGGGTGTCAAGGCCACGGCCGGCACCCGGCGTTCGGAGGCCGGCACGGCGCGCGGGCTTGCCGAGGACGCGGCGCTGGTCCACGAGGACGCGCGCGAGAACCATGAGCGGGCGGCGCAGACGCTCGGCGAGATCGACACCCGGATCGACAACGCCCTCGGCAGGCGCGACGACGCCGCGGCCCGCCGGGCGGCGGCGGAGACCGCGCTGCCCGGCGCGACCGGCCCGGTGCTGGCCTCCGCCCCCTCGACGCTGCCCACCTCACGCACGACGCTGGCCTCCGCCGGCCCGCGCTGGCCGGGCTCGGGCCGCCCCCGCACAGCGGGTCCCTCGACCGGCAACTCGCCGCTCCCCGGCGACGGCGACATCTCCGAGAGCGACAACTCGACCACCGGGGACGAGGATTCGGGGGACGAGGACGCAGGGGGAGACGACAGTTCGGACGCGGACACCGAACTGACCACTCCCGACCCGACGACGTCCGTCATCCCGCCGAAGGACACCACCGGCGGGGACCAGGGCGGCACGTCCGGCGACCCCGGCACGACCTCCGCCCAGGACAGCGCGTTCGACGCCCTGGTCGGCACCACGATCACCACGTCCACCGACTCGCCCACCGCACCGGCGGACACGGACACCGACGCACCCAAGACCGAGGACAACAAGGGCAAGGGCAAGGCTCCTGCCGAGGACGACACCAACGGCACGTCAACCACCCCCGTCATCCCCACCACCCCCGTCATCCCGACCGTCCTCCAGCCCGCCGCCTTCCAAGTGCGGGCGCCGCGAGGCACTTTGGTGCCGACCCGCGGTGACGGCCGATGCATCCTCTACACGTTCATCGGCACCGACCCGACGCGGGTCCGCGACCGGCTGACCGGACTGCGGACCCAGGCACCGGAGACCTACGCCTGGCTCGGCGACCCGGCCCAAGTCCGCGCCGGGCTGGCCCAGTTCACCCGGATGCGGCCGGGCACCCCGATGCCCAGGGCCGGTCACCACCTGATGCTCGTGGCCGACCAGTTGCGCATCCTCGCCGAGGACCGGCTGCTCACCGCGCGCAGTGAACGCCCGCTGCCGCACGCGGTGGTGGGCCAGGTACGGCAGACCCTCGCGGGGTGGTTCGACGGGCGTACGGCGACCATGGACCGGCCCGAACTCCTCGCGACCCTCGACGAGTACGGCATCACAGGGCTGACAGAACCGGACCAGCTGGAGCGGGACGACCTCGACACGCTCTACATCGAGGCACTGACCGGCAACAACGCGACCGGCCCGGCGGATCCCAGCGCCCTGGACATGTTCGCCTACCTGCGCGACACCGGCCGGCTGCCCACGCTGGACCACCTCACCGACGACCAGCTCCGCAGGGTGCTCGGGCACGGATACACCGTCAGCGACGCCCAGTTCACCGACGCCGAACTGGCCCACGCGCTCGACGCCGTCCAGAACTGGTCCCGGGCATACGAGAGCAACCAGGGCGAGTTGTTCCTCCCGCTGCTGGCGGACACCCTGGACGTGGCCGTCGAGGTACTGCGGCCGGACCCGTCGACCGGCCTCGGCACCGTCACCCGCGTCGGCTCACCCACGGCCACCCGGGTGCTGGAGGTCCACTACACGGGCCTGAACCACTACAACGCCACCGACGCCGGACCCCTCACCGACAACACCCCCGCGGACATCACGCCGTCGAACGCGCCCCGGGGTCCCGAGGACGCCAACAGCGTTCAGCCGAACGGGCGTTACCGTCCCGCGCCGACCCGTGACGCCGACGACGAGCGGCCCGCGTCCCGTGTCGCCGACCCGGCTGCGAAGGACACGTGGCACGGTCTGCGCCCGTATGCGCGCCCTGCCGTGCATTCGACCGAGCGGTTCGATCCGCACGCGGACCAGTCCAACTCGCCCCGGCCGGGGGCCCTTAGCGGTGCTACGACTCTCATCCGGACGCAGGTCCGTCGTATCCAGGCCCCCAACGGCCAGTGGATACGGGACTACACGCTCAACCTCCCGGTCACCACGACCGACCCGGACCTCGCCCAGCAGCTCAACGAGCGCATCACGCGCCTTCTGGACACGCACCTCAACTCCGGCCTGGCGCTGCCGAGTTCGGGCGACCAGCTCCACATCAACCTGAACCTGATTGCCGACCCGGCCCACCCCGAGACGGTCACCCTCACCGACACCGAGAACCCGGGCCGCGCGAACCAACTCCACCTGGACGCCCACCACTCGGACGAGGATCTCCTCCACGAAGTCCTGCACTATCTCGGCCTGCCGGACGAGCAACGCGACAACGACTTCCTTCTCCGCAACCACCCGAACAGCACCACCGTCCACACCACCGGCGTCATGGCGAACACCCAGGCTCCGGTCCACATCCCCCGCCGCTACCTCCGCACGATCGAGAACGTCACGTCCGCGGGTCCTCAACTCCACGACCACGCGGGCCAGAACGAGACGACCCCGGCGCAGGACCCCGACGCCACCCCCATCCCCACGGACACCCCCCTCACCTGGCCCGCCTCCAACGCCCCGACCGCACAGCCGCCCGCACGGGGCCAACTCCCGTCCACCTACGTCACTTCGTACGGTGCGCTCCCGGACGGGACCGTCGGGCTGGTCTACGCGGAGCCGTTCTCCGCCGAGGTGGTCCAGGGGCTGCACGGGCAGGTCTACGAGGCACTCGGACTGGATGCCGACAACCCGCCGGAGTCGGTGCGCGAGCAGGTCGAGGAAGCGCTGAGCCGGGAGAACCTGGCGCTCCAACTGCCGTATCTGCGCTCGAACGGCGGTCACCGCATCACCGTCACGGTCGGCGGACGCGATCACACGGTCGACGTACAGCTGACGCTCTCCGACGCGCGGGCCTCGTTGCGGCAGGGGCGTTTCGATCCGCGTGACCCGGACAAGCATGTCGAGCGGCGCGGGTTCGGTACGCGGGAGAACTTCTCCAGTCAGCCGTCGGGGACGTACCGCACGATCCAGGCGCCGTGGACCGGTACGTTCCCGATCACCGCGCCGACGCCGGTGCGGGCGGTGGACGGGTCGGTGACGCTGTCCGTCACGCACAACCAGGCCAGTGACGCGACGACCGTCACGCAGGCCGTCCAGACGACGTCCGCCCAGCGCTCCAACGAGCCGTCTGATCCAGTGGAGTTCACCACCCACTGGCGCGTGCGCGTCGACGCCCCTGCCGTCACCGCGCCGCCCGCCGCCCCCGCCGCCCCGGCCGTACCGACCGCGCCCGCCACCGCCCCGGCGACGGACGGATGGGGCACTGCGGTTTCCCACGGGCCGACCACGATCTGGTTCCCCCGGCACCTCACCACCGCCGACCCGGCCCCGGGCTCGCTGCCCACGCCCGCCGCGCCGACCGTTCTCCCGCTCTACGGCGTCGACTCCGTGATCGATCCCCGGGCGCTGTACGAGCATGTCCACCAGGCGTTCGTCACCCACCTGGACGACACCGCCGCCGGGCAGGTCGCGGACTTCCTCTCCGAACAGGTGCTGCGCGGCACGCTGCCGATGCAGATCCACGGCGGGATCTACTCGCCGGTGATCACCGACGCCGACGGCAACGCGGTCGGCATGCTGCACCTGGTCACCGCGCCCGGGGCCAGTACCGCGCAGCGGCAGAGCACCGCGGGCCAGATCAACCTCGAAAGCCATCTGGTCAACACCGCGAAGCTGGACCTCTCCTCGAAGTACACCAGCGGGATCGGCCTCAGCGGCACCGCCGCCGTCCCTCTCACCGGCGACCACAGTCAGGGGCATCCGCACGCGTCGAGCGTGATCAGCGGCAGCCTCGGCCTGCGCCTGCAGGGGCAGGCGACCGTCACCAACACGTACAGCGCGAGCAGTTCGGCGGGCACGATGCACGCCATCCGCACCAACCAGAGCCATCTGCTCGCCCCCACCGCGGTCACCTACCAGGTCACCCTGATCCAGCCGGACGGCAACCCGCTGCCCGCGCCCCCGCTCACCCGGCCGCGCGGCATGGACCTACGGCTCCTGAGCGGGACGACCGCCGACGGGCACGCACCGACCGCCGCCGAGACGCGTGAACTCCCGGACTCCCTGGAGCGGTTGGACGGCATCGGGCTGAGTGCGGCGCCGCTGGAGGTCACCGGCACGGACCCAATGTTCGACGAGGCCGAGGCGTGGCTGCGGCGCGAAGGTTTCCTGCCGTCCGCCCACGGCGTGCTGCGCCGGCTGGAGCCCGAGCACCAGATCCGGCTGCACGCCCAGCTCAACAACCTGCGCCGACTGAGGGAGGCCCGGTCCCAGATCGGGCTGCGCGCCGCCACCGATGCCATGGTCGACGGCGGTCATGCCCTGCACTTCGAGGTGCCCAACAGCAGTGACACGGGCGTCCGCCGGGTCCGCCTGCTGCTCTCCGCCGAGCGGGACACCGGGCAGGCCAGTACCCATCACCGGGTTCTGCCGGGTATCCAGGTCATGGGCCTGGCGCAGATGGCGGGCAGCGACGCCGAGCAGCGCGGTGAGTCGTACAGCGGCGCGTTCGGGGGGTTGGGCAGTGTCGGCGGCCCGTTGCGCAGCTGGGGGTCCATCGCGTTCGGGGGCGACTACCAGTACGGCCGGCAGGTCACCCACGGCGACACGGTGGGCGGCGCCACCGGCCACGACCAGTTCTTCATCGCCACCAACCAGGACAGTCACGCGTTCGACGTGCCGGTGCGGCTGGCCCTGGACCTGTACGCGGACGACAGTGATCAGCCCAGCGAGCGGTTCGGGCGGAACGTGAACCAGGCCGCCGCACAGGCAGCTGCCCCGGCCCCAACTGTCCCCGGGGCGCCGCCCGTTGCCCCCGCGCCACCCGTCGCGCCGACGGTCACCGGTTCGCTGCGGCTGGCGGTGCCGAACGGCCGTACCCACGCACCCGCGACGGCCCCCGCGCCGCCCGTACGGGCCGACGGGGTGCCGCGTCCGGTCGACGTGACCGACACCGACCGTCTCGCCGCGACCAACGCCCAGGGCGTCCCGCGGCCAGGGCTGGTGCGGATACCGGACGACGCGCTGATCGACACCGTGCGCGGTGCCGCGGCCATCGAGTCGGTCTTCCGGCGGGCCGCCCGGGAGATCCGCCACCAGGCCCAGCAGGCGACGCCCGCCACCCCGGCCACCGGCCCGATCCTCCCGGTCGCCGCCCCCGGCGCGGCACCGGCGCCCGCCCCCGCCGCGCCGCAGCGCGCGAGTCTCTTCCCGCTCGCCGGGCACGGGCTCTTGGACAGCAGGACGCGTGCCGCCGAGACCAGGCATGCCGCGATCACGCCGGGCAGTCTCGTCGCGCACGGCCACGAACTGTTCAAGAACTCCTATGTGGTTGAGGGCATGAGCCTGCCGGGGACCTTCGCGGACGGGCAGTACTCGCTGGAGATCCAGGCCGTCGCGCACCGGCCCCGGCTGCTGGACACGACCCGGCAGTACCTGGAGACCGGCGTCTCGGCCACCGACAGCGCCCAGCAGCTCAAGTCCCTCGGAAAGTCGCACCAGTACGGCGGTGGCCTCTCGGCCACCCAGAACGCGACCACACCGGTGGCGGGGGGTACCGCCAAGCCGAACAAGAACCAGTTCGGCCCGGCCGTACGGCTCAACAAGGCGTCCCGCACCGACACTTCGGACACCCTCGCCGCCAGCACGGGCGTCAACCGCACCCCCACCGAGAGCGGCGACCTGCACCGGGTGGTCGCCGACGTCACGTATGTGGTCACGGTCCGGGCCGGCTCCCGCACGCTGGGCAACGGGATCCTGGACGCCGGCACGATCGACCCCGTCGTCTTCGCGGTGGACGTCCCCGACGGGCTCCAGTTCCTCATGACGCAGGGCCAACTCGACCGTGACGCACGGTGGATGGGCTCGGTGACCGGTCTCACCCCGGCGCCCGCCCCGGGCCAGGCCGCGCTGCCGGTCGCGTACGTGAGCAACCGGCAACTGGGCCTCGGCGGCGTCCTCTCGGTCAGCGAGTACGAGAACGTCCCCGCTCCCGCACCCGCCGCGGCCCCCGCGCCCGCCGCCGGTGCCCTCATTCCGTTGGCGCCGCTCAACAACGAGGTGGAGCGGCGCGGCCAGGTCGGGCGCCGGTTGCGGGCCCTGGTCGAGACCGAGGCACCCGGAGTGTTCACCCCGGGGCACGCCGGTCACCAGCCCGGTGTGCTAGGCCGGATCACCCAGCTCACCTCCACCGCCGGACTGCGCTCGCTGCCCGGCCGCGGCCCGGACGGCACCCCGCACCCGGCCACCACCCGCTTCCACTTCCGCCACCACGGTTACGGCGGTGAGCGGCTGGTCGAGGTCATGCTGCGGGCGCGGCCCCGGCAGACCCAGAACCTGGCCAGTCTCCGAGGCACCTCCACCCCCGGCTCGGGCCTCGAACAGTGGCAGTCGCACACCGCCGCGGGCCGCACCGCCACCCGCGCCTCGGTCGGGCAGACGCAGCTCCCCTTCACGCCTGCGGTCCGCTATCTCCGCCCGGACCAGGGTCCCGATCCCCTGACGACGGACCGCGCGGAGCTGGGCTTCACCCCGCAGTCGGCCGGCACCGTCTCGGCCCGGCGGGCGACCACCGCCGACAACCGCTTCTGGCTGCGCACGGACAACGGCGCCGACTTCGACGGCCTCCAGTACGACTACGAGTTGACGGTCCGCTCCGCGCTGGTGACCGACTGGCCGCCGAACGTCATCGGCGGTCTCATCCAGAACGGCGTCATCGCCTGGGGCGACGCGGACGGGGACGTACGTGACTGGATCGACAGGGTGCTGGCGGGCGGCACCGTGCGCACCGGCACCGTCCCGGTCCGCCTGGCGCTGCGCTTCACCGGCACCGAGACCACCCTGCCCGGCGTGGGCGGCCCGGCTCCGGCGAACGCCCCGTCGGTCGTCTCCGGCGCCGACCCGCGCAACACCGTGCGGCCGGCCGCTCCCGCCGCCGGGCCGTATCTCACCGACGCGCAGATGTTCCACCCGGTGGGGCCGACCCCGGCGTTCCACTTCGACGGCTGGGCGCACCTGGAGACGGCGCTGAACGACGTCGCCGCGCCGCGCCGCCCGGGAGACTGGCACGCGCAGATCACGTCGGTCTCGGTGGAGGGACAGGCGGTCCGGCTGGGCCAGTTGATCCAGGCCGGGCGGGTCTCCCTCGACCGTCCCCGAATGGTCGCCGACCTCAACCGAAAGATGCTCGGCACCGCGCCCTTCGAAGGGGCGCCGGAGCAGGCCCCGTCGATCGCGGTCACGCTGTACAACCCGCGCCGTTCCACCCACGCCGACGACGTCACGCTCGACCAGCTCCACAACACCACCGACACGGTGAGCACCGCCGCGGGCGCGGACCACTCCATGGCGACCTCGCTCACCTACCGCCTGAGCGGTGAGGACAACAACCGCCAGCTCGGCGGGGTCAACGTCCCGCTCGCGCAGCGGCAGACCCAGCCCTCGGCCTTCGGCGGTACCACGACCGGCAGCCGCCGCGACTGGCTGAAGTCCGGCAGCACGGCCGCGCCCGCCAACGGGGCGCGGGGGACGCGGAGTTACGTCGTCGACGCCGACGCGCATCTGCTCGTGGAGGGACCGGAAGGCACCCGTCACGTCACCGGTACGGTCACCCTGCGCATCGAGGAGCGCGACCTCCTCGGGCACGGTCTGCTCACCCCCGCCGAGACCCCGCCGAACCTCCACGACCTGCCCGCGCTCGTGCCCGACTGGGCCACCGCCGAGCCACACACCCTCCCCGAGCGCCTCAACTCCGCGATCCCGCCGGGCAGTCACGGCGTCCAGGTCTGGGTGGCTCTCGGCGCCGACCCGCAGGGCACCCGGCTCGGGCAGGCGCTCTACGGGGCCTCGCGTGCGGCCGTGCTCGGGAACCGCCCGCTGGAGCTGATGACGCGTGACCCGCAGGGCATCCGCCGCTGGGAGTTCACCCCCGACGGCGCCCTTGTCACCGCCGACCCCGACCTGAGCACCGCGTGGAACGCCTTCGACGCGCAGGCCGAAGTCCTGTACACCGCCACCGAAACGCTCGCCGACGCCCCGCAGGTGCTGAACGCCCTCACCACGGCCCGTCGGGAGGCCATCCAGGAGTACACGGAGGTCGCGGAGGCCCACGAGGAGGCGCAGGACGCGCTCAAGAAGGCGACCGACGCCCACACGGACGCGGAGCAGGCGGCCGCCGACTCCGCCGAGGCAGCGCGCAAGGCCGAGGCGCTGGTCGTACGGCTGACGCGGGATTTCGCGGAGGCCCGGCAGACCGCCGCGTCCCTCCCGGCGGTCATCGAGCGGCACGAGCGGGACGAGACCCGGGGCCAGCACGACCTTCGAACGGCCCTTGCCGAGCTGACCCGGGCCGAGAACGCCGCACGCGCCGCCGCCCAACAGGCCGCGGGCAATGGGCAGTCGAGTACGGCCGCCCCCGCCCCCGCCGCATCCGGCGCCCCGCGCCCGCACACCGCCGCGCCCGATGTCGCCGCCGACCCCGGCGTCCAGGCCGCGCTCCCGGCGATCACCGCCGCCGACAACGCGATCCGGCAGGCCAAGACCGCGCTCACCGCCGCACGGCCGGTGCTGGCACGGGCGCAGCACACCGTCGAGGTCATACCGGCCCGCATCAGAGCGGCCCAGGAGGCCCAGGGGAAGGCCGAGGAGAAAGCGGATGAGGACGCCGCAGCCGAGGTCGTCGCGGCCGGCGCCCTCCAGGCCGCCACACAGGACGAGACCGACGCCCAGGACCGGGTGACCGAGGCCCAGGACGAAGTCACCGATCTGAACGGGCTGATCGCCGACGCCGTCACCGCCCAACAGCGCGCCGCCGCCGACCAGATGGCGGCCACCGACGCGCTGGAGGACCTCGCCGGCGACGTCCAGGACAGCGCCCCGACCCCCGAACAGTCCCTGCGCACCACCTTCGCCACCACCCCGCCCCGCTGGCCCACCCCCGACGGCCCGGCCGCCCCCCTCCCGGCCGGCGGCCAGACCCACACGGCGCCCACCGCCGGGACCGCCGGGACCACCGGGACGATCCCCACGACGACGGCGACCACGACGACGACCACGACGCAGCCGCAGTCGAACAAGAGCGGGCCGTCCAAGTCCGGTACGAGCAACGCCAAGACGGACAAGTCGGGCAAGAGCACGGGCGCCGACAAGGGCAAGGCCAACGGGAAGGCCAAGGCCAAGCCCCCGCTCCCCGGCACGACCCCGGCCGCCGCGCGTTCTTCCTACGTGGCCCCCGCCGGCCGCGTCGTCCCGACCCCCGGCGACGGCTTCTGCCTCCTCTACGCCGCCATCGGCAGCGCGCCGGACCTGGTCCGCACCCGCCTGCTACAGGCCGACCCGACCCTCCCCGCGGCCACCGCCGCCTGGCTCGCCCGGCCCGACGACGTACGGCACACCCTCAGGACGCTCACGGCGCAGCCGGGGACCACCAACCGGGGAACAGGTCATCTGCGGGCCGCGCGGCGGGGTTTGCAGAGCCTGGTCCGGGCCCGGCTGGTAGCGGCACGCGACGGCAGCCGCCCGCTCCCGCCGCAGGTGCTCGGCCAGCTCCGGGGCGTTCTCGCCGGCAGGTTCAGGAGGACGATGGAGAACGCGCCCGACACCGTCGTCGCCAACCGGCTGAACGTGTACGGCATCCAGGGCGTCACCCACACCGAGGACCTGGACCCGCTCGACCTCCAGACCCGCTACACACTGGCCATCACGGCACCGGGCGCACCGCCCCCGCTGACCGGCAACCCACCGAGCAACCCGCGGATGTTCGCCTACCTGCGGTCGATGGGCGCGCTGCCGACACCCACCGCCATGACACCGGCCGGACGCCTGCGGCTGCTGCTCGCCGGCTATCACCGGAGCACCGTCCCCCTCACCCAGGGCGAGGCGCGCCTGCTCGAAGACGCGGTGGACACCTGGTCGGACTCCTGGGCGAACCCGGTCGGCGACGCCTTCCTGCCGCTGCTCGCCGACACCCTCGAAGCCCCGATCCACGTCTTCGAGCCGGTGACCGGCACAGCCGCCAACCCCCGTGGCATCGTGCTGCGCTACGGACCGAGGAACACCAACACCCCAGCGCTGGAAGTCCGTTACACGGGCCTGAACCACTACAGCGCGAGCGACGCGAACCCGGGTACCACCTCGGCGACCATCACCCCGTCGAACGCGCCCCGGGGTCCGGAGGACGCCAAGAGCGTTCAGCCGGACGGGCGTTACCGTCCCGCGCCGACCCGTGACGCCGACGACGACCTGCCTGCGTCCCGTGTCGCCGATCCCGCTGCGAAGGACACGTGGCACGGCCTGCGTCCGCATGCCCGCCCGGCCGTGCATTCGACCGAGCGGTTCGATCCGCACGCGGACCAGTCCAACTCGCCCCGGCCGGGGGCTCTTAGCGGTGCTACGACGCTCGTCCGTGCGCAGGTCCGTCGTATTCAGGCGCCCAACGGCCAGTGGATACGGGACTACACGCTCAACCTCCCGGTCACGGCAACCGACCCGACCCTCACCACCCAACTCCAGAACCGCATCACCGGCCTTCTGGACACGCACCTCAACTCCGGTCTCGCGCTGCCTAGTTCGGGCGACCAGCTCCACATCAACCTGAACCTGATCGCCGACCCGGCCCACCCCGAGACGGTCACCCTCACCGACACCGAGAACCCGGGCCGCGCGAACCAACTCCACCTGGACGCCAACCACTCCGACGAGGACCTGCTCCACGAGGTCCTCCACTACCTCGGCCTCCCGGACGAACAGCGCGACAACGACTTCCTGTTGCGCAACCACCCGAACAGCACAGCTGTCCAGACCACCGGCGTCATGGCCACGACCCAGACCCCGGTGCACATCCCGCAGCGTTACCTCCGCATCATCGAGAACGTCACCGCGTCCGGCCCCCAACTCCACGACCACACAGGCCAGAACGAGACGACGCCCGCTGTCGACCCCGACGCCACCCCCATCCCCACGGACACCCCCCTCACCTGGCCCGCCTCCAACGCCCCGACCGCACAACCACCCGCACAGGTCCAACTGCCGTCGAGCTACGTGAACTCGTACGGCGCGGTCCCGGACGGGACGGTCGGGCTGGTGTACGCGGAGCCGTTCTCCGACGAGGTGATCGAGGGGTTGCACAGGCAGGTCTACGAGGCGCTCGGGCTGGACGCGGACAACCCGCCGGAGTCGGTACGCGAGCAGGTACAGGACGCGCTGAGCCGGGAGAACCTGGCGCTCCAACTCCCTTATCTGCGCTCGAACGGCGGTCACCGCATCACCGTCACGGTCGGCGGACGCGATCACACCGTCGACGTACAGCTGACGCTCTCCGACGCGCGGGCCTCGTTGCGGCAAGGGCGCTTCGACCCGCGGGACCCCGACAAGCACGTGGAGCGGCGCGGGTTCGGTACGCGGGAGAACTTCTCCAGTCAGCCGTCGGGTACGTACCGGACGTTCCAGGTGCCGTGGACCGGTTCCTGGCCGCTCACCGCGCCGACCGCCGTGCGGGCCATCGACGGATCGCTGACGGCGGCCATCACCCACAACCAGGCGAGCGACGCCACCACGGTCACCCAGGCCGTCCAGACCACGTCCTCCCAGCGCTCCAACGAGCCTTCTGATCCTGTGGAGTTCAGCACCCGGTGGCGGGTGCGTGTCGACGCGCCCGCCGTCACCGCACCCGTCACCGCGCCCACCACCACGACCGTCCCGGCACCGGACGGGTGGGGCACGGCGGTTTTCCACGGGCCGACCACGATCTGGTTCCCCCGGCACCTCACCACCGCCGATCCGGCCCCGGGTTCGCTGCCCGCGCCCGCCGCGCCGGCCGATCTCCCGCTGTACGGCGTCGACTCGGTGATCGACCCGAGGGCCCTGTACGAGCACGTCCACCAGACGTTCCACGCCGATCTGGACGCCACCGCCGCCGGGCAGGTCGCGGACTTCCTCTCCGAGCAGGTGCTGCGCGGCACGTTGCCCATGCAGGTGGACGGCGGGATCTACTCGCCGGTGATCACCGATGCCGACGGCAACGCGGTCGGCATGCTGCACCTGGTCACCACGCCCGCCGTCGGCACCCCGCTGCGGCAGAGCACACCGGGTCAGATCAACCTGGAGAGCCACCTGGTCAACACCGCGAAGGTGGACCTCTCCTCGAAGTACACCAGCGGTATCGGCGTCAGCGGGAGTGGCGCCGCCGCCCTCACCGGTGACCACAGCCAGGGCCACCCGGACGCCTCCAGCACCATCGGCGGCAGCCTCGGCCTGCGCGGGCAGACCCAGGCGACCGTCACCAACACCTACAGCGCGAGCAGTTCCGCCGGCACGATGCACGCCATCCGCACCAACCGCGGCCACCTGCTCACCCCTTCCGGTGTCACCTACCAGGTCACCCTGATCCGGCCCGACGGCACCGAGACACGGGCACCGGCGCTCACCCAGACCCACGGCATGGACCTACGGGTCCTGAGCAAGGCGGACGCCACCGGGCACGCGCCGACCGCCGCCGAGACGCGTGAACTCCCGGACTCGCTTGAGCGGTTGGACGGCATCGGGCTGAGCGCGGCGCCGCTGGAGGTCACCGGTACGGACGGTCTGTTCGACGAGGCCGAGGCGTGGCTGCGCCGTGAGGGTTTCCTGCCGTCCGCCCACGGCGTGCTGCGGGGCCACGAGCCCGAGCACCAGATCCGGCTGCACGCCCAGCTCAACAACCTGCGCCGACTGAGGGAAGCGCGCTCCCGCACCGGGCTGCGTGCCGCCACCGACGCGATGGTCGACGGCGGGCACTCCCTGCACTTCGAGGTGCCCAACAGCACCGACACCGGCGTCCGCCGGGTCCGGCTGATGCTCTCCGCCGAGCGGGACACCGGGCAGGCCAGCACCCATCACCGGGTCCTGCCGGGTATCCAGGTCATGGGTCTGGCCCAGATGGCGGGCAGCGACGCCGAACAGCGCGGTGAGTCGTACGGCGGCGCGCTCGGGCCGATGGCCAGTGTCAGCGGTCCGCTGGGGAGTTGGGGGTCCATCGGGTTCGGGGCCGACTATCAGTACGGCCACCAGGTGACCCACGGCGACACCGTGGGCGGCGCGACCACGCACGACCAGTTCTACATCGGCACCGGTCAGGACAGTCACGCGTTCGACGTGCCGGTGCGGCTGGCCCTGGACCTGTACGCGGACGACGGCGATCGGCCGAGTGAGCGGTTCGGGCGGAACGTGAACCAGGCCGCCGCCCCGGCCCCGGCCCCAACTGTCCCCGGGGCGCCGCCCGTTGCCCCCGCGCCGCCCGTCGCGACGACAGTCACCGGCTCGCTGCGGCTGGCGGTGCCGGACGGCCGTACCCACGCGCCCTCGGCGACCCCGGCACCGCCCGCCGCTCGGGCCGACGGGGCGCCGCGTCGGCCGAGCGCGGTCGACAGGGCACGGCTCGACGCGACCGACGCCACCGGCACCCCGCGCCCGGAGCTGGTGCGCATACCGGACGACGCGCTGATCGACACCGTGCGCGGCTCCGCCGCCATCGAGTCCGTCTTCCAGCGGGCCGCCACGGTCATCCGCAACCAGGCCCAGCCGACGCCCCCACCGCCACCGGCACGGGCCCGATCCTCCCGGTCACCGCCCCCGCGACCACCGGAACCGCCGTCGCCCCGCCCCCGCGCGACGGCATCTCACCCCTCGCCGGACACGGGCTCACGGACAGCAGGACGCGCGCCACCGAGACCCGGCACGCGGCGATCACGCCGGGCAGTCTCGTCGCGCACGGCCACGAACTGTTCAAGAATTCCTACGTAGTTGAGGGTCTGAGCCTCCCGGGCACGATCGCGGACGGGCAGTACTCCCTGGAGATCCAGGCCATCGCGCACCGGCCCCGGCTGCTGGACACGACCCGGCAGTACCTGGAGACCGGTGTCTCGGCCGCCGACAGTGCCCAGCAGCTCAAGTCCCTCGGAAAGTCGCACCAGTTCGGCGGCAGCGGGGTGGTCACCCAGAACCCGCCTCCGCAGCCGGCCGGACAGGGCAACACCGGTCCGGAGTCGGACGGTTCGGTCTCCACCAGCCAGACCAGCGGCAAGTCGTACAAGGGACTCTTCAACCCCTCGGCACGGCTCAACAAGGTCTCCCGCACCGACACTTCGGACACCCTCTCCGCCAGCACGGGCGTCAACCGCACCCCCACCGAGAGCGGCACCCTGCACCGCGTGGTCGCCGACGTCACCTACCTCGTCACGGTCCGCGCGGGCTCCCGCACCCTGCTCAACGGCGTCGGCGAGCCCGGCACGATCGACCCCGTCACCTTCGCGGTGGACGTCCCGGACGGCCTCCAGTTCCTCATGACCCAGGGCCAACTCGCCCGCGACGCACGATGGATGGGCTCGGTGCAGGGGCTCGCTCCCGCGCCCGCCCCGGCGTTGACGGCGGCCCTCCCGGCGCCGTACACCCGCAACCGCGAACTGGGCCTCGGCGGTGTCCTCTCGGTCATCGAGTACGACCGTCCCGTCGCCGCACCCGTCCCCACGACCGGGCCCGCCGCCGGACAGATCCCGCTGGGGCCGGTCAACCCGAGGGAGCGGCGCGGGCTGATCGGGCGCGAGCTGCTGGCCCTGGTGGAGGCCGAGGCGCCCGGAGCGGTCACGCCGGGGCACCCCGGATACCAGCAGGGCGTGCACAGTCGCGTCGCGCAGCTCACCTCGTCCGCCGGACTGCGCTCGCTGCCCGGCCGCGGCCCGGACGGCACCCCGCGCCGGGCGACCACCCGCTTCCACTTCCGCCACCACGGCAACGGGGGCGAGCGGCTGATCGAGGTCACACTGACGGCACGGCCGCGCCGGACCCAGAACCTGGCCGGTGTCCGGGGTTCCTCGACGCCCGGCTCGGGTCTCGAACAGTGGCAGTCGCACACGGCGGCGGGCCGCACCACCACCCGCGCCTCGGTCCGGCAGAAGCAGCTCCCGGTCACCCTGACCACCCGCTACCTCCGCCCGAACCAGGGCCCGGACCCGTCCAAGACGGACCGCGCGGCACCGGTGTTCACCCCGCAGGCGGCCACCAGCATCTCAGCGCGCCGGGCGACCACCGCCGACAACCGCTTCTGGCTGCGCACGGACAACGGCGCCGACTTCGACGGCCTCCAGTACGACTACGAGCTGTCCGTCCGCTCCGCGCTCGTCGCCGACTGGCCCCCGAACGTCATCGGCGGTCTCATCCAGAACGGCGTCATCGCCTGGGCCGACGCGGAGGGCGACGTACGCCAGTGGATCGACCAGTTGATGGCCCGGGGCACCCCGCGCACCAGCACCGTCCCGGTCCGGCTGACCCTGCGCTTCACCGGCACCGAGACCGCCCTGCCCGGCGGTACGGGCGGCCCGGCTCCGGCGAACGCGCCGTCGGTCGTCTCCGGCGCCGACCCGCGCAACACCGTGCTGCCCGGCCCCGCCCGCACCCCGTATCTCACCGACGCGCAGATGTTCCACCCGGTGGGACCGACCCCGGCGTTCCACTTCGACGGCTGGGCACATCTGGAGACGGCCCTCAACGACGTGGCGCCGCGCGGCGGTCGGGGCTGGCACGCGCAGATCACGTCCGTGTCGGTGGAGGGACAGGCGGTCCGGCTCGGCCAGTTGATCCAGGCCGGGCGGGTCTCCCTGGACCGCCCCCGCTTGGCCGCCGACCTCACCCGCAAGCTGCCCGGCACCGCGCCCTTCGAAGGGGCACCCGACCAGGCCCCGTCGATCGCGGTCACGCTCTACAACCCCCGCCGTTCCACCCACGCCGACGACGTCACCCTCGACCAGCTCCACAACACCACCGACACGGTGAGCACCGCGGCCGGTGCCGACCACTCCCTCGCGACCTCGTTCACGGAACTCCTGAGCGGCGACGACGACAACCACGAGATCGCCGGCATCAGCGTCCCGCTCGCCCAACGGCAGACCCAGCCCTCGACCTTCGGCGGCACCACGACCGGCAGCCGCCGTGACTGGCTGAAGTCCGGGAGCACGTCGGCGCCCGCCAACGGGGCGCGGGGCACGCGGAGTTACGTCGTCGACGCCGACGCGCACCTGCTGGTCGAGGGTCCCGAAGGCACCCGTCACGTCACCGGTACCGTTACCCTGCGTATCGAGGAGCGCGACCTGCTCGGCCACGGTCTGCTCACCCCGGCGGAGACCCCGCCGAACCTCCACGACCTGCCCGCGCTCGTCCCCGACTGGGCCACCGCCGAGCCGCACACCCTCCCCGAACGCCTCAACTCCGCGATACCGCCCGGCAGTCACGGCGTCCAGGTCTGGGTCGCCCTCGGCGCCGACCCGCAGGGCGAACACCTCGGCCAGGCCCTCTACGCCGCGTCCCGCACCGCCGTGCTCGGGAACCGCCCGCTGGAGTTGATGACGCGTGACCCGCAGGGCATCCGCCGCTGGGAGTTCACCCCCGACGGTGCCCTCATCACCGCCGACCCCGACCTGGCCACCGCGTGGGACGCCTTCGACGTCCAGGCCGAACTCCTGCACACCGCAACGGAAACCCTCGCCGACACCCCGCAGCGGCTGAACCGCCTCACCGCCTCCCTCCAGCAGGCCAACCGGGCGCACACCGCCGCCGTAGAAGCCCACGGGAAGGCGCAGCTCGCGGTCAAGAACGCGACCGACGCCCACACGGACGCGAAGCAGGCGGCCGCGGACACCGCCGAGGCCGCGCGCAAGGCCGAAGCGCTGGTCGCCCGGCTGAGGCGGGACCTCGCGGAGGCCCGGAACACCGTCACGACCCTGCCGTCGGTCATCGAGCGGCACGAGCGGGACGAGACCAAGGGCCGCCACGATCTCCGGACCGCCCTGGCCGCGCTGACGCGGGCCGAGAACGACGTGCGCGAAGAGCGCGCCGCCGCGGCACGGGCCGCCGCTCAACAGGCCGCGAAGAACGGGCAGTCGAGCGCCACCCCCGCTCCGGCTCCTGTCCCGGCCCCCATCGCACCCGGTGCCCCGCGCCCCCACACCGCCGCGCCTGATGTCGCCGCCGACCCCCGGGTACAGGCCACGCTCCCGGCGATCACCGCCGCCGACAACGCGATCCGGCAGGCCACCGCGGCGCTCACCGCCGCCCGGCCGGTGCTGGAGCGGGCGGAGCACATCGTCGAGGTCGGCCCGGACCGCATCAGCGCGGAGGAGGAGAACCACGAGGAGGCCGTCGAGGAGGCGGAGGAGGCGGCGGCAGCCGAGGTGGAGGCGGCTGCCGCCGTGCAGCTCGCCACGCGGGACGAGACCGCGGCCAAGGGACGGGTGACAGCGGCCGAGACCGAAATCGCCCGCCGCAACGGGCTGGTCGCCGCCGCCGTCACCGCCCAACTGCAGGCCGCCGCCGACCAGATGGCGGCCACCGCCGCGCTGCCCGGCCTGTCCGGCGACGTGCAGGACAACGCCCCGACGCCCGAGCAGTCGTTGCGCACCACCTTCGCGACCACCCCGCCCCGCTGGCCCGCCCCCGACGGCCGCGCCGCGCCTCTCCCGGCGGGCGGCCAGACGCACACCCCGGCGCCCGCGACCACCACCGGTACCACCGGTACCACCGGCGCCACCACGAACGCCGGGACCACGTCCACGACGAAGCAGCAGCCGCAACCGAAGAAGAGCGGGCCGCCCAAGTCCGGTACGAGCAACGCCAAGACGGACGAGACCGGTAAGGACGGTAAGGGCGGCAAGACCGGCAAGGACAAGAAGCCGGCCACCGACAAGAACGCGAGCAAGAGCACCGGCACCGGCAAGAGCACGGGTACGACCAAGGACACCGGCAAGAGCACGGGCGTCGACAAGGGCAAGGGCGTCGACAAGAGCCAGGGCAAGGCCACGACCACGCCCGCCGTCACAACCCCCGCCGCCCCGGTGACCCCGTACGTCGACCCCACCGGCAACGCCGTCCAGACCCCCGGCGACGGCTTCTGCCTCCTCTACGCCGTCATCGGCAGCGCGCCCCACCTGGTCCGCACCCGTCTCCAGCAGGCCGCCGCAGCCGGCGCCACCCAGGCCCTCGCCCCGGCCACCGCGGCCTGGCTGGCCCGGCCCGACGACGTACAACGGGCCCTCAGGACGATGGCGGGGAACCCGCGGGCCGCCGACCGGGGATCCAATCAACTGCGCGCCGCCCGACAGGAGTTGCAGAACCTGGTCCTGGCCCGGCTGGCGGCGGCGGGCAACGGCAGCCGCCCGCTCCCGCCCCAGGTGCTCGGCCAGCTGCGGGGCGTCCTCGTCGCCCCCTTCACGCGGGCGGTCCGGAACATGCCCGCCGCCCAGATCGACAACGAACTGGCCCGCTACGGCATCCAGGGCGTCACCCACGCCGAGGACCTGGACCCGATCGACCTCCAGACCCGCTATCTGCAAGCCGTCTCGGTACCGGGCGCCCCGCCCGCGCTCACCGGCGCCGCGCCCAGCAACCGCCGTATGTTCGCCTATCTGCGTGCGGTGAACGGCCTGCCGACGCTCGCCGCCATGACCACGGACGAGCGCCGGTCGCTGCTGATCGCCGGCTACCACCGCAGCACCGCCCCGCTCAGCCAGGACGAGGCGAACATGCTCAGCGGCGCGGTGGGCAACTGGTCGGACGCGTGGGCGAACCCGGTCGGCGACACCTTCCTGCCGCTCCTCGCCGACACCCTCGACGCCCCGATCCACGTCTTCCAGCCGATGCCCGCCCCGCTCGCCGGCACCACCGCGACCGGCGGCCCCCGCGGCATCGCGCTGCGCTACGGCCCGACCACCAACACCCCCGCCCTGGAGGTCCACTACACGGGCCTGAACCACTACAGCGCGAGCGACGCGAACACCCGCACCACCTCGGCGAACATCACCCCGTCGAACGCGCCCCGGGGTCCGGAGGACGCCAACAGCGTTCAGCCGGACGGGCGTTACCGTCCCGCGCCGACCCGTGACGCCGACGACGACCGGCCCGCGTCCCGTGTCGCCGACCCCGCGCCCAAGGACACGTGGCACGGTCTGCGTCCCCATGCGCGCCCTGCCGTGCACTCCACGGAGCGGTTCGATCCGCACGCGGACCAGTCCAACTCGCCCCGACCGGGGGCGCTTAGCGGCGCTACGACGCTCATCCGTACGCAGGTCCGTCGTATCCAGGCCCCCAACGGCCAGTGGATCCGCGACTACACGCTCAACCTCCCGGTCACCACCAACGACCCCTCCCTCGCCGCGCAGTTGAAGGACCGCATCACCGGCCTCCTGGACACGCACCTCAACTCCGGTCTGGCACTGCCCAGTTCAGGCGACCAACTCCACATCAACCTCAACCTGATCGCCGACCCGGACCACCCCGAGACGATCACCCTCACCGACACCGCGAACCCGGCCCGCGCCAACCAACTCCACCTGGACATCAACCACTCCGACGAGGACCTCCTTCACGAAGTCCTCCACTACCTCGGCCTGCCGGACGAGCAACGCGACAACGACTTCCTCCTCCGCAACCACTCGAACAGCACCACGGTTCACACCACCGGCGTCATGGCCACCACCCAGACCCCGGTCCACATTCCCCACCGCTACCTCCGCATCATCGAGAACGTCACCGCGTCCGGACCCCAACTCCACGACCACACAGGCCAGAACGAGACGACGCCCGCCGTCGACCCCGACACCACACCCATCCCCACCGACACCCCCCTCACCTGGCCCGCCTCCAACGCCCCTGTAGCGCCGCCCTCTTCGTCGTTCGTCCTCGACTACGGCTCCCACCGGGACGGCAACGTAGGCCTGGTGCTCCTCGAACCGCTGTCGGCGGAGGTCGTGAACGGGCTGCACCAACAGGTGATGACGGCGCTCGGGCTGGGGGCCGCGCCCGACACGCACCCGGTGCGGGAGCAGCTGCGGACGGTGGCGAGTGCCGAGACGCTGGTGCTCAACCTGCCGTATCTGCGCGGGAGTCTGGGCTTCCGGATCAGGGTGACCGTGGACGGCCGGGACCGGGACGTGGATGTGCGGATGCGGCTCTCGGACCCGAGGGCGGCGGCCCGGTACGGGCAGGCCGAGGGGGCCGTGCGGGACGTACGGGTGGAGCGGCGTGGCATCGGTTCGCAGGAGTCCGTGTCGTCGGAGGTGTCCGGCAACATCCGTACGGTGATGCTGCCTTGGACGGCGTTGTTCCCCGTGACCCGGGCGACTCCCGTGCGCGGTGTCGACGCCGCGGTGACCCTCGCGCTGACCTTGAACCAGCTCTCGTCGAGCGCGTCGGTGGCGTCGGTGGTGACGTCGACGACGGCGCAGCGCAGCAACGAGCCCTCGGAGCCGTACGACTTCACCGCCTCGTGGGACGTGCGGGTCGACACCCCGGCGCTGGCCGCGCCCGTCACCTGGTCGCCGGAGCAGTCGCACGGGCCGGTGACCATCTGGTTCCCGCAGCATCTGACGGTCGACGAGGACGGGGAGCTGCCCGAGGCGGCGGATCTGGACGTGCTGCCGATCTGGGGCGTGGACACGGTCCGGGAGCCGGGGCGGCTGCTCGCCGAGACGCTGCGGGAATTCAGCGTCCGGCTGCGGGAGTTGGGCAAGGACTCGCTGGCCGAGCTGGAGACGTTCCTGTCGGAGCCGTTGCTGCGGGGCACCCTGCCGATGCAGCGGCAGGGGGGCGTCTTCTCGCCGGTGCTGCTCGACAAGTCGGGGCGCGCGCTCGGGATGTTCCAGCTGCTGACCACGGTGACGGTGGGCGAACCGCGGCGGCGGAGCGTCGCCGGGAAGATCAACCTGGAGAGCCACCTCACGCAGTCGGTGAAGATCGACGCCCAGTCGAAGTTCAGCAGCGGCGTGTCCCTGTCCGGGAGCGTCGGTCCGGCGCTCACCGGCGATCACAGCCAGGGCCACCCGGAGGCGACGAAGCGGGTCGGCGGCGGTGTGCTGGGGCGGGCCTCGGTCCAGGCCGGGACGAGCGACGCGCTGAGCCAGAGCGCCAGCGCGTCCCTGATGCACGAGGTGCGCACCAAGCGCAGTCACCTGCTGGCACCGGCCACGGTCGAGCACCGGCTGGTGCTCCATCTGCCGGGCGGCGGGCAGGAGGTCTTCGAGCCGGACGCGTGGCCTGCCGGCATGCATCTGCGGCTGATGACCGCCGAGGACGCCGAGGGGTACGCCCCGGCGGACGACGAACTGCGGCGGCTCCCTGCGGAGTTGGAGCATCTGCGGTCGATCGGCGCCAGCGCGACACCGCTGGCCGTGAACGGCGCCGAGGGCCTTTTCGCGCACGCCGAGAACTGGCTGCGCCGCGAGGGCTTCCTGCCCGCCGACGCCAACGCGCGCAACCGTGTGCTGCCCGACGAGGCGCTGGTGCAGGCCCAGTTGAACAACCTGCGCCGGTTCGAGCAGACCCGCTCGCAGATCGGGCAGCGGGCCGCGACGGACGCCATGCTGGACGGCGGTCACTCGCTCTTCCTGGAGATCCCGACGGTGACCGGCAACCGCCGGGTGCGGCTGGTGCTCAGCGCGCAGCGCGGCACGGGTCCGAGCACGCACACCAAGGTGCTGCCGCACGTGGAGGGCGTCGGCCTGGTCTCGCTGTCGACGGTCGCCACCGACCAGAAGGGCTCGCAGTACGGGGTGTCGTACGGCGCGGGCGGCTCGTTCGGGATACCGGTGCGCGACGGCGCGTGGACCCTCGGCGGCACCGCCGACCATGTGCGCTCCCACCAGGTGCAGCACGACAACAGCGTGCAGGTGTCCCTCGGGCACGACCAGCAGTTCCAGGGCACCGGGGAGGGCAACCGCACCGAGGTGTTCACGGTGCCCGCCGACTTCGCGCTCGACCTGTACGAGGGGCCGGGGGAGGAGCCCCTGGAGCGGTTCGCGCACCGGACGGTCCAGCTGCCGTACGCACCGCACGGCGCCCCGGCGCCCGGCCCGGACGACCCGCCGCAGCCTCCGCCGCCGGACCGGGTGGCGGGGACGCTGGAGCTGGCGGTGCCGACGCTCCGTACGCTGCCCGCCGCCGACGGGCCCGTCCAGCCGGCGCCCGCCGCGCACACCGTGCGGGCCGCCACCGCCGCCGACCGGACGGCGCTCGACCTGACCGCCGCGGACGGCACCCTGCTGCCGAACGCGGTACCGCTGCCGGACGACGCGATGGTGGAGGTGTTCCGGGCGTCGGCCGCGCTGGACGACGCGTTCCGCAGGGTGCTCGGCAACACCTACCAGGGGCATCCGGCGCGCGGCCTGCTGGACGGCGTACGGGACACGGTCGGGGGCCTGACTCCCGCTCCGGTGGCCCGGGTCGGACGTGCCGTGAGCGAGTCGCTGGTCGGCGCCGCGGCCACCGACCCGACCACGGTGGCGGCCGAGCTGCTCGGCGCGGCCCGCAGCCCCGCCGCCCTGCTGGCCCGCGGCCACCAGGTGTTCAAGGGCGCCTATGTGATCGAGGGGCTCACCCTGCCCGGGCTCGCCTCGGACGAGGTGCTGTCGGTGGAGATCCGCGGCGCCCTGCGCAGGCCGCGCGCCTCGGGTGAGATCACGCAGTACTTCGAGTCCGGGCTCAACGCCGCCGACGGCGCCGGACAGCAGCGCACGGTGGCCCGCGCCGCTCAGTGGGCGGGCGGCTTCACCGCGGTCCGCAACAACTCCTCGGCCCAGGGCCCGAGTTCGGACCAGGCCGCGGGCAACGACGGCGACGTCGGCGGCCTCGGTGACGGCGGCATGCGACGCCGCGCCGACGAACCGGCACAGCAGGAGGGCGGCGGCACGTCCACGTCCGCACCCCGCGCGGCGACCCTCAACCCCTCGGGCCGCTACACC
This sequence comes from Streptomyces sp. N50, assembly GCF_033335955.1. GTDB lineage: Bacteria > Actinomycetota > Actinomycetes > Streptomycetales > Streptomycetaceae > Streptomyces. The sequence goes on from NZ_CP137549.1 coordinate 7,182,349, forward strand.
CGCACCACCCGCGACGAGAAGGGCCGGGCGCTCGCCTCCTCGACGATGGCGCACCGCACGGCCACCGAGAGCGGCGCCCACCACAGCGTCCAGGCCGACGCGCTCCTGCTGGTCACGTTCCGGCGCGGCCACCGCAACGCCGTCGGCAACGCGATCGGACAGGGCGAGGGCCGCGAGGTGACGGTGGCGGTCGAACTCCCGGACGCCGTACGGTTCTTCGTCACCCCGGCACAGATCCGGCGCCACCCCGCCTGGTTCGCGACCGTGCCCGGTCTCACCGTGCCCGCAGAGACACCGCCCTCCGTGCCGCTGCCGCGCCGCTTCATCGCCTCCCGCGAGGTGGGCCTCGGCAGCGTCCAGGCGATGGACCAGTACACCGACGCCCTGCGCACCGTGCAGCGCCCCAACCTCCTCCGGCAGCGGCTCCTCGCCCTCGTCGAGGAGGAGGCCCCCGGCACGACCCGCCCGGGCCACGCGTCGTACCTCTCCGGCGTCGACACCCGCGTCGCCGACCTCACCTCCACGGCCGGCCTGCGCACCCTGGCGGGCCGCGGCCCCGGCCGCGTCCAGCGCTTCCGCTTCCGCCATGTCGGCTACGGCGGCGCCCGCGTCGTCGAGGTCACGCTCGCGGCCGAGCCGGACGCCGACGACCACACGCTGCGGCAGGTGCGCGGCCACGACGGGGCCCCGGGCGCCGGCATGGAGCAGTACCTCGGCCACACCCCGTCCGCGGTGACCGACAAGACCTCCCACAGCACCCGGCACTCCGGGTTCGTCCAGCTCCAGACCCGGCTCCCGAGGCCCACCGGCGGCCCCCGCACCGACCGGGCGGCCGCGCTGCTCAGCGCCGACACCGTGCGCGGAAACTCGGCGCGGGTGACCCGGGCCGCCGAGGACCGGCACTGGCTGCGCTCCGACAACGTCGCCGACTTCGCCGGTGTGCCGTACCGGATCGTCGCCACCGTACGGTCCTCCCTCACCGCCGACTGGCTGGTGGACCTGCCGGGCAGCGTGCTCCAGCACGGCGTGCTCAGCCTCACCGACGCGGACACCCCGCTGGCCCAGCGCATCGCCCAGCTCTTCGTCGGCCGCCGGCCGCGCGCCATCACCGTGCACGCCGCCGCCGCGCTCCGCTTCACCGGCAGCGAGACCGGCGATCCCGCGCAGCCCGAGGCGCGGATGGCGGTGGGCCGGTCGGCGGCACGCCCGGCCACGACCGGCGGCCGCTTCCGGCCGGGCGGTCCCGCACCGGTCTTCTCCTTCGACGCGGGCCCCGAACTCGCCGCCGCGCTCGCCGAGGTGGCCCCCGCTCCCGCCCTCACCCGCACCTGGCGTTGGCTCGCCGCCTCCGGCTCCGCGGACGCCACCGCCGTACGCGTCGGCGAACTCCTGCAGGCGGGCACGATCGAGCTGGACCACCCGCGCCGTCCCGCCGGCCTCACGACCACGATGCCGGGCGCCTACCCGTTCCAGGGCGATCCCGACACCCCGCCCCGGCTCACCGTGGAGCTGTACCGGCCGCGCCCGCAGACCGACACCGGCGACGTGACGGTCGACCGGGTCCGGCTCAGCACGGTCAGCGCGGGCTCCGCCTCGCACGCGGGTCTCACCGGCGGCCTGTCGGCGCAGGGCGCCTTCAGCCTGCACGACTCCAACCGCCAGCTCCTCGGCTTCACCGCGCCGGTCCTGGCCCGCCCGGCCCAGGACCCCGGCTCGGGCGCGGCCGTCGCGGGCACCCGCCGCGAGTGGCTCAAGCACGGCAACACCTCGACGCCGGAGGGCTCGCGCGGCACCCGCAGCCACGAGATCCTCGCCGACGCCGTCGTCACCGTCCACGGTCCGCACGGCACCCGGTACGTCTCCGGCACGGTCCGTCTCCGTCCCCTGGAGCGCGACCTCCTGGGCCACGGCGTGACCGCGGGCCTCACGGACCCGGGCGTGTACGACGCCGCGTCCCTGATCCGCGAGGTGGCCGACGCCCAGACGCAGGTCGCCCCCGCAGCCGAGGCCCTCCGCGACTGGCGCCAGATCTCCTTCCGGGACCTCCCGACCCTGCTGGCCGACGGCATCCAGGCGCACCCGGCCCCGCCCGCCGACACCGTGCTCCAGCTCTGGCTGGCCACCGACGGCACCCCGAACCAGACGGCCCGCGCCCTGTACGCCGCCTCGGGTACGGCCGCGTTGCTGCAGCGGTCTGTCGAGCTCGCGCTGCGTGACGGCGAGGGCGTGCGGTTCCGGCGGTTCGACGCGAACGGGGACGCGGAGGGAACGCAGGGGGCGGACGAGCGGGGTGACGAGGAACGGGAGGACAGGGGTCCGGGCAGTGCGGGTCCCAGCGGCCTGAATCCCAACGACACGGTCCACGACGCCGGTTGGGCGGCCGTACGGAATCAGGTGCGCGCACTGGAGCAGGCCGCGCGCGCTGAGCACGCCGCGAACACGGAGGAGCGCCGGCTCCAGGACCAAGTGCCGGACGCCGAACGCGTGCTGAACGAGGCCGGGCCGCCGGTGACCCAGGCGCAGCTGGACCGGGACGAAGCCCACGCCGCCGCGACCGCCGCGGCCGCCGAACTCACCGCCGCCGAGCGGGCCGTCCCGGTCGCCGAACGCACCGACCAGGAACGGCGGGCCCGCGTAACGCAGTTGACCGCGGACCTCCGGGACCAGAACGAGCGCGTGACGGCCGCCACCCGGGCGGCGGGGGAGTACCACGACGCGGTCCGTACGGCGGAGGACGAACTGACGGCGGCGGAGCGGGCCGTACAGGAGGCGGAGGAGACGGCGCGACAGCGGACCGCCAACGCGCAGACTCGTGGCGGGAGTTCGCGTCGTCCCGACGGCGACTCCCGCTCGGACGATGCCGGTTCCCCCGCCCGGCGAGAGGCCGAGGGGGCCGCGCGGCGGCGGACCGCCAACGTGCCGACCCAGGGCGGGAGTTCGCGTCGGGACGACGGCAACTCCCGCTCGGACGAGTCCGGTTCCCTCGCCCGGCACGAGGCGCGCCGGAACCAGGCCCGTACCACGCTGGACCAGGCCCGGATAGAGGCCGCGGCAGCCGACCGCGCCGTCGACACCGCCCGGCACACCGCCAACGACACCGGTCGCCGGCTCGGCCTGGCCGAGGACGTGGCACGCCACGCCGCCGGCGTCCTGACCGACGCCCGGAACAGGGTCGCGACGGCGACCACGGCGTCCCGCACGGCCCGGGCGGCGCTCATCGGGGCCACCGCACGCCACGACCGGGCGGTCGCCGCACGGGACGAGGCCCAGCGGGCGTTCGACACCCTCCGACGCGCGATCGCCGACACCCTCGCCGAACAGGCCGGGCAGGCGGCCCGGCAGCGCCACGCGGAGCGGGACCTCGCCGACGTCGTCACCGTCCTGGAGACCCGGCGAGCGGAAGAGGGTGACGGCACGGCCCTCCTGACGACCGGCTCCCTGGCCGCGACCCCGGCCACGTGGCCGCGCCGCACCCCCCGCCCGGCACCGGCCCGCGTCGAGGAGACCCCGGCGGCCGCCGAACCGGTGGCGGACCCGCAGGAAGAACCCGAGGCGGAGCCCCAAGTAGCGCCCCAGGAACCGGAGTTCCAGCCGGTCGGAGCCGGGAACGACACCGACGAGGAATCCGAGGACGACCAGGACGAGCCGGCCGGCCGGCACGGGCAGGGTGGCCAACGCGGCCAACAGGGCAGGCGCGGGCGGGACTTGGATGACGAGAGCGAGTCCGACGAAGGCGAGTCGGACGAGGAGGACGGCGACGACGAGGCCGGCCAGCGTGGGCAGGGTGTCCAACACGGCCAGCGCGCACAGGACTTGGGCGGCGCGAACGGTCAGCGAGGTGTGGGCTCCCGCTACCGCCCCGTCGTGTCGCGGGCGCGGCGCCCCGAGACGTTCGCCCGTTCACTGGCCCGGCTGCTCGCCGACGCCGACGCCGACGCCGACGCCGACTCCGGCACCGCCCCGGCGTGGACCCGGGACCCCGACCCGCACGGCGCGCTGCTCAGCTGGGTCCAGGCCGATGTGGTGGCTCACGGCGCCCCCGACGACCCGAGGTTCCCGGCCCCGGCGACAGAGGTGTCGACCGACGTGCTGGCCCAGATCGGCGCCCTCACCGAGGAGTTGCGTGCCCAGGCGATCCTCCAGAACGGCATGGTGACCGTCGCGGAGGCCGGACTGGACGACTCGGCCCGCCTCGCCCTGGTGCTGGCCAACCCCGACAACCCCTTCTACGTGGCCACCCTCGCGGCACTGGTCGTACGCGACACCGGGCACCCGGTCCAGGTGATCGGCCCCGGCGACCGCGTCCACCGCTTCGGCCCGGCCGACGGCACTCCGCTGACCTTGTACTTTGACGGCAACCGGTTCTCGGTCAACCCGCCCGCCCCGGACGACGACTGACCGGTCGTCACCCGATCACCTTTCTGGAAGGACCAGCATGTCCGGCAAGAACAGCCCGCAGCACCAGGCAGCGACGGGCGGGGCGGAGCCCACTCCGGCCCCGGACACCACCGCGGGCGGCGCCCCCGAGACCGAGGCGACGGCCCTCCCGCCGACCAGCGGCGAGACGACGGCCGCCGGTACCGGCGCCCCGGAGACCGCGGCGAAGGCGGAAGCGGCGCTCACGCCTCCCGCGCAGCCCGCCGCGGCGGCCCAACTCCCCACCGCGGAAGCCGCCGTAGGCACCGACGGGGGAGCCGCCCCCGAAGCCGCACCCGACACCCACGCCGACCCCGACCCGGGCCCCGAAGCCCTGGCCGGAGCGGCGGCGGCCGCATCCGCATCCGAATCCGGATCCGGTTCGGGCACCGGTGAAGGCACCGCCGCCGCGGCCCCCGCCTTCGGCCGCCCCTCCCGAGGTCTGCTCGCCGGAGCCGCGATAGCCGGCGCGCTGCTGATCGGTGTGCCGTTCCTGGTGTCCGGGCTGCTCGGCAAGTCGAGTTCGGACAGCAAGCCGTCGGACCAAGTGGCCGACGCGGGAACGGTGTTGAACGGAGCGACGACGGACAGCGGCGCGGGCGCCTACGGTTCGGCCAGCCCGGACCCGACCTCGGCGAAGCCGACCCCCTCGCACCCGAGCGGCGGCAAGGACAACAAGGCGAAGAGCGGCGCGGGAGCGGCGGCCGCCGGTGCCGGTTCCGGTGCCGGAGTGATCGCGGGCAGTTCCGCCGAGGCCCCCAAGAAGGCGTCCTCCGGCGGGAGTTCGAAGAAGACCACCACGACCAAGGTCACCGCCACCAAGACGGTGGTCGCCGCGCCCGGCACCACCATCTACAGCCATGCCTCCAACAAGTGCATCGAGATGGTGGGTCACAAGGGCGCCGACGGTTCACCGCTGCAGATCAACAGCTGCACCGGCAAGAACTGGCAGAAGTGGGACTTCCGTTCGGACGGCACGATCCGCTCCATGGGCCTGTGCATGGACGTCGCCTGGGGCTCGTCGGCGAACGGCGCGGTGATCCAGATCGCGGTGTGCAGCGGCAACCCGGCCCAGCAGTTCCGCCTCAACTCCAGCAACGACCTGGTCAATCCGCAGGCCAACAAGTGCGTGGACGTCAAGGACCAGGGAACCGCCAACGGCACCCGGCTCCAGCTCTGGGACTGCAACGGCCAGGACAACCAGAAGTGGAGCACCCGCTGAACACGGCGGTGCCGCCGCACCCGTGAGGCACGGCGGCACCCCGGACATCCGCGACCTGCCCTAGATGTCCCGGAAGATCTCGATCTGCGCCCCGATCGAGTTGAGCCGCTCCGCCAGATCCTCGTAACCGCGGTTGATGACGTACACGTTGCGCAGCACGGACGTGCCCTCCGCCGCCATCATCGCGAGCAGGACGACCACGGCGGGCCGCAGCGCCGGCGGGCACATCATCTCGGCGGCCCGCCAGCGGGTCGGGCCCTCGACCAACACCCGGTGCGGGTCTAGGAGTTGGAGCCGGCCGCCGAGGCGGTTGAGGTCCGTGAGGTAGATCGCGCGGTTGTCGTAGACCCAGTCGTGGATGAGGGTCTGGCCCTGCGCGACCGCCGCGATGGCCGCGAAGAACGGCACGTTGTCGATGTTCAGGCCGGGGAACGGCATCGGGTGGATCTTGTCGATCGGCGCCTCCAGCTTGGAGGGCCGGACCGTGAGGTCCACCAGGCGCGTACGGCCGTTGTCCGCGACGTACTCGGGCGTGCGGTCGTGGTCGAGGCCCATCTCCTCCAGGACCGCGAGCTCGATCTCCAGGAACTCGATGGGCACCCGGCGGACCGTCAGCTCCGACTCGGTGACGACGGCGGCGGCCAGCAGGCTCATCGCCTCGACCGGGTCCTCGGAGGGGGAGTAGTCCACGTCGACGTCGATGGTCGGCACGCCGTGCACGGTGAGCGTGGTGGTGCCGATGCCCTCGACCTTGACGCCCAGCGCCTCCAGGAAGAAGCACAGGTCCTGGACCATGTAGTTCGAGGACGCGTTGCGGATGACCGTGACGCTCTCGTGGCGGGCGGCGGCCAGCAGCGCGTTCTCGGTGACGGTGTCGCCGCGCTCGGTCAGCACGATCGGCCGGTCGGGGGAGACGGCCCGGTCGACCTGCGCGTGGTAGAGCCCCTCGGTCGCGGCGATGTCCAGGCCGAACCGGCGCAGCGCGATCATGTGCGGCTCGATCGTGCGCGTACCGAGGTCGCAACCGCCCGCGTACGGCAGCTTGAAGCTGTCCATGCGGTGCAGCAGCGGGCCGAGGAACATGATGATCGAGCGGGTCCGGCGGGCTGCCTCCGCGTCGATCGACTCCATCTCCAGCTCGGCCGGCGGCACGATCTCCAGGTCGACACCGTCGTTGATCCAGCGGGTGCGGACGCCGATGGAGCCGAGTACCTCCAGAAGGCGGTACACCTCCTCGATCCGCGCGACCCGGCGCAGCACTGTGCGCCCCTTGTTGAGGAGCGAGGCGCACAGCAGTGCCACGCACGCGTTCTTGCTGGTCTTCACATCGATCGCGCCGGACAGCCGGCGCCCGCCGACCACCCTCAGATGCATCGGACCGGCGTAGCCCAGAGAGACGATCTCGCTGTCCAGGGCTTCACCGATTCGAGCGATCATCTCAAGGCTGATGTTTTGGTTGCCGCGCTCGATGCGATTGACGGCGCTCTGACTGGTGCCGAGCGCCTCGGCGAGCTGCGTCTGTGTCCAGCCCCGATGTTGCCGGGCGTCACGGATGAGCTTGCCGATACGTACGAGGTAGTCGTCTGCCATGAGGCCGAGGTTATCTCAGATATGAGATGGCGCCTCCTGGGGGGTCCATTCGGGTGACGACCGGTCAGCGGCGCTGCCCGTTGCCGTCAGTCGTCCTTCTTCGTGCGCGTCTTGCGCCATCCGAACGGCCCGGGCAGGTTCATCGATGTCGTACGGCGCCCCGAGGTGCTGCGCGTGTAGCGCGGGCCGCGCTTGCCACCTGTCGTGAACGACAGGGACCCCTTGTTGATGTTCAGCCGAAGCCAGGGAAGGACCCGGAAGCTCTTGCGGAATGTGAGCGGCATACCCGCCCCCTTTCGTCTGGCACCGGGTACCCCGAAGTCGGCCAATCATCCGAGGAAGAACGGGAGTTGCTCACTCCTCCCCGTCGTCCTCGAGCTGGAAGTGCCAGACCACGGCGACCGGCGAGTCGTCCAGGGCGGCGGCGGACGCTTCGGGATCCCAGTGCAGGAGGTCCCAGGACATCCAGGTCGGCAGCGGGTCCGGGGCGGCGCCGGGATCGAGGGAGCGGCGCGGCCGGCGGGGCTCCTCGCACTGCCGGACCCGGAAGCCGAGGGGGAGGGCGGCCGTGAGGTACGCGCTGAGCGGGCGGTGGTACTCGGTGAGCAGGGTCGGGCGGCCGTCCGGGCCGGGGCGCCGGGGGAGGGTAGGCCTGAGATAGGACGACATGACGTGCGCGTCCGAGATCACGAGATGCCCGCCGGGCCGCAGCACCCGCGCGAACTCGGCCAGTACGACGGCCAGTTCGGGCACGTGGGTCAGCGCGAGCGCGCAGACGACGGTGTCAACCGCGCTGTCGGGAAACGGCAGTTGACGCAGATCGGCCTGGCGGAGATCGACGTCCGGCAGTCGCTCCCGCGCCCGCGCGAGCATCTCCGGCGAGGCGTCGACACCGGTCACCCGATGACCGAGCCGGTGCAGGTGGGCCGTATGCCGACCGGTGCCGCACGCGGCGTCCAGTGCCACGCCGATCGGCAGGCCGTCCAGGATGCGCTGGACGACGGGCTGCTCGACGTCAATCATCCCGTTGCCGGGGTTGTCGTAGTGCGGCGCCCAGTCCTGATAGACGTCGGCCGTACTGATCGCGCCCGGGACCGCCGTGACGCCTTCGGCACCGGCGAGCTCCGGGGTGTCCAGCAGCCTGCGGATCCCGGCCGTCCGGGCCTCGACGAAGGCCTGGTCGGCGCTTCCTTCCCTGAGGCCGCGCAGCAGGGCGGCGCCCTCAAGTCCCAGCAGATAGCCGAGGGGGCTCAGATAGGTCACTCCGGGGACGGTACGGGCGCGTGCCGCGTCGGTTCCAACGGTTTTCGCGGAGCCGTGTGCGGAACTGCGGAACTGCGGAACTGTCCTCCGCGGATCGACCGAAGGGTCGCGGAGCGCTCTGGATAGCATCCGCAGTCGCTGAACTCCCCCTGGCCCGCTGAGGAAGGAACCGCCCCATGCCACACCGTCCGATCCCGCCGATCACGGAATTCCCCGTGTCCGACAGCAGCGCCGGCCCCTACGGAATCACCTGCGGCCCGGACCGCGCGCTCTGGTTCACGATGGTCCACCACGGCCGGATCGGCCGGCTCACCCCGGACGGCGACGTCACCTCCTACCAGCTCGACCCCGCTTCCGGCGGACCGTCGATCATCACCACAGGGCCCGACGGCGCTCTGTGGTTCACCGAGTTCCGCGGCCACGGGATCGGGCGTGTCACCATGACCGGAGACATCACCTCGTTCCCGCTGCCGACCCCGGACGCCGGGCCGTTCGGCATCACCGCCGGCCCCGACGAAGCCCTGTGGTTCACCGAGGCGAACTCCGACCGCATCGGCCGCATCACGCCCGACGGCGACGTCACCGAGTTCCCTCTCCCGCTCTCGGGAGCCTTCCCGTCGGCCATCGTCACCGGCCCGGACGACCGGCTGTGGTTCACGATGAACCAGGCGAACGCGATCGGCGCCATCGCGCAGGACGGCCACGTCACCGTCCACCCGCTGCCCGCACCGGACAGTGCCCCGGTCGGTATCACCGCCGGCGCCGACGGTGCCCTGTGGTTCGTCGAGATCGGCGCCGGCCGGATCGGCCGGATCACGCCGGACGGGAAGATCGACGAATTCGCGCTGCCCGACCGCGCCTCACGCCCCCACGCCATCACGGCGGACGACGACGGAAACTGCTGGTTCACCGAATGGGGAGCCAACCGCGTCGGCCGGATCACCCCTGACGGCCGGATCGACGAACACGACCTCCCCACCCTGTCCTCCGAGCCGCACGGCATCACCCTGGGACCGGACGGCGCCATCTGGACGGCCCTGGAGATCGGCACGGTCGCCCGACTCGGCACCACCAACACCCCTTCGCCTCGCCGGAGTTGATTGACCGCTCCCCATGACCTCACCAGCGTTCGAGACCGCCACCCCCGACCGGACCGCCCACCTCGACCGGGTCGCCGCGACCGACCTCGGCCGCTTCCGCACGCGGCGCACGCTCGACGAACTCGACATCCGTCCGGGCCGGACGGCACCCGACCCGGGCTGTGGCCCCGGCACGGATCTCGCCTCACTCGCCGGGGACAGCCCGCCGGGGCCAGCCCGCCGGGAACGGCTCCGGGCGGGTCCGGGCATGACCAGCCCGGCCCCATGTACTAGAGTTATCTCGACATCGAGATATCTGCCGAGGTGCACCGCAGCCGCACACTCCGCCGATCCAGTAGTAAGGCTTGCCTAACTTAGCCTTACCTTAGCGGATCGGCCAAGACGTCGTAGCGGCAGGATGCGGTGGGAACGCGCACATCAATGAAGGAGACTGTCGTGTCGGCGAACAGCTTCGACGCCCGCAGCACGCTGCAGGTGGGCGACGAGTCGTACGAGATCTTCCGCCTGGACAAGGTGGAGGGCTCGGCCCGGCTCCCCTACAGCCTTAAGGTCCTGCTGGAGAATCTGCTCCGCACCGAGGACGGCGCGAACATCACCGCCGACCACATCCGCGCCCTCGGCACCTGGGACTCGCAGGCCCAGCCGTCGCAGGAGATCCAGTTCACGCCCGCCCGCGTGATCATGCAGGACTTCACCGGCGTGCCCTGCGTGGTGGACCTCGCGACCATGCGTGAGGCCGTGAGGGAGCTGGGCGGCGACCCGGCGAAGATCAACCCCCTCGCGCCGGCCGAGCTGGTCATCGACCACTCCGTCATCGCGGACAAGTTCGGCACCCACGAGGCGTTCGCGCAGAACGTCGAGCTGGAGTACGGCCGCAACCGCGAGCGCTACCAGTTCCTGCGCTGGGGCCAGACCGCGTTCGACGAGTTCAAGGTCGTCCCGCCGGGCACCGGCATCGTCCACCAGGTCAACATCGAGCACCTCGCCCGTACGGTCATGGTCCGAGGCGGCCAGGCCTACCCCGACACCCTGGTCGGCACCGACTCGCACACCACCATGGTCAACGGCCTCGGTGTGCTGGGCTGGGGCGTCGGCGGCATCGAGGCCGAGGCCGCGATGCTCGGCCAGCCGGTCTCCATGCTCATCCCGCGCGTCGTCGGCTTCAAGCTCACGGGCGAGCTGACCCCGGGCACCACCGCCACGGACCTCGTGCTGACCATCACCGAGATGCTCCGCAAGCACGGCGTCGTCGGCAAGTTCGTCGAGTTCTACGGCGAGGGCGTCGCCGCCACCTCCCTCGCGAACCGCGCCACCATCGGCAACATGTCGCCGGAGTTCGGTTCCACCGCCGCGATCTTCCCGATCGACGACGAGACCCTGAAGTACCTGCGCCTGACCGGCCGCGACGAGCAGCAGGTCGCGCTCGTCGAGGCGTACGCCAAGGAGCAGGGCCTCTGGCTCGACCCGGCCGCCGAGCCCGACTTCTCCGAGAAGCTGGAGCTCGACCTCGCCACGGTCGTCCCCTCGATCGCCGGCCCGAAGCGCCCGCAGGACCGCATCGTCCTCGCGAACGCCTCCGAGCAGTTCAAGAGCGACGTACGCAACTACGTGTCCGACGACGACGAGGCGGGCAAGGAGTCCTTCCCGGCCTCCGACTCCCCGGCCGCCAGCAACGGGGTGCCGAGCAACCCGGTCACCGTCACGGCCCCCGACGGCTCCACGTACGAGCTCGACCACGGCGCGGTCACCGTCGCGGCCATCACCTCCTGCACCAACACCTCGAACCCGTACGTCATGGTCGCCGCCGCGCTGGTGGCCAAGAAGGCGGTCGAGAAGGGCCTGACCCGCAAGCCGTGGGTCAAGACCACCCTCGCCCCGGGCTCCAAGGTCGTCACCGACTACTTCGACAAGGCGGGGCTCACCCCCTACCTCGACAAGGTCGGCTTCAACCTCGTCGGCTACGGCTGCACCACCTGCATCGGCAACTCGGGCCCGCTGCCCGAGGAGGTCTCCAAGGCCGTCAACGACCATGACCTGGCCGTGACTTCGGTGCTCTCCGGCAACCGCAACTTCGAGGGCCGGATCAACCCGGACGTCAAGATGAACTACCTGGCGTCCCCGCCGCTGGTCGTCGCGTACGCCCTCGCGGGCTCCATGAAGGTGGACATCACCAAGGACGCGCTCGGCGTCGACCAGGACGGCAAGCCGGTCTACCTGGAAGACATCTGGCCGACCGAGGCCGAGGTCAACGACGTCGTCGCGAACTCCATCGGCGAGGACATGTTCAACAAGTCCTACGCCGACGTCTTCGCGGGCGACGCCCAGTGGCAGGCGCTGCCCATCCCGGAGGGCAACACCTTCGAGTGGGACGCCCAGTCGACCTACGTCCGCAAGCCCCCGTACTTCGAGGGCATGACGATGGAGACCACCCCGGTCTCGGACATCGCCGGCGCCCGCGTCCTGGCCAAGCTCGGTGACTCGGTCACCACCGACCACATCTCGCCCGCCGGTGCCATCAAGGCCGACACCCCGGCCGGCAAGTACCTCACCGAGCACGGCATCGAGCGGCGTGACTTCAACTCCTACGGCTCCCGCCGAGGCAACCACGAGGTCATGATCCGCGGCACCTTCGCCAACATCCGCCTGCGCAACCAGGTCGCGCCGGGCACCGAGGGCGGCTTCACGCGTGACTTCACGCAGGCCGACGCCCCCGTGTCGTTCATCTACGACGCCTCGCGCAACTACATCGAGCAGGGCATCCCGCTGGTCATCCTGGCCGGCAAGGAGTACGGCTCCGGCTCGTCCCGCGACTGGGCCGCCAAGGGCACCGCGCTCCTCGGCGTCAAGGCCGTCATCGCCGAGTCCTACGAGCGCATCCACCGCTCGAACCTCATCGGCATGGGCGTCGTCCCGCTCCAGTACCCGGCGGGCCAGACCGCCGAGTCCCTCGGCCTGACCGGCGAGGAGTCCTTCTCCGTCGCCGGCATCACCGAGCTGAACGACGGCACCACTCCGAGCACGGTCAAGGTCACCACCGACACTGGCGTGGAGTTCGACGCGGTCGTCCGCATCGACACCCCCGGCGAGGCCGACTACTACCGCAACGGCGGCATCCTGCAGTACGTGCTGCGCAACCTGATCCGCAACTAGCGGCTCCGGCAGGGCAGTTGAGGGCCGCATCCCCGGCGACGGGGTGCGGCCCTTTGCCGTTGTGCTACAGCCAGCCCCGCTGCGCCGCCCGCATCCCGAGCTGGAAGCGGCTCGCCGCCCCGAGCCGTTCCTGGAGGTCGCTCACCCGTCGCCGCAGCGTGCGCAGACTGATCCCCAGATGGCGGGCGACCGCCTCGTCCTTCAGCCCGGCCGCCAGCAGCCGCGTCAACGCCTGCTCGTCCTCGGAGAGTTCACCGTTCCCGGCGGGCCGCCCGAGCGGAGTCGCCTGCTGCCAGGCCAGCTCGAAGAGCTTCTGCAGGGCCTCGGTCACCGCCGAGTGCCATACGACGACGGCGCAGTAGCCGCCCGCCGCCGACGAGGTCAGCGGGAGCAGGGCCCGACGCCCGTCGACCACCAGCAGTTTGAGCGGCACGGACGGCAACACCCGGGCCTGCTCGCCGAGTTCGACCATGTTCCAGGCACGCGACAGGACGTTCGGATCCTCCAGGGCGGTCGCCGCGTAGATGCCGCGCGAGACGATCCCGCGCTTGAGGAGATCGGCCTGGAGGTCCACCTGCGGTGCGGGCGGGGCGAGGTAGGGCGGGGTGTCGAAGAGACACACCTCGTGCTCCGCGCGGGCGTACATCTCCTCCAGGCGGGCCGCGATGGCGCCCTCGCCGGAGGCGACCTCGATCAGCCGGGACGGCTCCTCGCGCAGCAGCCCCGCCTCGTACGCGGTGGCCATCTCCTCGGCGGTGGCGGCGACCAGTTCGGACTCGGTCTCGCGCCGCCGGATCAGCGCACGGATCGCCACCCGCGGGTCGACCGCCCGTAACCCGCCCATGGAGTCCGGCGGTTGGAGCAGACCCAGCGTCAGCAGCCGGTTGCAGGCCTCGCGCAGCTCGGCCGGTGTCGTGCCGGTCAGCAGCGCCCAGCCGCCCGCGCCCGCGTCGGGCTGCTGGAGAATCGCCCGGTACACCACCTCGTCGATGGCGGAGACCCCCACCGCTGCCCAAGGGCTCGCGGCAGGGGTCCGCCGTACAGAATCCTGTGCCGTGTTCACCATGGCTCGCCACGGTAGAGCTTGTTTGTTAAGAGTCCTTACCGTGGCCCGGCCCATCCGATCGCTTCAGGCTCGCTTCGGGCTCACTTCAGGCCGAACGCCCGCAGTACGGTCTGGTCGATCGCGTTGCCGTCGCGGTCGGTGGCCCGCACGCGCAGCGACACCGACACGGCGCCCTTCGCGGGCCGGAACCGTGCCTCGCCCTTCTTGACACCCACCTCCTTCCAGGACGCGCCGTCGTCGTAGGAGACCCAGGCCTTCAGACTGCTCGTCCGGACGCTCCCCGACTGGTTCGCGACCGGCAGTCCGACGGTCAACTCCCGCTTGGCGTCGGCTCTGTTGAGGAGATCGAGGTCCTTCGGGGCGATGCCGACGGTGAGCAGGGGGAGTGCCGTCGCGGTGTCGGTGTGCGCCGAGGCGAAGGTCCACTCGGTGTGCGTGCTCGTGGAGTACGCGGCCCAGGCCGCCTTGCGCTGTACGTCCAGATCGAAGCGGTACGAGGACGGGGCCGCCGGGACGTCGAAGACACCCGCCCCGCCGCGCGTCGAGTCGCCGACGAACTGCCCGTCCGCGTAGAGCTTGCCCTGCGCGGTGGTGTCGACGCCGTCGACGTATCCGTAGTGGCCCGGCGTGGAGTCGTTCAACTCCGGTACGTGGAGGGTGAGTTTGTCGCCGGTGCGGGTCGAGAGGCCGTACTCCTCGCTGCTGCCCGGCCGGACGACCTGGCGCAGCCAGTCCTCGGTGGGCTCGGTGCCCGCCTTGGTGAAGGTCCGCAGTGGGCTCCACTCGCCCTTGTAGGCCTTCGAGTTGGGATAGACGACATGCCAGGTGCGGGTGTCCGGGTCGACGTAGTAGTACTCGTCGCGTTCCGTGCCCAGTTGTGTGGGCACGCTGCTGTCGACGCCGAAGAGCTGCCAGGGGCGGAAGGTGTACAGGGTGTCCGCGCCCGTCTCGCCGGCCGTGCCGCCGTAGTAACGGGCCTTCCGCTTCACGGTGTTGGACTTGTCGAGGCGGTAGGTCTGGTTCGCGGTGATGGCGCCGCTCTGCGCGGCGAGCAGGTTGTAGACGTACGGGCTGACCGGCGTGCCGCTCAGCTTCAGCGTGACCTTCTTGCCGGTCTTCAGCAGGGCGGCCAGCGCGGCGCCCTGCTCGCCGGTGGCGATCATCACCGGGACGGTGGTCGCCCGGTCCACGGCCTCGATCCAGAAGCCCGGTGTCTTGCGGTAGACGATGAGGTAACCCGCCCCGGCCTTGGTCGCGTTGTCCAGGGCGCTCTGCGCCCGCTCGGTGGCACCGACCCCGACCACCGCGACCTTGCCCTTGACGTCGAGCCCCGCGAAGTCGGCCGCGGTACCGCCGCCCGCGTCCACCGCCTGGACCTTGTGGTCACCGCTGATCCTCGACGGGAAGCCGTTGTACGTCTGGGAGTAGTAGAGCGAGGACAGCGAGGTCTTCGCCGGGCTGGTGACGCTCGCCGTCAACTCCTTGGCGTACAGCCGGAATTTGGCGTTGAAGTCCAGGGTGCCCACGGTCACCGGCGGGGTCGGCGCCACATAGACGTGGTCGGTCCAGAAGCCCTGGCTGTAGGTGAGCCCCCAGCCGCCGCCGGGCCCCTCCCGGTGCCAACTGGTGCTGAATCCGCGGAACTCGGAGTCCTCCTTCGTCTGCGGTTTGATCTCCACCGCCTTGCGGGCGTCGAGGACGACCGCGGTGTCCGCGCCGACCTTGATCTCGGGGTTGCCGACGATCGAGGTGCCCACGGCCAGACCGGCCCCGTCCCGGTCCGGGATCCAGGTCGCGATGGAGTAGGTGCCGGCCGGCACCCGCCAGGTCGCGCCGGTGCCGAGGAAGCCGTACTCGTCGGGGTAGGCGCCGTTCAACTCCTGGAGCGTGTAGAGCGAGGCCCCGGTGGACGGGTTGCCCTCGCGGTCCACGAGCGAGACCTTCAGGTCGTAGGTCTTCGGCGCCTTCTCGAAGCCGACGGCCGTGGTGACCTGGATCCCGCCGTCGGCGGTCGCCGTGACATGGCCCGTGTACCGCCCCTCGGCCTCCCGCGCCGGGTCGACGCCGACGGAGACGGTCGCGGTGCCCCGCGCGGGCACGGTCAGGGTGTCCGCGCTCAGCGCGAGGTCGGTCAGCGACGACGAGAGCTTCAACTCCACTGCACTGTCAGTGGTGTTGGTGTACGTGATGTCCTTGTCGACGACACCGTTGTCACCGTCCTCGAACCTGCCGAAGCTCAGTGTCGAGGTCGCGAAGACGTCCTGCTCGACCGCCCGTACGGCGTCGACCCGGCCGTCGCCCTGCTCGAACACGGAGTTGACGGCGTTCGTCTTCGCCGTACTGGCCAGGTCCTCCTTGATCTGCTCACCGGTCCAGTCCGGATGCGCCTGCGCGACCAGTGCCGCCGCGCCCGCGACATGCGGGGTGGCCATCGACGTACCGCTCGCCGTCGTGTAGTAGTCGTCGACCGGCGTACTGCCAGGCATGGTGGTGCCGGCGGCGCGGGCCGCGGTGATGCTCACGCCCGGCGCGGTGATCTCCGGCTTGACCGCGGAGTCGCCCAGGCGCGGACCCCGGCTGGAGAACGACGCCAGCTGGTCCGACTTGTCGACCGCGCCCACGGTCAGCGCCGAGTCGGCGATGCCCGGGGTGCCCAGGGTCTGCTCGCCCGGGCCCGCGTTGCCGGCCGCGATCACGAACAACGCGCCGGTGGACGCGGACAGTTGGTCGACGGTCTCACTGAGCACGTCCGAGGGGCCGTACGCCGTACCGCCCAACGACATGGAGACGATCTTCGCGCCGGAGTTCGCCGCCCACTCCATGCCCGCGATGATCCAGGAGGCCTGGCCGCTGCCCGTGTTGTCCAGCACCTTGCCGACCAGCAGCTTCGCGCCCGGCGCCACGCCCTTGTACCGGCCGCCGGAGGCCGCGCCGGAGCCGACGATCGTGGACGCCACATGGGTGCCGTGGCCGAATCCGTCCTGCACCGTCTCGTCCGGTACGAAGCTCTCCGAGCCGGCGATCTTCCCGGCCAGGTCCGGGTGCCCGGTGTCCACGCCCGTGTCCAGGACCGCGACCTCGACGCCCGTGCCGTCGTAGCCCGCCTTCCACACCTCGGGCGCGCCGATCTGCGGCACGCTCACGTCGAGGGACGCCTTCACCTTGGCGTCCAGCCAGATCTTGTCGATGCCGTCGCCGAGCTGCTTCGCGGCCTTCGCGCTGGGCGCGGTGCCGAGCGCCGGGGCGATGTCCGACCAGAAGGCGGTGGACTTCCGCGCGCTGAGCGCGGCGCCGTCGATCCCGGGCAGTGCCAGCGTCCGGCGCGTGCCCTCGGGGGTCTCGGTGCCCTTGCTGTACGTCGCGATGACCGGGGTGGAGCCGGTCTTCGCGTCCGTGTAACCCTGCTCGACGAGCTGGGTGACGTTGAAGAGGGCAGGGTCGAGGCGGCCCGCCTTGATCAGCGGGACGGCGTCCGCCGGCAGGACGCTGATCTCGCCGTTCCTCTCGCTGGACAGGAAGGTCGCGGCCTCGCGGCCCTCGCCGCGCCGGACGTCGACGGCGCTCTTGCCGTCCGGTCCGGTGGTGAGGGTCACGGTGTCGCCGGTGATGAGGGTGACGGTCTGCGGTGGGGCGGTGCTCGGGCCCGTGAGGCGGGTGGAGACCGTGGCACCGGCGGCGGCTGTCGCGGGCGTGATGGCCCCCGCGAGCAGTCCGGCCGCCGAGGCCACGGCCCACAGGGCGTGGAGTCTTCGCATGGGTGGACGTCCTCCCCTGAACGCTGAAACGCTTCCGCCCGGTGAGCGGAAGCCAGCCATCAGAGTGAGTGCCGGGGCGCCGGCGGCTCAAGGGAATCACGTGGCCGGAGAGTGCCAACGCCCGCTTCGGTCAAGCAAGTTGGAGAGGGCGGCGGACGGCGGGCCAGGGACGACGCCCCTGCCGGCGCCCCGGAATCCCGCCCGCTCGCACGGCTGCGTCTCAGGTGGAACACAGGGTTCCCTCAGCGGGCCGGGACAGAATCAGGACATGACTGGCACCTCTGGGTCCCGCAGCAGCCGCGTCCGCGTGCTCATCGTCGACGACGAGCCCGCGCTCACCGAGCTGCTCTCCGTCGCGGTCACCGAGGCCGGCTGGCGGCCCTACCCCGCGCCGGACGGGCACAGCGCGCTGCGGATCTCCCGGGCCTGCGCCCCGCACGCCGTCGTCCTCGACGGCATGCTGCCCGACCTCGACGGCGTCCAGGTGCTGCGCAGACTCCGCTACGAGAACCCCCGGCTGCCCGTCCTCATGCTCACCGCCCGCGACGCGATCGAGCACCGCCTCGACGGCCTCGAAGCGGGCGCCGACGACTACGTCACCAAGCCGTTCTCCCTGGAGGAGGTCGTGCTGCGGCTGCGCGGACTGCTGCGCCGGGCGGGCGGCGAACGCACCCCGGCCGACGACTCCGTACGCGTCCTCGGCGACCTCGTCCTGACCGGCGAGACCCGCGAGGTGCGCCGCGCCGGTGAGCCGGTCCAGCTCACCGCCAAGGAGTTCGACCTGCTCACCCTGTTCCTCGACCACCCCCGCCAGGTGCTGAGCAAGGCCCAGATCCTCGACCAGGTGTGGAGCAGCTGCTTCGACGGCGGCGGCAACCTCGTCGAGGTCTACATCTCCAGCCTCCGCCGCAAGATAGACCGCGGCCGCGCCCCGATGATCCACACCGTGCGCGGCATGGGATACGCCCTACGGCCCGTGGAGGACGCCAGATGAACCTCCGTACCCGCAACCGGGGCCGCCTGCACGGCCGTTCGCTGCGCACCCGCCTCCTCCTCTTCATCAGCGCCGCCCTCGTCGTCGTGTGCGCCGCGATGGCCCTCACCACCGTGTTCGTCCAACGCGCCTATCTGCTGGGCAACTTGGACGACCGGGTCGGCAACGCCGCCGAACGCAGCCTGGGCGGCGCCCAACACCACCCGGACTTCGACGGCGACCTCGGGTTCCTCATGGAGAACGGCCACGCCGTCGGGACGCTCGCCGCGCGGTTCGACGACAAGGGCACGATCATCGCCGCGGCCGTCGTCAGGCAGGACGCCCCGCCCCAGAACCTCACCGCCGCCCAGCGCGCGGCCCTCGCGGGCGTCACCGCCGACAGCGCGATGCACACCAGGACCGTGCCCGGCCTCGGCACCTACCGGCTCACGGCCCTCGACAGCGATGGCGTCCGGGTCCTCACCGGCCTCCCGATGGACGACGTACAGGGCATGATCAGCGGCATGGTGGCGGTCGAGGCCGTCGTAGCCCTCGCCGGACTGACCGTGGCCGGCTGTCTGTGCGCGGTCGTCATCCGACGGCAGCTACGGCCGCTGGGCCGGGTCGCCGCCACTGCCGTCGAGGTCTCCCGCTCGCAGCTCGGCCACGGCGAGGTCACCGCGCTCACCCGGGTGCCCGAGCGGGACACCGACCCCGGCAGCGAGGCCGGCCAGGTCGGCGCCGCGCTCAACCGCATGATCGACCACGTCGAGTCCTCGCTCGCCGAACGCCAGCGCAGCGAGGAGCAGATGCGCCGCAGCGAGGAACGCATGCGCCGCTTCCTCGCCGACGCCAGCCACGAACTCCGCACCCCCCTCGCCTCCATCGCGGGCTACGCCGAGCTGATGAACCGCGGCACCGACCGCATCGAACCGGGCCTCGCCTGGCGCCGGGTCACCGCCGAGTCGGCGCGCATGACGGGCCTGGTGGAGGACCTCCTGCTGCTCGCCCGGCTCGACGAGGGCCGGCCGCTGCAGTCCGCCGAGGTGGACCTCGCGGCGCTGCTCGCCGAAGCGGTGTGGGACGCGCGCGCGGCCGGCACCGGCCACGACTGGCAACTCCAACTCTCCCTGGACGCCCCGGCGTTGGTCATCGGCGACGAGGCCCGCCTGCACCAGGTGTTGGCCAACCTGTTGGCCAACGCGCGGATGCACACCCCTGTCGGCACCACGGTCACGGCGAGCGTCGAGGCCACCGCCGACCGCACCGTCGTCATCCGGGTACGCGACGACGGCCCCGGCATCCCCCCGGCGCTCCTCCCCACGGTCTTCGAGCGCTTCACCCGCGCCGACGCCTCCCGCGCCCGGGCCGGCGGCAAGGAGGGCGGCTCCGGCCTCGGCCTGGCCATCGCGACGGCCATCACCGGCGCCCACGGCGGCCGTATCGACGTGACCAGCGTCCCGGGCCGCACGGAGTTCACCATCGAACTCCCGGCAGCCGCCACCGAACTCCCGCCCGCCGAACCGGCGATGCGCGCCCGCACGGCACCGGTCTAGAGAAGCACCGGGCACCGGACGGACGCGCGTCGCCGTCGTCGCCGCAGACCTACGGCGTGGTCGTGAACGAGTCGAAGTCGGCCTCGCCGGTGGTGCCCGACGCGTGCGACGTCTGGGTCAGGCCGACGTCCTGGGTGGCCGCGGCGGTCGGGACGTCGATCGTCCCGACCAGGTTCCAGGTGGCGTTGTCGGTCGAGTAATAGCCGCTGTACGACGTGCCGTCACGGACGAGCTTCAGCCACGAGGGGTAGACGGCGGTGCCGGTGGAATCCTGCGAGTCGAGCTTCCCGTCGCCGTCGCTGTCCCAGTCGAGCAGATACCCGTTGCCCGGGGTCGCGACGAGGGCCACGTACCCGGGGGAGGTGTTCGGCTGGGTGATGTCGTTACGGACCATGATCCCGGCCTTGGCCCAAACATCGGTATCCGACTGCGAGTTGAGCTTCACCGTCGTCACCGAACCGTCGTGCTCCGCTCCCGGCAGATAGATCGACCCGTACTCGTTCGTGCCGTTGTACAGGTCTGCCCCCTGCGCCCGGATGCCGAGTTGGGTGCCGGACTCGCTGAAACTCGCCGTGGTGGACGCGAACGTCCGGTACGGGGCGGTGACTTGGTGGTTGACGGTGATCGTGTCACCGGCGGCCAGCCGCGTCCTCCCCGCCGACCGGAAGCGGTAACTCGCCGTCCCCTGGAAGTCGTTGGAGGCGAAGAGCTTGGCCGAGGGTGGGATGGACACGGAGTAGGTGACCTCCAACGCGCGCCCGCCGCGAAGCGTCCTGGCCCGGGTCACGTCACGCGTGGTGATCTTCGTGCCGGCCGGCCCGGTCAGGGTCAGATCGGCATCGGTGATCGACCGGGATCCGTTGTCGGACAGGACCGCGGTCACGGTACGGGTGGTGCTGTCGCTGGGCGCGGGCGCCCAGTTGAGTCCGAACGAGACGTCCGGAGCCGCGCCGGTCACCGTGCGGTGGCTGCCGTGGACCCGGTACAGGGCCACACCGTGCGCCGGCACATTGGCGGCGATCCGGCCGGAGGACTCGGTGAGTCGGTGGCTCCACAGATCCCGCAGGGAGTAGTCACGTGCCCCGCGCAGCCCCAACGCGCCCGCGGTCGTGGCGACTTCACGGGGCGCCGACCCGGTGTTGAACAGACCGACCACGACATCCCCGTCGGCCTCGGTCTTGGCGAACACCTGCGAGTTGGCGTCCGAGGAGATCCGCTTGGCGTCGATGCCGTCCTGATCGACGCCGAGGACGTCGGTGTTCTTCAACAAAGCCAGGTCGGCCGGGTCGAGATGGGTCAGATCGGTGCCGAGAATGAGCGGAGAGGCGGCCAGCGACCACAGACTCATCTGCGTCCTGCGCTCGTCGGGAGTGAGGCCGTTGTTCGCGCCGTTCCCGATCTCCAGGGAGTCGTAGTCGTTGTAACCGCCGGGCCCGCCGTACGGTGCCCAGGCCGCGACCTGGTCGAAGCGGGAGGCGATGGAGGCCCAGGTGGTCAGCGGGTAACTGCTGTCGTCAGGACCGCAGTAGCACTCGATGTCGCCGCCGGTGCGCCAGCCGTTGGAGAGCTTCTTCCAGGTGGCCGCGTTGTTGATGTCGAGGTTGTTGGACAGCTCCAGGTGGATCGGCCGCCCGGTGTGGTGCAGGGCGTCCGACCAGGCCTGGACGTCCTGTTGGTCGGACGTGCCGACACCGTCGATCTTCAGATAGTCGATGCCCCATCCGGCGAACTGCCCGGCCCAGGAGTCGATGAAGGTCTGCGCACCGGGCTTGGTGTAGTCGATCCCCACCATGCCACCGCAGTTGTAGTTGCTCTCCGTCGCCGTGGTCGCGATGTCCCGTGCGTGGTAAGCGGTCCCCTTGATCTCGGTGTTCTTGGCGACCGCCTGCCGCGAGATGCCGGGAGTGACGTACAGGCCGAACTTCAGCCCCAGGGAGTGGACATAGTCGGCCACGACCTGGACGCCGTTCTCGCTGCCGCGCGGCGGGAACTTGACGGGGTCCGTGACCCAGCGGCCGTACTGGTCGACGTCCGGCCCCTGACTGCCCGGGCACTGGTACCAGAAGTCGTCGACGTTGGCGTAGACGAAGCCGTTTTTCGCCAGCCCGCTGGTCTTGAGGGCCTTCGCCTGCGCCTCGATGGTCCGCGCGGTCGGATCGCGCCGCACAAAGCTCCAACTGCTCCACCCCAGCACGGGTTTGAGCCCGACACCGTTGTCATCGGCCCGCGCGGCCTGACCGCCGGTCGCGGTGATCCCCATGGTGAGCAGCAGCGCTCCGGTGAACGCGGCCAGTGCACCGCGAATCTGTCTTCTCATGAGCTGTTCCTCCATCGCAACGCCCACTCGACTCAGAAAACGTCAAGAACCAACCCCGTGGACGCGACAAGTGAACAGGACCGAACGCCAGTCACCACATGGCGCGGTTGGCCAAAACTGGGTCAAGTCTGTGGGGTCACTGTGGCGGGAGCGGTGAGGGAAGTGGTGCGAGACGGGGATCTGGCACCGACTGATCGCCGTGCATAGGGTTCCCCGCATGAACGACGAGATCACGGCCGCGGTCGGCCACCAGTTGTACTCGTTCGACGGTCGGATACTGGAGATCTTCGGCAACCACCCCAAACGCTTCCACGTCCGGTACCTGCGCCTGAGTGTCACCGGCCCCGACCGGCAAGGGAGGCGGACCGTGGAGATCGACGCTCTGGGGGCGCACTCCACCATGAACTACACCGCCGCGGAGTGGGAGCAGACGCCCGACCTGGCGACACTCCTGGAAGCGGTGCGGACGGCCATCGACGCCAACCCGAATCCCTGGCGCGGGTGACCCGAACCGGTTCGTGCTCACGGCGAGCACCTCACGGCTCTCAAACCTCGCGCAGGAGTCGCTGTTCGCGGTGGCCTACGGCCGGCGTCCCGCCGAGCTGTCGCGGGATCTCGCCGCACGCGCGGCCTTCGGCGATCACCAGGTCTACGCGGTGCGGGAGCGACTCGCCCTGTCGGGCCGTGAGGAGGTCGTGGCCGTCGCGGACACGGCGTTCAGCCGGCTGAAGACGTTCCGCGACGCCGTCGGTTCCGGCGCCGCGCCGGACTCCCCGGAACTGGCGGACGCCATCCAGTCCTACGGCACCGTCCTGCGCGCACCGCGCCTGGAGACGGATGCCTCCAACTGGCCTTTCCCTGCGCGGGGTTCAACGGAACAGACCTCCGGCTTCCGAACGACCTGCCTCGGCACCCGCCCCGAACCCGAACAACCCCGCCCCCCGAACAACCCCGCCCCAACGCTACTTCGCACGCCCCCGCCGTTTACAGCCACCCCAGTCCGCGCTAACTTCACGGACAAGTGGGGTGGGAGCGCTCCCACCCGCCCGGCGGTCCGGAACCCGCCGGGTGGCCGGGTCGCCCCACCCCACGCCTCCACCCCCGCACGTTCCTCGCACCCGCCGACCGAAGGGACGTAGAACTGTCATGCATGCGACAACATCACCCCCAACTCCCCACTCCGCACCGCGATTACCGCGCCCCACCCCCCACCGAGCCCTCTTCCTCGTCCTCCTGGCGCTCCTCACCACCGTCCCCGCCCTGGCCCTGATCCTCGCCACGGGTGGCCGCGCGGAGGCCCACGGCACCCCCATGAAACCCGGCAGTCGCACCTTCCTCTGCTGGCAGGACGCGCTCACCACCACCGGCGAGATCAAACCGATCAACCCGGCGTGCAAGGCGGCCCAACAGGTCAGCGGCACAACGCCGTTCTACAACTGGTTCTCCGTGCTGCGCTCCGACGGCGCCGGCCGCACCCGGGGCTTCGTGCCGGACGGTTCGCTGTGCAGCGGCGGCAACCCGAACTTCACGGGCTTCGATCTCCCGCGCGACGACTGGCCGTTGACGCATCTCACCTCGGGTGCGACGGTCGACTTCTCGTACAACGCCTGGGCGGCGCACCCGGGTTGGTTCTACGTCTACATCACCAAGGACGGCTTCGACCCGACGAAGACGCTCACGTGGAACGACATGGAGGACACGCCGTTCCTCACCGTCGACCACCCGCCGCTCAACGGCACGCCGGGCACGGTCGAGGCCAACTACTCCTGGACCGGGCAGCTTCCGGCGAACAAGTCGGGGCGCCACATCATCTACATGGTGTGGCAGCGCTCGGACAGCGCGGAGACCTTCTACTCCTGCTCGGACGTCGTGTTCGACGGCGGCAACGGCGAAGTGACGGGTATTCACGACCCGGGCAACCCCACCGACCCGGTACCCGGCGTCTGTTCGGCCACCCGGCACACGACCGGCACCTGGCCCGGCGGCTACCAGTCCGAGGTGACCGTCACCAACTCCGGTGACGTCCCGATGCTCGGCTGGATGGTCAACTGGGCACTCCCCGCAGGCCAGTCGGTCGCCAGCCTCTGGAACGGCAACGCGACCTACAGCGGCCAGGACGTGATGGTCCACAACGCCGACTGGAACGGCTCACTGAGTCCGGGACAGAGCGCCACCTTCGGATACGTCGTGAACGGCGACGGCGGTGATCCGGCAACTGCCCTTCCCTGCCAGGTCGGTTGAGCCTGAGCTCGGGGCGGACCCGGTGGTCGGGGGCCACCGGGTCCGCGAGCCGGGCAGGGAATGGGGGTTCGACCTGCCCGGGTGGTGCGTGGCTTGGTACGGCACTGCGGTGCGACAACGTTGTCGGATGGTCTGCATATGACTCTACCGCCTCAACGGACAACGATGTCAAGCCAGTTGGCCTGGGGGCGCCGTCCGAGTGGGCACCCCGCGTGCCCTCACCGGAACACGCGCTCTTCCGTGGTACGGGTGGCGCACGTTACTGTCCCTGCGGCTTGTGCGACCTGTGGTGCGCGACCCGTCCGAAGGAGGAGGGGCCGCGTCATGCGTTTCCGTCCCATGTCCCTGTTGCTCGCCGCCGCACTCGCGGTCGGCGGCGCCCCCCCCGCCCTGGCGGCGACCGCCGCCGCCCCGCCACAACTCGTCAAGGACCCCACCGCCTACGTCGATCCGCTGATCGGCACCAAGAACGGCGGCAACGTCTTCCCGGGCGCCGTCGTGCCCTTCGGCATGCTCTCCTGGAGCCCGGAGAACACCAGAGGCAGCGCGACCAGCACGGCCGCGCCAGGCGGCTACCAGTACGACGCCACCCGTATCCGCGGCTTCAGCCTCACCCACATGTCCGGCACGGGCTGC
Organism: Streptomyces sp. N50; assembly: GCF_033335955.1. Taxonomy (GTDB): domain Bacteria; phylum Actinomycetota; class Actinomycetes; order Streptomycetales; family Streptomycetaceae; genus Streptomyces. The sequence goes on from NZ_CP137549.1 coordinate 7,207,634, forward strand.
GCGGGCGGCAGCGGCGACATCCCGTTCTACCCGTACGCCGGTGAGGTCACCTCGTCCCCGGCGAGCGACACCAAGGACGCCGTCTACGCCTCCGACTTCAGCCACACCGACGAGACCGCCGAACCCGGCCACTACAAGGTCGGCCTCGCCTCCGGCGTCACCGCCGACCTCACCGCGACGGCCCGCACCGGCTCCGGCCGCTTCACCTACCCGGCCGACAAGCCCGCCTCCCTCCTGATCCGCACCGCCAACTCCGAGGTGGGCTCCACCGATTCGTCGGTCACCATCGACCCGAAGACCAACACCGTCTCCGGCTCGGTCACCTCCGGAAACTTCTGCGGCTACCTCGACCCCGAGGGCCAACGCGCCTACTACACCCTGTACTTCACCGCCACCTTCGACCGTGCCTTCAAGACCACCGGCACCTGGCAGGACGACAAGCTGACCCCGGGGTCGACGAACGCGACCGGTGGCACGGGTGGCTTCACCAACGGCGGCCGCCCCACCGCCGGCAAGGGCGCGGGCGGGTACGTCGAGTTCGAGCCCGGCACCGGTTCGGTGGGCGTCAAGGTCGGTATCTCGTACGTCAGTCAGGCCGGCGCCCAGGCCAACCTCAAGGCGGAGAACCCGCCTTCGCGTTCCTTCGACGCCGTCCAGAGCTCGGCCCACCGCGCCTGGCGCGACCAGCTCGGCGCGATCAAGGTCGGCGGCGGCACCGACACCGAGCGCACCACCTTCTACACCGCGCTCTACCACTCCCTCCTGCACCCGAACGTCATCAGCGACGCCGACCGCAGATACACGGGCAGCGACGGCAAGGTGCACAAGGTCGGCCGGGGTCATCAAGCGCAGTACGGCACCTTCTCCGGCTGGGACATCTACCGCTCGCAGGTCCAACTGCTCACGCTCCTCAGCCCCCGCACCGGCTCGGACATCGCCCAGTCCCTCTACGAACTCGCCCAGCAGAACGGGGGAGTCTGGGACCGCTGGCTGCACGGCGCGAGCGGCACCCACGTCATGAACGGCGACCCCTCACCCACCGCCCTGGCCGGCATCCGCGCCTTCGGCGGCACCGACTTCGACCTCAAGGGGGCCCTCGCCTCCCTCGTCCAGGCGGCGACCGTACCGACCGCGCAGGACATGTCCTCGTCCGGCAAGCCGGTGCTCTCGGTGGGCCAACGCCCCTCCCTGGACAAGTACTTGAAGCTCCACTACATGCCGTCCGTCTCCAATGCCTGGGGCGGTGCCGCCGAGACGCTGGAGATGTCCACGGCGGACTTCGCGCTCTCCCAACTCGCCACGGCGGCAGGGAAGAAGAGCACGGCGGCCGACTTCGCCCAGCGCGCCCAGTGGTGGCAGAACAACTTCAACATCGCCGCCGACCCCACCGGCGGCTACATCGCCAACCGCAAGGCGGACGGCAGTTGGGTCACCGGCTTCACCCCGGGCACCGGCAACGGCTTCGTGGAGGGCACGGCCGCCCAGTACACCTGGATGGTCCAGCACAACCCGGCGGGCCTCTTCGCGGCGATGGGCGGCACCGACAAGGCCCTCGCCCGCCTCGACTCCTTCTTCCATGAGGCGGACGGGAGTTGGGCCTTTACGGGCAGCGGCGGCGACAAGTCCGAGCTGGACAACGAGCCGTCCGTCAACGTCCCCTACCTCTACGACTACGCGGGCGCGCCCTACAAGACCCAGGAGACGGTCAGGGCCGCCATGAAGCAGCTCTGGACCACCGACCCGGCCGGCATCCCCGGCAACGACGACCTCGGCGAGATGTCGTCCTGGTACGTCTTCTCCGCGCTCGGCATGTACCCGCAGGTCCCCTCCCGCGCCGAACTCACCCTCGCCTCCCCGCTGTTCGAGCGCGTCGAGATCAGCCGCCCGCACGGCAACGACATCTCCATCCGCGCGAAGGGCGCCGCGACCGACGCCCCGTACATCCAGTCCCTGAAGGTCAACGGCCGCAGCACGCAACAGCCTTGGCTCTCGTCCTCGATCGTCAAGAACGGCGGCACCCTCGACTACACCCTCTCCACCACCCCGAACCGCACCTGGGGCAGCGCCCCTTCAGACGCCCCGCCGTCCTTCCGGACCGGCGAGCAGCCGTACCAGATCGGCGTCGGCCCGACCGCCGCGACCCTCGCCCCCGGCGAGAGCACCAAGGTCAACATAAAGGCCCTGTCCCTGAGCGGCGGCACCGGACCCGAGGTCCGCTACACCGTCGAGACCCCCGCCGGTGTCACCGCGACTCCCGCACAGGGCACGGTCGTCGACGGCTCCCAGGACATCACCCTCACCGCCGCCGACGACGTCACACAGGGCTTCTACGACGTGAAGGTCACCGTCACCTCGGGCAGCACGTCGTACGAGCAGCCGGTGTCCCTGACGGTCGCCGCGCCCGGCACCCTCCTCGCCGCCTACAACAACACCGGCGTCTCCGACGACACCGGCGAGCACGACGAGGCGGACTACGACGGGGGCGGCTGGAGTTACTCGCTCCAGGCGCTGGAGGCGGCCGGGCTGACCCCGGGCGGTACGGGCACCGTGGACGGGCTCGGCTTCACCTGGCCCAGTTCGCCGAACGGGCGCCCGGACAACGTCTCGGCGGCCGGTCAGACCGTCCAACTCCCGCAGGCGGCAAGCACGTTGTCCTTCATCGGCAGCGCGGTCAACGGCAACCAGCAGACGAAGGCGACCGTCACCTACACCGACGGCAGCACCGACGTGATCGACCTGTCCTTCACGGACTGGACGGTCGGCGGGGGCGGCGGGACCGTGCAGTACGGCAACGAGGTCGTCGCCCGGACCGCGTACCGCAATGTCGCGGGTGCGGACAAAGACCCGGTAGCCACCTATGTGTTCGCCACCAAGCCGTTCGCGGCGCCCTCGGGCAAGACCATCAAGAGCGTGACACTTCCGGACGACCCGGATCTCCATGTGTTCACCCTTGCGGTGAACTGACGTCCACAATGTGTGCCCTCGCCCGTTCCGGTGGCGGGGGCACATCGGCGCGTGCGAGCATCCGCAGATGGTGAAACGGCCGCAGCTGCCCGAGGAGTTCCGGGCCGAAGCCCGTACGGCCTTCGCTTTCCTGGTGGGGGACGAGGGCTTCGCGCCGCCGGAGGACATAGACGGCGGCCTGCGTTATCTGCGCGGAGATCTGATGGTGCGCGTCTGGTTCCTGGGCGGCGCCGAATCGGAGGTCCTGACACGACTGGTCCCCCTGGCGCCGGACGGCACCAGGGGGAGCGGGGCGTGGCTGGACGACCTGTACACGGCCGCCGCGTGCGGCCCGGCCCAGGACGTCCCCGTCTTCGCGTCGACCAGGAGAGGCGTGCTCAGACGGGTCCACCAGCACGCGGAGGCGTTGCGGCGGCTGCTGCCCCGCCTCCCCGTGCCGTGACCGTGCCTCAGGCCAGCAGTTCCACCTCCGCGAGGGTCGAGGGACCGTTCAGCACCAGGCGGTAATGCGCGTACGAGCCCGGCGACTTGACCGAGAAGACGCGCGTCTGCTGGTTCCAGGTGAAGGACTCGCCGGAGCGTTTGTCGAGCGTCTTCCACGTGGTGCCGTCGGTCGAGCCCTGGAGGGTCCAGCCGGTCGGCGCCAGGGTGTGGTCCTTCGACGACGTCAGCGTGTACTGGACGCCCTTGGTGGCCTTGGCGACCGGCAGGTCCACCGAGGACACCGTCGCGTCCGTGGCCGACGTGTTGTCGAACAGGGGCCCGACACCGGCGAGTTGGTCGGACCGGGGCGTCGGCACCTTGTCGTCCTTGGTGATCGACACCGGCGCCGCGTTCTTGCCGCTGCCCCACGACGAGGGCTTGGAGCCCATGGAGAAGTCCAGCACTCCGCCCTTCTCCAGCAGCGAGTGGGGGAGTGAAGTCTTCGTCCAGTTCTGGCCGTTGACCTTCAGACCCTGCACGTAGATGTTTTTCGTGCTGTTCTTCGGCGCCTTGACGACGAGGTCCTTGCCGTTCTCCAGGTGCACGGTCGCCTTGGTGAACAGCGGGGAGCCGATGGCGTATTCGCCGCTGCCCATCACCAGCGGGTAGAAGCCGAGCGCGGAGAAGAGGTACCAGGCCGACTGCTCGCCGTTGTCCTCGTCGCCGTGGTAGCCCTGCCCGATCTCGCTGCCGGTGTAGAGGCGCGACAGCACCTCGCGCACGTCCTTCTGCGCCTTCCAGGGTTCACCGGCCGCGTCGTACATGTAAGTGACGTGGTGGGCCACCTGGTTGGAGTGGCCGTACTGGCCCATGCGGACGTCCCGCGCCTCCGTCATCTCGTGGATGACGCCGCCGTAGGAACCGGCGTTGGTGGGCGAGGCGGTCTCGGGGGTGGAGAAGTACTGGTCGAGCTTGTCACCGAGGGCCTTCTGGCCGCCGTAGAGGTTGGCGAGGCCGCGGCTGTCCTGCGGGGCGGTGAAGGCGTAGCCCCAGCCGTCGGTCTCCGTGTAGTCGTAACCCCAGATCTTCGGGTCGTAACTCGCCGAGTCCACCCGCCAGTTGCCCTTGGCGTCCTTGCCCTGGAAGAACCCGGCCTGCTTGTCGAAGAGGTTCACGTAGTCCTGGGCGCGGTTGAGGAAGTACGCGGACTCCTCCTTGTAGTGCTTCTCGCCGGTCTTCTTGTAGAGGGCCTGGCCCATCTGCGCGATGCCGTAGTCGTTGACGTAGCCCTCCATCGCCCAGGAGAAGCCCTCGCCGGTGTCGGTGCTGGTGTAGCCGAGGAAGGGCGAGGTGGTCATGCCCTTGCGGCCGACGCCGGAGGCGGGCGGGACGACGGTCGCGTTCTTCACGGCCGCGTCGTAGGCCGACTTGGCGTCGAACTTCACGCCCTTGACGTACGCGTCCGCGAACGCCACGTCCGACGAGGTGCCCGTCATCAGGTCCGCGTAGCCGGGGGAGGACCACCGCGAGGTCCAGCCGCCGTCCTTGTACTGCTGCACGAACCCGTCGACCATCTCACCCGCCTGACTGGGCGTCAGGAACGAGTAGGCCGGCCAGGTCGTGCGATACGTGTCCCAGAAGCCGTTGTTGACGTACACCTTGCCGTTCACGATCTTGGCGCCGGTGTGCGTCGGGGTGTCCTGGCTCGTCATCGGGGAGAACGGGGACGCGTACTGGTACGTCGAACCCACCTTCTCGAAACCGGAGTTGGGGTACAGGTACAGCCGGTACATGCTGGAGTACAGGGTCGTCAGCTGGTCCGGCGTCGCGCCCTCCACCTCGACCTTGCCGAGCAGCTTGTCCCACACCTTCTGGGCCTGCTGCTTGACCGTGTCGAAGGAGGTGCCGTCCGGGATCTCCTGGCGCAGGTTGTCCTTCGCCTGGTCGACGCTGATCAGCGAGGTGGCCAGGCGCAGGGTGACCGTGTGGTCGGCGCCCGGCTTGAACTTCAGATAGCCCTTGACCCCGCTGGAGGAGCCGTCCGTCACCGGCGCGTCGAAGGTGCCGTAGACGAAGAGGCGTGTCGCGCCGGTGGACAGCCCGGACTTGACGTCCGAGTAGCCGGTGACGGTCCCGTTGGTCTTGTCGAGGGTCAGGCCCGCCTGCTCGGTGACGTTGTCGAAGATGACGCTCGCGTCGTCGCCGGGGTAGGTGAAGCGCAGCGAGGCCGCGTGGTCGGTCGGGGCCATCTCGGCCTTCAGACCGTTCTCGAACGTGACGCCGTAGTAGTACGGGCGCGCGGTCTCGTTCTCGTGCTTGAACGCCAACTCCCGTGCCGTGGGGTCGGTGTTGGGGGTTCCGGAAGCGGCCGACGGCATCACCTGGAAGGTCTGCCGGTCGCCCATCCAGGGGCTCGGTTCATGGCTCAGGCTGAGCGCCTGGAGCGTCGGCAGGTTGTCGTCGTTGTTCGCGCGTGCGTAGTCGTAGAGCCAGCTGAGCGACGACGAATTCGTCACCGGCGTCCAGAAGTTGAAGCCGTGCGGCAGCGCCGCGGCGGGGAAGTTGTTGCCGCGCGAGAAGCTGCCGCTGGAGTTGGTGCCCCGGGTGGTCAGCGCGTAGTCCGACAGATGCGCCTTCGGCTTCTCCGGCGCCACCGACTTGAGGCTCACGTCGTCCAGCCAGCCGCGGAACTTCGCCGGCCCGCTGGGGGAGTCGTAGTCCAGCAGGATCCGGTCGACGGTCTTCCCGGCCGCGACCGAACCGATCCGCGAGAGGACGTTGTTCCACTGGTTGACGTAGAGGATCTTCGCCGCGCCCTGCCCCTGCGGAGTCAGCGCGAAGCCGTGCGAGTCCGTCGCGCCGAGGTCGCTGAGATACGTGCCGTCGGTGAAGGCGAGGTCGACGGAGACGTTCGTGGCGTCGTAGTCGAGGTCGCCGTCGGACATCTGCGGGAAGAGCCGGTAGGAGAGCGCGGTGTCCCGGCCGACCGGCACGTTCACGTCGAAGACCTTGTTGTACGAGTACGCCCGCCCGGTGGCCGTGTGACGGCCCGCGTACCGCAGTGCGCGCTTCCCCGTGAAGCCGGCGCCCGCCTTGGCGGTGGGGGAGCCGCTGGGGCCCCGGTCGACCAGCGAGAGCATGTCCTCGGGGATCGGGGCGGTGGTCCCGCCCGTCGAGAACTGGACGTCGGCGAGCTGAAGGATGCCGCTCGCGCCGTTGTTCTTCGTGATGTCGAGCCGGAAGTGCTGGTACTCGGCCGGCTCGGCGAGGTCGTAGGACTTCGTCTGGAACCGGTCGGCGAAGCTCTCGCCGGAGCGGGTGTCCAGGGTCTTCCAGTCCTTGCCGTCCGTCGAGCCCGACAGCGTCCAGTCCCGCGGATCGCGTTCGGCGAAGTCGTTCGCCGAAGTCAGCGCGTAGGTCACTATTTTGGCCGGCTTGTCGAGGTCGAACTCGACCCAGCCCGTGGGCGCGAAGGTCAGCCACTTGGTGCCGGACTCGCCGTCGACGAGGTTCTCCTTCACCTCCCCGCCGCCGGTGTTCTCGGAACTGGCCCGGACGTCGGTGACGTGGTCGGTCACATTGCCCGGGATCCCGGTGCTGTAGCCGCCGTCGACGCCCGAGGCCCGCTTGGAGCCGTCCGGCGCGGTGTCGACCGTGTTCAGCCAGTCCGGCGCCGGATCTCCCGACTCGAACGAGGAGGCGAACTCCCCGCCGGTCGGGGCCTTTGCCGGAAGGGCGACCGCCGCCCCCTGCGAACCCACGAGCAAAGCCAGTGCGGCGGTCGACACGACCGCCGTACCCCACCATCTGTGATGCATACGAGGGCATCCTCCCTGCAGGCTGGACAACGTTGTCAGCTTCGATGCGCAAGGAACAGTAGGGAGTCAAGTGGCCTGGTGTGTCAAGGGTGTTGAGTGAGGCATTCGAGGGCAATAACGGGGATTTCTCCGTCATCGAACACACAGGGCGTTCATATTTCCGCGAGGTCTCACTTCGGAAAAGACCGACAACCCACCCTGCATTCGATCTTGCTCTGTCGACCGGAAGTGGACTATACCTGTCGCGTTCGACACCGCTCTCGCAGCAGCACGCACGAAGTACTCCTGCACGACCAAGCTCGACCTGACCGCGGTGCCGGGGAGGATCCGGTTCACCGCCTGAGTCCTGTTGAAGGCGAGGACTTGAGCATGGGATCCACTTCAGCCGAGAACAACGGTTCCAATGGCGTCGGCCGCCGTGATTTGATCAAGAGGTCGGCCGCACTCGGCCTGATCTCCGTACCCACGATGAGTTTCCTGGCCGCGTGTGCGAGCGGCGGCGGGGACGACAGCAGCAGCGACGACTCCACCAAGGGCACCACGTCGAAGTCGAATCCCTTCGGCGTGAAGAAGGGCAGCACGCTCGACGTCGTCGTCTTCAAGGGCGGTTACGGCGACGACTACGCGAAGGCGTGGGAAGCCAACTTCAAGACGAAGATCGGCGTGAGCTCGACCCACACCGGAACGCAGGAGATCACCGGCAAGCTGCAGCCGCGCTTCAACGCGGGAAACCCGCCGGACATCGTCGACGACTCCGGCGCCCAGCAGATCAAGATCGACGTCCTGTACAAGAACGGCCAGTTGCTCGATCTCTCCCCGGTGCTCGACGCCCCGGCGATCGACGACCCGAGCAAGAAGGTGCGCGATCTGCTGATCCCCGGCACCCTCGACCCGGGTGTGCAGGAGGGCAAGGTCGTCGCCCTCAACTACATCTACACGGTCTGGGGGTTGTGGTACTCCGGCAAGCTCTTCAAGGAGAAGGGCTGGACCCCGCCGAAGACCTGGGACGAGTTCATCGCCGTCTGCCAGAAGGCGAAGGCGGACGGCATCGGCGGTCTCGCCCACCAGGGCAAGTATCCGTACTACATCAACGTCGCCATCATGGACCTGATCGCCAAGAAGGGCGGGATCGACGCCGTCAAGGCGATCGACAACCTCGACCCGAAGGCGTTCGTCGGCTCGGCCGCCGCGCAGGCCGGTGTCGAGGCGATCTACGAGGTGGTGGAGAAGGACCTGTTGATGCCCGGCACCAACGGCCTGACCCACACCGAGTCGCAGACCCGCTGGAACCAGTACAAGGCCGCGTTCATCACCTGTGGTTCCTGGCTGGAGAACGAGCAGCTCAAGCTGACGCCGACGGACTTCGACATGAAGTTCCTGCCGATGCCGCTGCTCGCCGACAGCAAGATGCCGTTCGAGGCGATCCGGGCCGGCTCGGGGGAGCCCTTCATCATCCCGGCGAAGGCCAAGAACCTCCCCGGCGCCAAGGAGTTCATGCGCCACATGCTCTCCAAGGAGTGGTCGACGCTCTTCGCCAAGGAGGCCAACTCGCTCACCATCCTCAAGGACGGTGTCGACTCCAGCGTCACGCTGCGCCCGGGCACTCAGTCCACGGTCGACGCGTCCAAGGCGGCCGGCGACAACACCTTCCGCTTCCTGTACCCGGACTGGTACAGCGAGATGGACACCTCCATCCAGAACGCGTCCAACGAGCTGATGTCCAAGCGCATCCAGCCCAAGGAGTGGCTGAAGCGCTGCCAGGCCGCCGTCGACAAGCAGGCCAAGGACCCGGCGTCCAAGAAGAACGTGCACTCCTGATCGCAAGGCCTGATCGCACCACCTGATCACGCTCGGGACACCAGGGGCAGGAAACGCCAATGCGCAAAGGGCAGTACAGGTTCGTCACGGGATTTCTCTTCGTTCCCGTGGCGCTCTATCTGATCTTCGTGATCTGGCCGTACATCCAGACGTTCGGCTATTCGCTGACCGACTGGAAGGGCGAGTCACAGACCTTCAAGTTCGTCGGACTGGACAACTATCGAACGCTGCTCCACGACGACGTCTTCAAGGAGGCCATCTGGCACAACCTCCTGTTCCTGGTGTTCATCCCGGTGATCACCATTCTGCTGGCCCTGTTCTTCGCCTTCATGGTGAACGCGGGAGGACACAGCAAGGCCGGCGGGGTGCAGGGTGTCGCCGGCAGCGGGTTCTACAAAATCGTCTACTTCTTCCCGCAGGTGCTGTCGCTGGCGATTCTCGCGGTGCTGTTCAACGCGGTGTACCGCAGTGACGGCGGCGGTCTGCTCAACGGCGTCCTGATCAAACTCCACCTGGTCGACGTCAACAATCCGGTGGAATGGCTCAACGAGCCCAACGTGGTGCTGTGGGCGCTGATGGCGGTCGTGGTCTGGCACGGCGTCGGTTTCTATCTGGTGCTGTTCTCCGCCGCCATGCAGTCCATTCCGCGGGACATCTACGAGGCCGCCCTGATCGACGGCGCGGGCCGCTCCCAGTCCTTCTTCCGGATCACCCTGCCGCTGCTCTGGGAGACCGTCCAGACGGCCTGGGTGTACCTCGGCATCATCGCGATGGACATGTTCGTCCTGGTCTCCTCCATGACCTCGAACATGGGCGCCTACGGAGGCGGTCCCGACCACGGCAGCGACGTCATGTCGACCGTGATGATGCGCAACTTCCTCTACTTCGGGAAGAGCGGCTACGCCTGCGCGATGGGCGTCGTCATGCTGCTGCTCACCCTGATCCTGTCCGTGGTCACGCTGCGCGCCACCCGCCGTGAGCGCATCGAGTTCTGAGCGGGAGACATACGACGATGAGCGCACCCCTGAAGGAGACCGCCCCCGCGGGCGGCACCGTCCCGCCCCAGCCGTCGCCTGGGAAGTCCGGCGCCCGGCCCCATGAACCGCGCGGCGAGGGCGTCGTGCTGAACGCCTTCTCGCACGGCTTCCTCGCCCTGTGGGCCCTGCTGATCGTGCTGCCGCTGCTGTGGCTGGTGTTCAGCTCGTTCAAGACCGACGTGCAGATCGGCAACTCGGCCTTCGGCTGGCCGCAGAACTGGACGTTCGACGTGTTCCGGCGGGCCTGGAGCAAGGGCATCGGCGACTACTTCCTGAACACCCTGATCGTGCTGGTCTTCTCGGTCCCGCTGACGATGCTGTTCGGCTCGATGGCCGCGTACGTGCTGGCCCGCTACCGGTTCTGGGGCAACCGGATGCTGTACTACTTCTTCGTCGCCGGCGCGATGTTCCCGGTGTTCCTGGCGCTGGTCCCGCTGTTCTTCATGGTCAAGCGCCTCGACATGCTCAACACGTACCAGGGGCTGATCCTGGTCTACATCGCCTACTCGATGCCGTTCACGGTGTTCTTCATGCACGCGTTCTTCCGGACGCTGCCCACCGCGGTCTTCGAGGCGGCCATCCTCGACGGCGCCTCGCACACCCGGACGTTCTTCCAAGTGATGTTGCCGATGGCCAAGGCCGGGTTGATCAGTGTCGGCATCTTCAACACCCTCGGTCAGTGGAACCAGTTCATCCTGCCGACGGTCCTGATGCAGCCGCAGAGCGGTTCGGACCCGGAGCGCTATGTCCTGACCCAAGGACTCATCCAGCTCCAGCAACAACAGGGCTACGCCTCCGACCTGCCCGTTCTCTTCGCGGGTGTCACGATCGCCATGATCCCGATGCTGGTCGTCTACCTGTCGTTCCAGCGCCAGGTGCAGTCCGGTCTGACCTCGGCGACGCTGAAGTAGCGCGCCTGGAGAACGTGACAGGAAGTGATCGTTCCCCCACCGCTCCCGGCAGGCCGGGAGCGGTGGTCACGTATGTGTCCGGAACCCTCGATGCGGTTCAACCTCTTGACGGGAGGCAACCCGAACAGCTCAGCTTAGAGTTCACTAGTTGGACATAGACGGGGCCTCATCGATGCGGTCCCGCGCGCAGGAGGTCGTCGTGGAGACTCCGGGGTCGCAGTCGTCACTGCACCGAGCCAATCTCGAGCGGGTCGTGCGAGCGGTGCGGTTGGCCGGGTCGCTGACGCAGGCGGAGATCGCGAGGACGACGGGCCTGTCCGCCGCGACCGTCTCCAACATCGTGCGCGAGCTCAAGGACGGCGGAACGGTCGAGGTCACACCGACTTCGGCGGGCGGCCGCAGGGCCCGCAGCGTCTCGCTGAGCGGGGACGCCGGCATCGTCATCGGCGTCGACTTCGGGCACACGCATTTGCGCGTCGCGGTCGGGAATCTCGCCCATCAGGTGCTGGCCGAGGAGTCCGAGCCCGTCGATGTGGACGCCTCCTCGACGCAGGGCTTCGACCGGGCGGAAGAGCTGGTCAACCGGCTGATCACGGCGACCGGGGTGGACCGTTCCAAGATCGCCGGGGTGGGCCTCGGCGTGCCCGGTCCGATCGACGTCGAGTCGGGCACCCTGGGCTCCACCGCGATCCTGCCGGGCTGGACCGGCACCAGACCCGCCGAGGAGCTGGGCAGCCGTCTGGGCGTACCGGTGCACGTGGACAACGACGCGAACCTCGGCGCCCTCGGTGAGCTGGTCTGGGGCAGTGGGCGGGGCGTCAGGGACCTGGCGTACATCAAGGTGGCGAGCGGGGTCGGCGCGGGGCTGGTCATCAACGGCAAGATCTACCGGGGCCCGGGTGGCACAGCGGGAGAAATCGGGCATATTACTCTTGATGAGTCCGGCCCTGTCTGCCGTTGCGGAAACCGGGGCTGCCTGGAGACCTTCACGGCCGCGCGCTATGTGCTGCCGCTCCTCCAGTCCAGTCACGGAACCGACCTGACCATGGAGGGAGTCGTACGGCTGGCGCGGGACGGAGACCCTGGCTGCCGTCGGGTGATCGCCGACGTCGGCCGACACATCGGCAGTGGAGTCGCCAATCTCTGCAATTTGCTGAACCCGAGCCGAGTGGTCCTCGGTGGCGATCTCGCCGAGGCCGGTGAGCTGGTGCTCGGGCCGATCAGGGAGTCTGTCGGCCGCTACGCGATCCCCAGTGCGGCGCGTCAATTGTCCGTTCTCCCGGGGGCACTTGGAGGCCGTGCGGAAGTGCTCGGAGCGCTCGCTCTCGCACTCAGCGAGATGGGCGATTCGACCCTTTTGGACGGGTCGCTGACCGCGGCCACACCTGTCTTCACTTAGAGAACGCACGACGCCGTTGCCATCTCGTTAAGTATTTACTTCTTGACGCCGAACGCGCGGCCGAGTTGACTTCCAGCCACCTCGGCCGCAACGACGCGGCCTCGTCAGGGAGGTTTCAAAGTGAACACGCGTATGCGTCGTGCCGCCGTTGCCGTCATCGCCACCACCATGGCCGTCTCGATGGCCGCCTGTGGCAAGGCAGGCGACGACAAGAAGTCCGACAGCAGCTCCAGCTCCTCGGGCGGTACGAACGCCTCGATCGGCCTGCTCCTGCCCGACAGCGTCACCGCTCGGTACGAGAAGTTCGACAAGCCGTACTTCGAGGCGAAGGTCAAGGAGCTCTGCTCCGGCTGCACCGTCCAGTACAACAACGCGAACGCCAGCGCCGCGACGCAGGCCCAGCAGGTCAGCAGCATGATCACCAAGGGCGTCAAGGTCATCGTGATCAGCGCCCAGGACTCCGCCGCGATCAAGTCCTCGATCCAGCAGGCGGTCAACAAGGGCATCAAGGTCGTCGCGTACGACCGTCTGGCCCAGGGCCCGGTCTCCGCGTACGTCTCCTTCGACAACGTCGAGGTCGGCAAGCTCCAGGGCGAGGCGCTCCTCACCTCGCTGGGCTCGAAGGCCACCCCCTCGGCGAACGTCGTCATGATCAACGGTGACGACGCCGACCCGAACGCCGCGCAGTTCAAGAAGGGCGCCCACGAGGCCCTCGACGGCAAGGTCAAGATCGCCTACGAGCAGTCCGGCCTGTGGAAGGACACCGTCGCCGGGCAGAAGATGTCGGCGGCCATCACGCAGCTCGGCGCCAAGAAGATCGCGGGCGTCTACTCCGCCAACGACGGCATGGCCGGTGGTATCGCCACCGTCCTCAAGGGCGCGGGCATCAGCAACATCCCGCTGACGGGCCAGGACGCGGAGCTCGCCGGTATCCAGCGCATCGTCGCCGGTACCCAGTCCAGCACCGTCTACAAGGCCTTCAAGCCGGAGGCCGAGGCGGCCGCCACGCTCGCCGTCGACCTGGCGCAGGGCAAGAGCATCTCCTCGCTCGCCACCACGACCCAGACCAGCGGCTCCGGCAACAAGGTGCCCTCGCAGCTGCTGACCCCGGTGTCGGTCACCAAGGCCAACATCAAGGACACGGTCATCAAGGACGGTCTCTACACCGTCGCGCAGATCTGCACCGCCGACTACGCCAAGGCGTGCAAGGCGGCCGGTCTGGAGTAATCACCGCCCAGCGGTGACAGAGCCCCTTCGGCGTCCGCCCCGCCTTCCAACCCCGCTGCGGGGCGGGCGCCGATCGGAACCCGTGCGAACGCAGCCGTTGCCAACTGGCACCGGCCGCGCGCATGTTCATCTTGTAAATCTGTGCCTAGGCACAACCCTCCGCGGCTTTTGACAAGCGCGGCATCCCCGCCGGTCAGGCGGCGAAGGAGATGGTTAACGTGTCCGCTACGCCCGTGCTGGCGTTGCGCGGAGTCTCCAAGCGATTCGGTGCGGTGCAGGCCCTCACCGAAGTAGAGCTGGAGGTCCACGCCGGAGAAGTCGTCGCACTGGTCGGCGACAACGGCGCAGGAAAGTCCACCCTGGTGAAGACCATCGCCGGGGTGCATCCCATCGATGAAGGAGTCATCGAGTGGGAGGGCAACCCGGTCAGCATCAACAAGCCGCACGACGCCCAGGGACTCGGCGTCGCGACGGTCTACCAGGACCTCGCGCTGTGCGACAACCTCGATGTCGTCGGCAACCTCTACCTCGGGCGTGAGCTGCTGCGCCACGGGGTCATCGACGAGGTCACGATGGAGAAGAACTCCCGTGAGCTGCTGAGCACCCTCTCCATCCGCATCCCGAGTGTGCGCATCCCGATCGCCAGCCTCTCCGGTGGCCAGCGACAGGTCGTCGCGATCGCCCGCGCGCTGATCGGCGACCCCAAGGTCGTCATCCTCGACGAGCCCACCGCCGCCCTCGGCGTCGAGCAGACCGCCCAGGTCCTCGACCTGGTCGAGCGGCTGCGCGAGCGCAACCTCGGCGTCATCCTCATCAGCCACAACATGGCCGACGTCAAGGCGGTCGCCGACACCGTCAACGTGCTGCGCCTGGGCAAGAACAACGGCTCCTTCCCGGTGAAGGACACCAGTCAGGAAACGATCATCGCCGCGATCACCGGTGCCACGGACAACGCCGTGACCCGTCGTGCGGTGCGCAGCACGGAGGCGGCAAAGTGAGCGACACGTCAGGCACCGTGAAGAAGGACGCGGTGGAACCCACCACCGAGGCTCCGACCGAGGACCCCACGGCGGCGGCCGGTGCCGCCACCGTCGTCGACCCGCGTCTGCTGGTCCGCGAAGAGGGCTACAAGGGCTACATCACCGAGTTCAAGCGCAAGGTCAAGGGCGGTGAGCTCGGCTCGCTGCCGGTCGTCGCCGGTCTGATCGTCATCGGCATCATCTTCCAGTCGCAGAACAGCCGGTTCCTGAGCGCGGACAACCTGTCCAACATCAGCTACTACCTGTCCGCGACCGGCATGCTCGCCATCGGCCTGGTCTTCGTGCTGCTGCTCGGCGAGATCGACCTGTCCGTCGGCTCGGTCAGCGGTCTGGCGTCCACCCTGTTCGCCGTCTTCGTGGTCAACCACGGGATGAACGGCTGGCTGGCGCTGATCCTGACGATCATCACGGGCATCGGCATCGGCGCGCTGCACGGCTTCTTCTTCGCGAGGATCGGCGTACCGGCGTTCGTCGTCACCCTGGCCGGCTTCCTCGGCTGGAACGGTCTGATGCTGTGGCTGCTCGGTTCGAGCGGCACCATCAACATCCCGGACGAGGGTCCGGTGCACCTGCTCGGCCAGGGCTCGTTCTTCATGGACCAGTCGATCGCGGGCGCCTACATCCTGGCCGCCCTCGGCGTCGGCTCCCTGGCCTACGGCTCGCTCGTCGAGCAGCGCCGCCGCAAGGCCGCCGGGGTGCCGTTCCGGCCCACCAGCGAGATCGCGCTGCGGGTCGGCCTGCTCGCCGTGGCCGCGTTCGTCACCGCGTACGTGCTGAACTCCTCGGCCGGTGTCTCCAACGCGCTGGTGATCTTCCTCGCGTCCCTGGTGATCGTGGACTTCGTGCTCCGTCGTACCCCGTACGGCCGTAAGGTCTTCGCGGTCGGTGGCGGCATCGAGGCCGCGCGCCGTGCCGGTATCAACGTGCCGATGATCCGCATCACCGTGTTCGCCATCTCCGGTGGCTTCGCGGCGGTCGGCGGTATGTTCTTCGCCGGTCAGACCCAGAGCGCCACGCTCAACGCGGGTGGCGGCAACACCCTGATGCTGGCCATCGCGGCCGCGGTCATCGGCGGTACGAGCCTCTTCGGTGGCCGCGGCACCGTCTGGTCCGCCCTGCTGGGCATGCTCGTCATCCAGTCGATCCAGACCGGTCTCGACCTGCTGAACATGAACACGTCGATCCAGTACATGATCACGGGTGGCGTCCTGCTCGGCGCGGTCGTCATCGACTCGGTGTCCCGCAAGAGCCAGAAGGCCGCCGGTCGCGGCTGACCTGCCCTTCGCCCAGACTGTGCCCGGTACCGATGGCGGTACCGGGCACAGTCGTGTCGTAGGAAAGGCTGTTCGTGGGTACAGCCGATCGCGTGACGTATGACGCAGAGCCCGGGCGCCGTCCGCAAAGGCGGAACATTAGACTCGACAAGCCCGGCAACAGCTCGATCAGCTCTACTCGCAAGGAGGCACGGGTGCCGCTGCTGACCCGCATCAGGGGACCGCGCGATCTGGACCGGCTCAGCCTGGAGCAGCTGGACCAGCTGGCCGGGGAGATCCGGACCTTCCTCGTCGACGCCGTCTCCAAGACCGGCGGCCACCTCGGCCCGAACCTCGGTGTGGTCGAGCTGACCATCGCCCTGCACCGCGTCTTCGAGTCGCCGAAGGACCGGGTGCTGTTCGACACCGGCCACCAGTCCTACGTCCACAAGCTGCTCACCGGCCGCCAGGACTTCTCGAAGCTGAAGCAGAAGGGCGGCCTCTCCGGCTACCCCTCGCAGGCCGAGTCCGAGCACGACGTCATCGAGAACTCGCACGCCTCGACGGTCCTCGGCTGGGCCGACGGCCTCGCGAAGGCCAACCAGGTGCTCAAACGCGACGACCACGTGGTCGCGGTGATCGGTGACGGCGCGCTGACCGGCGGTATGGCCTGGGAGGCGCTGAACAACATCGCCGACGCCAAGGACCGCCCGCTCGTCATCGTCGTCAACGACAACGAGCGCTCCTACGCACCGACCATCGGCGGCCTCGCGAACCACCTGGCGACCCTGCGGACCACCGACGGCTACGAGCGCTTCCTGGCCCGCGGCAAGGACCTCCTGGAGCGCACTCCGGTCGTCGGCAAGCCCCTCTACGAGACGCTGCACGGCGCGAAGAAGGGCCTCAAGGACTTCATCGCCCCGCAGGGCATGTTCGAGGACCTCGGCCTGAAGTACGTCGGCCCGATCGACGGCCACGACATCGAGGCGACGGAGTCCGCGCTGGCCCGCGCCAAGCGGTTCGGCGGCCCGGTGATCGTGCACGTCCTCACCGAGAAGGGCCGCGGCTATCAGCCCGCCCTCCAGGACGAGGCCGACCGCTTCCACGGCATCGGCCCCATCCACCCCGACACCGGCCTCCCGATCAAGGCCTCCGGCGCCGACTGGACCTCCGTCTTCGGCGACGAGATGGTCGCGCTGGGCCAGGAGCGCGAGGACATCGTCGCGATCACCGCCGCGATGCTCCAGCCCGTCGGCCTGAAGAAGTTCGCCGACGCCTTCCCGAACCGCATCTACGACGTCGGCATCGCCGAGCAGCACGGCGCCGTCTCCGCGGCCGGCCTCGCCACCGGCGGACTCCACCCCGTCTTCGCCGTCTACGCCACCTTCCTCAACCGCGCCTTCGACCAGGTGCTGATGGACGTGGCCCTGCACAAGTGCGGGGTGACCTTCGTCCTGGACCGGGCCGGCGTCACCGGCACCGACGGCGCCTCCCACAACGGCATGTGGGACATGTCGATCCTCCAGGTCGTCCCGGGCCTCCGGCTCGCCGCGCCGCGCGACGCCGACCAGGTCCGCGCCCAGCTGCGCGAGGCCGTCCAGGTCAAGGACGCGCCGACGGTCGTCCGCTTCTCCAAGGGCGCGGTCGGTCCCGCCGTACCGGCCGTGGGCCGCATCGGCGGCATGGACGTGCTGCGCGCGCCCGGCACCGACGCCCCGGACGTCCTGCTGGTCTCGGTCGGCGCGCTCGCGCCGATGTGCCTGGAGATCGCCGCGCTGCTCGACCAGCAGGGCATCACCACCACCGTCGTCGACCCGCGCTGGGTCAAGCCCGTCGACGAGGCCATGGCCCCGCTCGCCGAGCAGCACCGGGTGGTCGTCACCGTCGAGGACAACTCCCGTGTCGGCGGCGTCGGTTCATCGATCGCACAGGCGTTGCGCGACGCCGGCGTGGATGTTCCGCTGCGCGACTTCGGCATCCCGCCGCGCTTCCTCGACCACGCGTCCCGCGCCGAGGTGATGACGGAGATCGGCCTCACCGCTCCGGACATCGCCCGCCAGGTCACCGGCCTGGTCTCGAAGCTGGACGGTCGCTTCGAACGCCCCACGGCGGAGGTCGACTCGGTGGAGTCCGCACGCGACTGAGGCACGGCAGCACCTCCGAACGGGCCGCTTTTACCACTCTTTGCAGTGGTGAAAGCGGTCCGTTCGCGTGAACCCGCCCGCGTCGGGGCATACGCACCACGCCCCCTCTCGATCATGTCGAGGACGCCAAGCGTGGGAGGTACACCCGTGAGCAGCACACTCTTCCGGACGAAGAGAGTCGAACAGTCCATCAAGGACACCGAGGAACCCGAGCACGCGCTCAAAAAATCCCTGTCGGCCCTGGATCTCACCGTGTTCGGCGTCGGTGTCGTCATCGGCACCGGCATCTTCGTCCTCACCGGCACGGCCGCCAAGAACACCGCCGGTCCCGCGGTCGCCCTGTCCTTCGTCGTGGCCGGCGTCGTCTGTGCCCTCGCGGCGCTCTGCTACGCCGAGTTCGCGTCCACGGTGCCGGTCGCGGGCTCCGCGTACACCTTCTCGTACGCCTCGCTCGGCGAGTTCCCCGCCTGGATCATCGGCTGGGACCTGGTCCTCGAACTCGCCCTGGGCACGGCGGTGGTGGCCGTCGGCTGGTCCGGGTACATCCACTCGCTGCTGGACAACGCGGGCTGGCATCTGCCCGAGGCGCTCAGCGGGCGGGACGGCGCGCACGGCTTCGGCTTCGACATCCTCGCCGCCGCGCTCGTCCTCGTCCTCACGGCGATCCTCGTCCTCGGCATGAAGCTCTCCGCGCGGGTCACCTCGGTCGTCGTCGCCATCAAGGTCGCCGTCGTCCTCGTGGTGATCGTCGCCGGCGCCTTCTTCATCAAGGGCGACAACTACAAGCCCTTCATCCCCAAGTCGCAGGCGGTGGAGGCGGGCGGCAACCTCAAAGCCCCGCTGATCCAGCTGATGTTCGGCTGGGCGCCCTCCAACTTCGGGGTCATGGGCATCTTCACCGCCGCCTCGGTGGTCTTCTTCGCGTTCATCGGCTTCGACGTCGTCGCCACCGCCGCCGAGGAGACCCGCAACCCGCAGCGGGACGTGCCGCGCGGCATCCTCGGCTCACTGATCATCTGCACCACGCTGTACGTCGCCGTCGCGGTCGTCGTGACCGGCATGCAGAAGTACAGCTCGCTGTCGATCGACGCACCGCTCGCCGACGCGTTCAAGGCCACCGGACACCCGTGGTTCGCGGGCCTGATCAGCTTCGGCGCGGCGATCGGCCTGACGACGGTGTGCATGATCCTGCTCCTGGGCCAGGCCCGCGTCTTCTTCGCGATGAGCCGCGACGGCCTCCTGCCCCGCTTCTTCTCCCACGTCCACCCGCGCTTCCGCACCCCCTACCGCCCGACCATCCTCCTCGGCGTGATCATCGCGATCGTCTCGGGCTTCACGAGCCTCAGCGAGCTGGCCGAACTGGTCAACATCGGCACGCTGTTCGCGTTCATCGTGGTCGCGATCGGCGTGGTCATCCTCAGGAAGCGGCGCCCGGACCTCCCCCGCTCCTTCCGCACCCCGCTGGTCCCGGCCCTCCCGATCGTCTCGGTCCTGGCCTCCCTCTGGCTGATGCTCAACCTCCCCGCCGAGACCTGGCTCCGCTTCGCCATCTGGATGGCGATCGGCTTCCTCGTCTACTACTTCTACGGCCGCACACACAGCCGCCTGGGCCTGCAACAGGCCGAGGAGGCGGGCGAGTCCACCACACCGTCGAGCGGAAACGCCTCGTAGACCGCCCCAGTTGACCGCCGGCCCGGTAAGTCCCCCTCAGCGCGCGGGAGTTGCCGGGCCGCGTGCCGTCCAGGTCAGCCCCGTACGCTCCGCGGCCCCGTGACCTCCGCGCCCAACTCCGTGACCCTGCGCCGGAGTTCGCGGTCCGCCGTGACCACCAGGCACGGGCGGCCGGCGGCTTCGGTGACGAGTTCGACCATGCGGTCGTCGCCGCTGGCGGGGGCCGAGTCCACGTGTACGCCCGGGACGGAGGTCACGCCGCGGGCCGCGCCCTCCACGACGAGGACGAGTTCCACGGGGTCCGTGCGGCCCGGCAGGCCGTCGCTCGCGAGCCGGTCGCGGAGGCGTTCGGCGGCGCCCTTGCGGTCGCGCCACCAGCCGTCGGGGACCGACCCGACGACGTTGGCGCCGTCGACGATCACGAGCAGGGGAGTGTCCTCGTCCATGGGGCAAGGGTCGCACGCGGGCGGGGGGTGCCCCGCGCGGAAGTGCCCGCCCCAATTACAGTGAACCGGTGAACGGCGACTGGCTCATACGCGGCCGCGACGGCCGGCTCAGTGTGTATCTGCCCTCGGGCGAAGCCGTCCTGTGCCGGGCGGAACGCGGCCCCGGCGGCCTCTGGAGCGCCCCGCGCACGGTCGGCGGCGACCAGAAGCTGCACCCCGGGCAGCTCGGCATCGGACAGGGCGCGGACGGCTACGCCCACCTGGTGTCCTGGCGCCCCACCCGGGCCGGCGAGTCCGGACTGGTCCACTCCACGCACTTCCGGCCCCGGCTCGCGGCCCTCGACTGGAGCCCGATCGGCCACCCGGACAAGAAGGGCGACCGCACCGGAGTACCGTCGATCGCGGTCGACGCGGAGGGCCGGGCCCATGTCTTCGTGCGCAACGCGGAGGGCGGTGTCAGCCTCCTGGCCCAACGGGAGAAGGGCGGCTGGGACCCGTGGCGCGACCTCAAGGGGAGCGACGTCCACGAGGACCTGGCGGCGGTGACGGGGGAGTCCGGCACGGTCGAGCTGTACGCGGCGGTACCGGGCGCCATCCTGCACTGGCGCCAGGAGGAGCCGGGCCAACAGCCGGTGCTGGAGGAGGCGATGGAGGCCGCCGTCCGCCCCGGCACACTCCGGGCCCTGGCCACCTCCCCGTCGAGCACCACCCTCTTCTACACGGACGACTCCGGCGACCTCTGCGTCTGGCGCCCCGGCGCCAAGCCGATCACCCTTCTCCCCTCGGCCGGCCCCGGCCCGGTCTCCGCCGTCCGCTGCGAACTCGACGGCTACGACTGCACGTTGCTCGCTCAGCGCTCCGCGAGCGGCCGGGTCGCCTTCGCCGCGTATCCCACGGAACAGGAGACGGCGGGCGCCTGGTGGACCGAGTCGGGGCCCCAACTCCCGGCGGACGCCGAGGTGTCGCTGACGCTGGACGAGGACGAGCGGGTGGCCGCGGCGACGGTGTCGCCGTCCACCGGTCAACTGCTCGTCACCCGGCGGAAGGAGGAGGCGGGGCTGGCGCTGGAGGCCTGGCGGGAGGTCTGAGTGACCGCGCCGGGCCCGTCGATCAGTTGGGATCCAGGCCCGCCGATCAGCCGTGGACGAACGGCAGTTGGCCCGTCCACGGCATCCGTTCCGGGCGTCCGTGCCGTCCCGTCAGGACGAAGTCCCGCCCGTGGCAGGGGACTTCTTCGCGGACTCGGGGATCGTCGAGTCGGTGCGGAGGGCCTTCCACAGCGTCGTCGCCTGCGGCTCCGCCGCGATCACCCGGTTCGGGTCGACCTTGTCGTACGCCACCGGGAGCATGATCGTCTCCATGGTGGACGGGTTGACGCCGTTCAGGCTGCGGCCGAACTCCGCGAGCTTGGTGAGGGAGGCGAGTTCGGAGTCGGTGGTGAGCGCGGCGGTGAGCTGGTCGGCGATCTTGTACGCCTTGACGGGGCTGCCCAGCAGGTCCTGCTTCTGTATCTCGGTGAGCAGGGCCAGCATGAACTTCTGCTGGAGACCGATCCGGCCGAGGTCGCTGCCGTCGCCGATGCCGTGCCGGGTGCGGACGAACTCGAGGGACTGGGTGCCGTTCAGCTTGTGGGTGCCCGCCTTCAGGTCGAGGCCGCTGGAGGTGTCGTGGATGTCCTGGTCGACGGTGACGGTCACGCCGCCTATCGCGTCCACCAGGTCCTTGAAGCCGGCGAAGTCGACCTCGACGTAGTGGTCCATGCGGATCCCGGACATCTGCTCCACGGTCTTCACCACACAGGCCGGACCGACCTGGGAGTAGATGGAGTTGAACATCACGCGCTTCGCCGACGCGACCGAGGAGCCGTTCGACTTGGTGCACTCCGGGCGGGTCACCAGGGTGTCACGCGGGATGCTGATCGCGACGGCCTTCTTGCGGCCCTCGGGTATGTGCATCACCAGCGCGGTGTCCGAACGGGCGCCGGAGACGTTGCCGGTGTTCAGCTTCGCGTTGGCGCCGGCGCGTGAGTCGGAGCCCAGGATCAGGATGTTCTGCCCCGAGGTGGGCAGTTTCTCCGGCCGGTCGTCGCCGATCGCCTTGTCGATGTCGACGCCCTTGATGTTGCCGTCGATCCCGCTGTAGAGCCAGTACGCGGTACCCGCTCCGGCGAGGACCAGGACGGCCAGGGAGAGCAGGATCCAGCGGCCGGTGCGACGCTTGCCGGTGCGTCCGCGCTTGCGTCCTCGCCCGCCGCCGCGCCGCGAGGGCGTGTCGGAATCGCTGTGCTGGGGCGTCGAGACATGGCTCATCCTGCTTCGAGTCCTCGTGGGTCGAGCCCCAAAGGCGGGGCGGTGGTGTGGCGTGAGGACTCGGGTGGGGGGTGAGGGCCGGTCCGCGTGCTGCCTGAACGTTTCCGCACTATAGGCAGAGGATCTGCCGATCATGCATGCAAGGTGATCCAGTTGTAAACACAAAGCCAACAAATAGTATGCAGCTGCCGCTGTGACCGATCACGCCTGATCGCGCTTGATCACGACCGATCGTCGACCGCGGGTGACCGCGGGCCAACGGGGGCCGCGGGGGAAGGACGACGACGGATCATGCGGGCCAGTACCGCGCGCGACAACGAGCGACGGCAGCCGACGGCCGAGCCCGGTCGGCCCGTCCGGGACGACCGGCGCCACGCCGTGCTGTCCGGACCCTGGCTGCTGCCCGGGCACGACGGCCGGCTCCTGGCGTTCGCGCACGTCGACGGCGCCGTCCTGCGCTGGACGGAGAGCACCCCCGGCGGCCCCCACTGGCTCGGCCCGGACGTCCTGCCCGCCAGGAACGTCACCTCGCTCACCGTGGTCCAGGGCCGCAACCGCTACGCCCATCTGCTCGGCCGCCGGGTGCGCGGCGACGGCACGGAACCCCTCGCGGTGGACCTGGTCTACGCGATCCAGTACCAGACGGGCCGTCCGCTGAGCGAGTGGCGCTCGGCCGGCAACCCCCTTGCGCAGCGCGGGCGTTCGGCGCAGACCGGGCTGCCGGCCGCGGCGGTCGACACGGCCGGCGCGCTGCACGTGTTCGCGCCGACCTCCGAGGGCCGCGTCTTCCTGCGCCGCGAGGACGCCCAGGGCCGCTGGCAGCCCTGGCTCGATCTGAAGACCCGGGCGTGCCCGGACACCCCGGCCGCGGTCGCCACCTCCACCGGGCACGTCGAACTCCTGGTGCCCGGCCCCGCCGCGGCCCTGACCTGGTACCAGGCGCGGCCCGGCGCCGCCCCGGAACCCGGTCACGACCTCGGGGTGGTCGCACTGCCCGGCTCCGTAACCGGCCTGGAGACAGCACCGGGCCGGGTCACGTACTACCTGACCGATGCGGCCGGCGGCGGGATCGTCGCCGTACGCGCGGGCGACTGGCCGGTGCCGGTGGGCGGCAACCCCGGCGACGGACGGCACGCGGCCCTCGCGACCACCGTCGACGGCCACCCCTGCACGGCGCTCGCCCACCGCGACGCCGACGGCCGGATCGTGGTCGGCCTGTGCCCCACCGAGGGCGAGCGCTACGGCGTGTGGTGGACCGACACCGGAACCCCCTGCCTGGGCGACCCCGCCCTCGCCCAGGACGCGTACGGCCGGGTCGTCGTACTCGCGGCGGCGCCCGACGGCACGGTGACCCTGGCCCGCCAGACCGAGGGGCCGGGGCTGACGCTCGGCGAGTGGGTCCGGCTGTGAGGGAGGGGTGTGGCGAGGCGATGAGACGCGGATCCGACCGAGGTGCGGGCACCGCTGGCGCTGACGTGCGGCCGGGCTGTGGCCGTACGGTCGCCGTGGTCGTCCAGGGCATAGCGGACGCGGCGGGGCTGACGTTCGGCGAGTGGGTCCGGCTATGAGGGATGGGTGTGAGGACGCGATGGCCCGCGAATCCGACCGAGGTGCGGCGGGCCGCGGACGTGCGGTCGCCGTGGTCGTCCAGGGCATCGCGGGCACGGCGGGGTTCGTCGTCCTGTCGGAGCGACGGGCCGGGGCTGACGCCCGGCGAGTGGGTCCGGCTGTGAGTCCGGACACGAGACCGTGCCGGGGCGCGCTCCCGCACAGGCGGGTGTGAGGCCATGACACGCAGAACCGACCGAGGAGCGGGCGCTGTCGCCGACTCCCCGCAGGGCCGCGGCCACACGGTCGCCGTGGTCGTACCGGAACCCGCGGACGCGGCACGGCTCGTCGAACTCCAGCCGCCCGGCGCCGAGATCGCCGTCGTCTGCCTGCGCGCCGGCGCCAAGGACGGCAGGGCCGCGCTGGACCGGTCCCTCACCGCGAGCGACGGCCGGGCGGTCGCCGGTCCCCGGGTGCTCGGCGTCGACGGCACCGACGATCCGGCGACCGTCGCCGCGCTGCTCGACGCGCTGGGCGACATCGCCCCGGACCGGCTGCACACCCTGGACCCCGACCCTGTCCACAGTTCCTTCGACAAGGCCACCGGCACACCGGCGTACGACGTGCCGGCCGCGCACGCCGAGACGGCGGCCGGGGTGCTCGCCGCCGCCCGCGCCTGGCAGACGGAGACGGGTCGACCGCTGTCCGTCGACTGCCATCGCGCGCTGTCCGACCTCCGGTTCGGCCTCGACGCCTGCCGCCGCTATCCAACGCCGGTGAACTGGCTGTCCGCCGGATTCGACGGCCGGCTCACCGCCTTCCTGCCTACGGCCGCCGGAGTGGTGCGCAACTGGCAGGACGCGCAAGGCCGTTGGAGCGGACCGGAGGTCGTCGAGGGACCCGGCCTGCTCCCGGGGCTGCTCGTGCTGCCGGACCCGCGGGGCCTCCCGCACCTGTTCGCGCTGCGCCGTACGCCCCGCGGTGACGGCGGGGTGGACGTCGAGGTCGTGCACGCGGCGCAGTACCGCACCGGCCCCGGCTCGCTCACCCCCTGGCACTCGCTCGGCGGACCGAACGCGGCCGACTGGCGCCGGGGGCGCGCGGTGGGTTTCCCCGCCGCCGCCTTCGACGGGGCGGGCACCCTATTCGTGTTCGTCCGCAACTTCGGGCACAGCATCAGCTGGCGCTGCCGCCCGGCCGACGGACGCTGGACGGCGTGGCAGCACCTGGGCGGCGCCCGGGTCGCGGACGACCTCGTCGCGGTGACCGCCCCGCACGGCGGGGTCGAGGTCTACGGCCGGCTGCGCGACACCGCGGGCGTGGTCCGCTGGTCCCCGGGCCACGACGGAACCTGGACCGAGGACCGCACGCTCCCCTTCGCGCCCCGCCCCGGCACGCTGGCACCCGCCCCCGAACCGGGCCTCGTGCTCTTCCGCGACCTCCACACCGGCGAGGCCGTCGCCTGGTCCTCCGCCGCCCGGACCGTCCTGCCGCTCGGTGCCCCGGAGGGCACCGGCCCCCTCGCCACCGCACGGGGCGTCGACCTGGACGGCTGGTCCTACTCCGTGCTCCTCACCTCGGGGACGGACGGCACCGGTCGGGTGGGCGCGTACCCCGAAGGCCGACCCGACACAGGTACCTGGTGGCAGGACCTGGGAACACCGACACACACCACACCCGCGGCCACGGTCACCCGAACCGGCCGCCTCACCGCGGCCGCCTGGGCACCGGGCGGCGAACTCGTCCTGGCCCACCGCGAGGAACGGCCGGGCGCGCTGGCTTTCGGCGCGTGGCACGCGGCGCGCGGCTGACGGAGCGGGCTGGCGGAGTGTGGTGACGGAGCGGGCTGGCGGAGTGTGGTGACGGAGCGGGCTGGCGGAGTGTGGTGACGGAGCGGGCTGGCGGAGTGTGGTGACGGAGCGGGCTGGCGGAGTGTGCTGACGGAGCGGGCTGGCGGAGTGTGCTGACCGAGCGGGCCGACCGAGCGCGCTGACGGCGTGGGCAGACTGGGCGAGTTGACCGAGCAGGCGGACCCGTTCGCTCCGATTGCCGTCCGCGGGAACGTCCGTCCGCACCCATGGTCACCCGCACCGCCCGGCTCACCGCGGCGGTGTGGTCACCGGGCGGGGAACTCGTCCTGGCCCACCGTGAGGAACGGCCGGGCGGAAGAAGGGCGGACCCGTTCGCTCCGATTGCCGTCCGGGGAAGTCAGCCCGCGGCCACGGTCACTGCACCGGCCACCTCACCGTGCCGGCCCGGGCACCGGGCAGCGAACTCTTCCTGAGCCACCGAGAGGATCGCCCCGGCGCTCGCTTTCAGCACATGACGCCCGTCACGCGGCGGACCGAGCCGACGCCCGAGCGGGCGGACCCGCCCCCTCCGATTGCCGCCCCGCGAAAGTGGATGGCTTGATTCCAACCTGTGAACGCCCAGCCGACGTTCACTGTGTCCTGTCATTCACCGGAGCTTGTCGACGTTGTGAAAAGTAAAGATCACAAATGGTTGCACAGGAAACTTGTGATGTAAGTCGCGCCCAACAGCAGGTCAACGCGCGTCGACGGGATGGTGATGCGTTGTTAAAGTTCAGGTCGCTCATGTGATCGACCTGTGAAACCTCGGGTCCACCTGTGAGCGCCCGGGGGCGCACCATGGCGGCCGTGGGGCACTTTGTCCTGTCTCACGTCCAACTGAGGGGTTATGGCCAGGCTTTCGCTCAGGGCTGTCCAAAAACTGACCTGCAAGAAGCGCGACGCCTGGTGGACGGTCTTCCTCGTGGACCCCGTCGCCACTCGCATGCTGCTGGTGTTCGCCCGCTTCCGGTTCATCACCCCGAACCGGGTCACCTGGGCCGCGCTCTTCATCGGACTGGCGTCCGCGGGCTTCTTCCTGGAGGGTGACCGCCGCTCCCTGCTCATCGGCGCCCTGCTCTACCACCTGAGCTTCATCCTCGACTGCATCGACGGAAAGCTGGCCCGCCTCAAGGGCAACGGCACCGTCTTCGGCGGCTGGCTCGACTACGTCTTCGACCGCATCCGCGTCCTGTTCTGCGCCCTCGCCCTGATGGGCGGCCAGTTCCTGCGCACGGACGACGAGCGCTTCCTGCTCGCCGCCCTGGCCGTGGTCTTCCTCGACATGCTGAGGTACGTCGACGCGCTGCAGATCTACAAGATGCGCATGTCGATGCGGACCAAGATCGAGAAGGTCACGAAGAGCCGCGCCGAGGCCGACCGCGTCGAGCGCGAGGCCCAGGAGGAGGCCGAGCGCACCCGCCAGGAGGACGCCCGAGCCCATGCCGACGGCACCCGCCAGACCGGCCGAACCCATCCGACGGGCGACGGGCGGACCCATCCGACGGGCGACGGCCGGACCTATCCGACAGACCCCGGCCGGACCTACCCGACGGATCCCGGCCGCGCCGACCGGACGGACCTCGGCCGGACCTACCCGGCGGATCCCGGCCGCGCCGACCGGACAGACCTCGGCCGCACCCACCCGTCAGACCCCAGCCGTACCCACCCAGAGCACACCAACCACCCCCACCCCGCACCCCCCACCGCCCAGGACCCCGCCCACCCGGAGCACCCCGAACCCCCCGCCCCCCAGGTCGTCTTCATGGAAGACCTGCTCCGCGACAACCCCAGCCGCTCCGCCGAAGCCCTCCGCGAGGAGTCCGGCGCGGCCAACGTGATCGACCTGCACGAGCAGTTCCGCGACCGCTTCCCCTGGTACATCCGGGTCCGCCGGGCGATGCTGCACACCCGGGTCCGCCCGCACCTGATCAGCGGCATCGAGTTCCAGATGTTCGTCTTCATCGTCGGCCCGCTGATCGGCCGGATCCTGTGGACGACCGTCGTCTCGGCGGCCCTGCTGATGCTGTTCGAGCTCGTGATCATGTACAAGTTCTGGCTCTCCACCCGTGACTTCACCCGCGTCATGGAGGAGCTCGACCCCACGCCCACCACCGCCGGCACCATCGCCCCCCAGCTGCACAAGGGCCGCCACCGGCACCGCCGGGCCGTGGAGGACGCCCTCCTCGAAGACGAGCGCTACCGGGCGCCGGGGCCGGAGGAGAATCCTTTCTTCCAGCCCTATCCCCAGCCGCAGTTCCACCAGCTCGACCCCGAGGAGGCCCGTGACCTCCCGGGCATCCCGACCCCTCGCGGTGAATCGCCGGACGTGCTGACCCAGCCGATCCGGATCCGTCCCTTCTCCAAGCCCACCTGGGCGGACGCAGGGGCGGAGGCCGAGCACGAGGGTCGCGGCCGATGACCATGCCGAACCCGCCGTACACGGAGACGTCGTTCACGGAGACGCCGTACACGGAGACGTCGTACGGCAGCGGCCCCCTGGCCCCCGCCCGCGACGCCCACGTCGACACGATCTCGTACGCGGACCCGTCCCTGTACACCGTCACCGTCGTCGTGGCGGCCTACAACGCGAGCGCCACCCTCGACCGCGCGCTGCGCTCCGCGTTGAACCAGACCCACCGCAACGTCGAGGTCGTCGTCGTGGACGACGCCTCCACCGACGGGACCCTCGCCGTCGCCCAGGGGTACGCCCAGCGCGACCCCCGGGTGCGGATCGTGGCCCGCGGGCAGAACAGCGGCGGTGTCGGCGCGCCCCGCAACAACGGCATCGAGTGCGCCTCCGGCCAGTACCTGACGTTCCTCGACGCCGATGACGAACTCCCGCACAAGGCGTGCGAGACGCTGCTCGCCTCCGCGCTGGCCACCGGCGCCGAGATCACCGCCGGCCGGGCGCTGCGCGTCAACCTCGCCAAGGACGAGACCACCGTCTGGCAGCCGCAGCTCTACGGCACCGACCGCACGGTGAGCGGCGGACTCGCCGCGATGCCCGAGCTGTTCGACGACCCGATCGCCGCCGCCAAGCTGTACCGCGTCGACTTCCTGCACCACAACGGCATCCGCTTCCCCGAGGGCGTCTACTTCGAGGACACCTACTTCTCCACCGTCGCCGGCCTGTGCGCGCGTACCGTCACGCTGCTCGCGGCGCCCGTCTACCGCTGGATGTGGGAGCGCGAGACGGACACCCCCTCCATCACCAACCGGCGCGGCGAACTGCGCAGCATCCGCGACCGGGTCCGGGTGCACCGGTGGGCCGACGAGTTCCTCGACCGGCACGGCGCCCGGGAGCTCGTCGCGCACAAGGCGGCCAAGTTCCTCTCCCACGACCTGCGCCTGTACACCCCCGAACTGCGCGCGGGCGACGACGCGTTCCGCGACGGCTTCGTCCAGGCCGTCGCCCCCTATCTGCGTTCGCTCCCGCCGGAGACCTACGACCTGTGCGGCCCGCTGGAGCGGGTGCGCGCCTTCGGGCTGATGCACGGGCGGGTCGACGTGGCGCTGTCCGTCGCCGACTACACCCAGCGGCGCAGCGTGCTCAGCTCCGACCTGGTCGAGCGGGACGGCAAGGTCCACTGGTCGGGCTCCCTGCTCGGCCGCCCGCACGCCGAGCGCTTCCTCGACGTCACCGACCTCGACCTGACCGGCACCACGCTGGGCGACGCCCGGCTGCACAACCAGGCGACCCGGGTGGAGATCCGCGACGACGAACTCCACGTCACCGGATACATCCGCAACCAGTTCGGCCGGGTCCGCCCCAAGGACAAGGTCGAGCTCACCGCCGTACTGCGCCGCCGCAGCCCCAAGACCGACCACACCTTCAAGGTCACCGGTGTCGAGGTCGACGACGAGTACATCCGCTACCACACCACCGTCGACCTGGCCGAGACCCTCGGCAAGGCCGACCGGTCCGCCGTCTGGAACCTCTTCGTCCAGATCCGGCACGCCGGACAGCGCGCGACCACCACCGTGTGCATCCGCGGCCTCGACGTCGAGCAGGAGCGCTACACCGACGGCGGGACGACGTACGAGATCTACGAGACCGTCAGCGGCAACCTCGCGCTGCGGCCCGAGACCAGCGAGCAGCGGGTCAAGGCCGATCCGCGCGGCACCCCGTGGCTGTGGTGGGCGGACCGGCGGCTGCCCGAGCCGTTCGCCCCGCCGGAACGCCCCGGCGCCGCGGTCGTCGTGCACTGCCACAACGACGAGTACAACCTGTACGAGTTCCTCAGCTCGCTCGCCGCCCAGCGCGACTTCGAGCACACCCAGGTGGTCCTGGTCGACGACGGCTCGACCGACAGCACCCCGGGACACCTCGCCAACTTCGCCGCGCACTACCCCAACACCCGGGTCGTGACCCAGGTCTCCATGGGCATGCGCGCCGCCTTCGACAACGGCCTGCGCCATGTCGCCGCGCCCTACGTCCTGTTCACCCGCGCCCGCGACATCCTCGGCGAGGACAGCGTCAGCCGGCTGCTGAGCACCGCCCGCAAGGCCGAGGCCGACGTCGTGGTGGGCGACCCCGACAACTTCCCCGGGCCGCGCCGGGGCGACGACGAGCCGTGGAAGCGGTACTTCGGCAAGAAGGCCGACACGGTCACGAAACTGGACGACGCCCCCTACCTGGTCTTCTCCACCGGTCTCGGCGCGAAGCTCCTGAAGACCTCACTGGTACGCGACCAGCGGCTGCGGGCCGGCGCCGGACCCGGCTACGAGGACGCCTGGCTCGCCGTACCCGCCCTGCTGCACGCCACCCGGGTCACCACCGCGCCGGGTGCCACCTGCTACGAGCGCGACCAGGGCCGTAGCGACTCGCTGTTCGACGTGCCGTGGAACGACGCGGTCAAGGCGCAGGAGCTGATCCGGCTCTGCAAGCACCTCCTCAAGCGCACCGCCCCGCTCGACGCCCGCACCCGGCGCCTCGCGCAGCGGTTCGTGGTGCGCACCTTCCAGCCGTATCTGCGCAATCTGCACCGGATCATGAGCCGGGCCGAACTCGCCGCGATCTTCCCGGCGTTGTACGAGGTCTACGCCGAGATACCCGACGACCTGATCCTGCAGTACGCCGTGGCCGCGCAGTCCCGGCTGCAGCACCACGCCGTGCGCACCGGCAACCTCGACCTGTTCTGCGAGCCGCACGGCAGGCCCGAGTACCAGCCCTACCTGAACATCGACGACCAGGGCCTGTACCGCAGGCTGGCCGGCGACCGGGTGGAGACCGCGCTGCTGCGCACCGACCGGCAGAAGGCGGTGCTGGAGACCTGCCAGGTCGACCCGTACCGGATCACCTTCGAGGGCCTGCTCGTGCTGACCGGCGTCGACATCTCCCACCGCTTCGCCAACCGCGTCGAACTCGTCCTGAGCGACGGCCGTACCGAGCGCGCGCTCGCCGTCGAGCAGGTCTACCGGCGCGACCGCTGGCGCACCCGCAACGAACAGGACTGGTTCTCCGGCTGGCGCGCGACCGCCCGGCCCGAGGACTTCGCCGCCCTGAACAACAAGGACCTCAGCCTCACCCTGCGCGTCCACGACGGCGACCGGCACCTCGACACCGCCGTCGACGCCCGCCAGATGCTGCACCGCTTCAAGGGCACCCACCGGGCCGGCCGCGCCACCGTGACCCTCGCCATCGACTCCGACGAGAAGATCACCCTGCGCCGCGTCGCCGGCCTCGGCAGCCGCGTCCGGCACAGACTCGTGCGTTTCCGCCGGGAGTTCAGGGCCGCCCTGCCCGGCCGCCCCGGCTGGCGCACCCGCCTCCTGTACTGGATCTGGCACCCCTGGCTGCGCGGCAAGGACATCTGGATCATCGGCGAGCGCGAGGACACCGCGCAGGACAACTCGTACCACCTCTTCAAGTGGATCCGGCAGCACGAGCCGAGGCGCAAGGTCTACTACGCCATCAACGGCAACGCCCCCGACCGCGCCAAACTGGGGCCCCGCGGCCGCGTCATCGACCGGCTCTCCTGGAAGTACCGCGTCTACCTGCTGCACGCCAAGCGGCTCATCAACGCCTATGACCTGGAGGCCTACTTGGGCTTCCCCGGCCTGTCCAAGCGCGCCTTCCTCACCGGCTACGGCGATCTGCTGCGCTACAAGCGGGTCTTCCTCCAGCACGGCGTGGTCTACAACGACGTCGCCCCCTCCATCCACGCCCAGGTCACCAACGTCGACCTGGTCCTCACCACGGGCCGCAGCGAACGCGCCTACTACGCCGAGCACTGCGGCTACGGCTACGACCGCGTCGCCGCCACCGGGCTGCCCCGCTTCGACGCGCTGGAACCCGTCGAGGGAGTGCGCCGTGTGCTGGTCATGCCCACCTGGCGCCGGGACATCGTGGCCCCCTCCTACAACAAGGCCGCCAAGCCGGAGATCCCCTTCGCGGCCTCCGAGTACTACCGCTTCTTCTCCGCGCTGCTGCGCGACGAGCGGCTGCTCAAGACGCTCCAACACCACGACGTGGAGCTGGAGTTCATGCCGCACTACGAGATCCGGCCCTACCTCAAGCACTTCCGCGTCGACCACCCGTCCATCACGGTCTCCACCACCGGCCGGGACGTACAGCTGGCGATGCGCGAGTGCTCGATGCTCGTCACCGACTACTCGTCGGTCTTCTTCGACGTCGCCTACATGGGCAAGCCCATCGTCTACACCAACTTCGACGACGAGGCCTTCTACAGCAAGCACTACAAGCGCGGCTACTTCGACCTGGCCCGCGACGGCTTCGGCCCCACCTGCGCCACCGTCGAGCAGGCCGTCGACGAGATCGTCGGCTCCATCGAACGGGGCTTCCGGATGGAGCCCAAGTACACGGCGCGCGCCGAGGAGTTCTTCGTGCTGCGCGACACCCACAACTGCGAGCGCGCCTTCGACGTGATCGACGCCATGGACGTCTCCGTCGTCGGCGACCCGGGCCGCCCGTCCGCGCCCCTGGTCATGGGGCGCCCCGAGGACCACCAGCACGGAAGGGGATGACATGCGGCACCCGAGGATCTTCCTCGCCGGCGACTCCAGCGTGACCAGCCGGCCGCTGAGCATGGCACCGATGGTCGGCTGGGGCCAGGTGCTCCACCTGTTCGTCCGCGCCGCCGAGGTCGTCAACGCGGCCCGCGCGGGCTCCAGTTCGCGCAGTTTCCTGGAACGCGGGCGGCTCGCCTGGATCCTGGAGAACATCGCCCCCGGCGACCTCCTCCTGATCTCCTTCGGCCTGATCGACATGAAGCCGGGCGACGGCCGTTTCACCGAACCCTTCGGTGACTTCCAGCGGTTCCTGCGCCAGTACGCGCACGGCGCCCGTGAGCGCGGCGCGCACCCCGTGTTCGTCACCAGCCACGAGCGCCGGGTCTTCGACGACCACGGCAACATGCGCCGCCCCCTCGGCCTCTACCCGGGCGCCATGCGGGAGTTGGCGGCGGGCATGTCCGTACCGCTGCTCGACCTCAACGAGTGGAGCGTCGGCTGGTGGCGGCAGGCCGGCCCGCAGGGCACCAAGGACCTCTTCCTCTACCTGGACCCCGCCGAACACCCCAACTACCCCGACGGCATTGCCGACAACACCCATCTGCGCGGCCAAGGAGCCCTGGAATGCGCCCGGTTCGTGGCCGGCGAACTGCGCGCGCAGTCCCTGCTCACCCCGGAGTACTTCCGCAACCTCGACGCCAACATCCCTGAGACAGCTGTCGAGTTCCTCGACGACGACGTCTTCGAGCGGCTCACCAAGGAGCGCGTCGGTGCCGTCCCCGCGCAGCGCGACCGCGGCGCACTGGTGGAGAGCGGGGCCCTGCGATGAGCGACTGGTACCCGCTCGCCCGCGCCTGGGTGACCCATCCGCAGGCCCCGCAGATCGGCGGCACCCTCGAACTCTTCGCCGACGCCGACCCGGCCCAACCGGTCGCCCCCGGGCAGGAGTTCGCCCTCACCCTGGTCGTCACCCCCACCGGCGGCGCCTACCGCACCTACGGCTATCTCCTCGACGACTTCCTCGGCGGCGTCGCCACCATGGTCAACCACCAGGGCACCAGCCACCTCACCAACGGCCGCTACGCCACCTACGCGAGCGACGCCGAACCCCGCACCGTCACCTGCCGCATCCGCGTGGGCGACAACGCGGCCGAGGGCGCGGTGCTGCTGCCCCGCATCATCGTCGGCCTGATGCCCGCCCAGGGCGACAAACTCATTCCCTCCACGGCCGTCTCGGACGCGGGCTTCCGCGTACGGCGGCACTGGCTCCCGGGCCAGAGCATGACCCTGCGCCCCGGCGGCCGGGCGGTACTGCCCGCCGGCCACAGCCCGGTCCCCGGCCTGCGCTTCATGGGCGTGGGCCTGGCACAGCACGGGATGCTCACGTGCAGGTCCGACGGCAGCGTGACCTATCAGGCGGACCACGACCACCTGGGCTACGACCGCTTCGAGCTGGCCTTCGAGGACGAGCTCGGACACCGGGTGTGGTCCGAAGTCACCGTCCACATAGGCGACTTCGGGGTATCGCCGGGCGCGCTGCCGACATATGGGTAGCGGTCGCACGGGCACTCTCGCCGCCGCCCTGCTCGCCCTGACCCTCATGGGCTGCACGGCGACGGCACCCCCTTCGGTGTCGTCCGGCCCCGCCGCGTCCCCGACTCCCTCCGGGCTCCCCACCGGCGTGCGGTACCGGGAACTCACCGAGCGGCTCGGGGACGGTGAGCCGGTGCGGCTGTACGTCCTCGACATCGCGCCCGACGCCCGGGTACGGGTGACGGGCCTGCACGGCTCCGACCTGGCCGGCTCCGAGACGGTCCGCTCGATGGCCGCCTCCGCCGGGGCGATCGCCGCCGTCAACGGCACCTACTACGACATCTCCACCGGACGCGACTACGCCGGTTACGAGGGCGACCCGCTCGGCCTGTACGTCGAGAACGGCCGCGTGCTGAGCGAGGCACTGCCCGGCCGCCCCGCGCTCCTGCTCGGCGAGGACGCCGGACGGCTCACCGCGCGCGTGGCCGACACCTCCACCACCGGCACAGTGCGTGCGGCCGACGGGGCGCACCGCGAACTCGACGGCGTCGACCGGGTCGCGGGCCGCGTTCCCGACGAGATCGTCTCCTTCACCGAGGAGTGGGGCGCTGATGCTCCGTCAGAACCCTTCGGCAGTACGGAGGTTCTGCTCGCCGCCGACGGAACCGTCCTCGGCACCCGCACCCCGGCGGGCGGACCGCTGCCCAGGGGCGGGAGTTCGCTCTACGGAATCGGCGGCGGCGCCACCTGGCTGCGGGCGCACGCGAGGAAGGGCGAGCACATCGCCGTGTCGACGCGGCTCACCGGTGCGCCGGCCCGGGGGACGGTGGACACCGCGCTCGGCGGCAGCGCGTGGCTGGTGCGCGACGGCGCCCTCGACCAGGACGTGGCCCGGCTCGGCACCGGCCGCGAACCCCGCACCGCCGCCGGTGTCACGGCGGACGGCACCCTGCTCCTGGTCGCGATCGACGGCCGGGCGAAGGGCGTCAGCGCCGGTGCGACACCCACCGAGGCGGGGCGACTGCTGCTGTCCCTCGGCGCGGTCGACGCGCTCAACCTCGACGGCGGCGGCTCCACCACGGTCGTCGTGGACGGAGAACTCCGCAACAGCCCCCGAAGCACCGACAACGGACCCGTGACCGAACGCCGGGTCGCCGACGGAATCGCGATCCTGCCGAAATGACGGCGACCCGGGGGAGATCAACCGTCAACTACCCATAGGAGAAGGATCCTTGAGGATACGCACCTGGATCGCCACGGTCGCCACAACCGCGGCGATCGCCACCCTGCCGAGCACCGCCCACGCCGACGACACACCACTCGTCACCACCGGCCCCGTCTTCAACGACCCCTCGGGCGACGCCACCGCCCAGAAGGAGATCCTCACGAAGATCGGCCGGCTGGCGCAGGGGGCGACCGCCGGGTCCCGGATCAGGGTGTCGATCTACCTGATGTGGTCGCAGTGGATCGCCGACGAACTCGTCAAGGCGGCCGCACGCGGCGTCTCCGTCCAGGTGATCGCCGACTCGGACAGCAACAGCACCGCGTACACCTCGCTGAAGAACGCCCTCGGCACCGACACCACCGCCGACTCCTGGGTCCTCACCTGCCCCCAGGACTCCGCCTGCCTGTCCCGCGACCCGAACCCCGACGACGCGTACACCACCGTCAACCACAACAAGTTCTTCCTGTTCAGCGAGACCACCGGCACCTCGGCGAGCGGCGCCACCCCGGTCCGGGACGTGGTCCTGCAGACCTCCTCGAACCTCACCGGCGACGATCTGACCCTCGCGTGGAACGACGCCATGGTCGTCGTCGGCAACAGCGCCCTCCACCAGGCCTACGCCGACTACTTCGAGGACCTGCGGGCCGCCGGGAGCGGTGAGACCGCACAGGTCGCGGACTACCCGGTGGAGACCCAGGCCGGCGTCGCCAAGCTGTATCTCTTCCCGCGCGCGAGCGCCGACCCGATCGTCAACATCCTCAGCACCGTGGACGACCCGGTCGGCACCAACGCCGTCTGCCACGGCAACTCCACCGGCTACGGCACCTCCGACGGCCGCACGGTCATCCGGATCGCCATGCACCAGATCAGCCGGCTCGCGGTCGCCAAGAAGCTCTGGGAGCTGGACAACGCGGGCTGCTACGTCGACGTCGTGTACCACTGGCTGGACGAGGCGGGCTCGGGCGCCGTGGCCGCGCAGCTGGCGGCCCCGACCGCGTACGGCGGCATCGCGCTGCACCGGATGGACGAGAACACCGACGGCTTCTACACCCACAGCAAGTACCTTCTGGTGGAAGGCACTTACAAGGGACAGGCCGACCAGAAGATCGTCTGGACCGGCAGCCACACGTACACCGTGCGCGCGCTCCAGGGCAACGACGAGGCCCTGCTGAAGTACGACGACCCGGCCGTGCACGACGCCTACCGCCTCAACTTCTGGCACCAGCGCTCCGCCGCCGACGTGGCGCCGTGACCGCCCGAAGCACGTTCGACGCATGAGAAGAGGGCCCCCGCCCGAAAGCGGAGGCCCTCCCCAAGTCACGTCCGTACGGCGGTGGTTACGCCGGAACGCTGGCCACACCCGGCGCCAGGAACGGCTTGCCGTTGACCCGCTCCGACACACCCACCCGGTCCAGGTACGGCGTGATGCCGCCCAGGTGGAAGGGCCAGCCGGCGCCCGTGATCAGGCACAGGTCGATGTCCTGCGCCTCGGCCACGACACCCTCGTCGAGCATCAGGCCGATCTCCTGCGCGACCGCGTCCAGCACCCGGTCCCGCACCTGCGCCTCGGTCAGCACGGAGTCGCCCTGCTGGAGCAACGCCGCGACCTCGGGGTCGAGTTCGGGCTTCCCGCTGTCGTAGACGTAGAAGCCGCGCTTGCCCGCCTTGACGACGGCCGCGAGGTTCGGGGAGACCGTGAAACGGTCGGGGAAGGCCCGGTTGAGGGTCTCCGAGACGTGCAGCCCGATGGCCGGACCGACCAACTCCAGCAGAACCAGCGGGGACATGGGCAGCCCGAGCGGTTCCACGGCCTTCTCGGCGACGGCGACCGGGGTGCCCTCGTCGATGACGTTCTGGATCTCGCCCATGAAGCGGGTGAGGATGCGGTTGACGACGAACGCCGGGGCGTCCTTCACCAACACCGCTGTCTTCTTCAGCTTCTTGGCCACCGCGAACGCGGTCGCGAGCGAGGCGTCGTCCGTCTGCTCACCGCGCACGATCTCCAACAGGGGAAGAATCGCCACGGGGTTGAAGAAGTGGAAGCCCACGACCCGCTCGGGGTTCTTGAGCTTCGATGCCATCTCGCTCACCGACAGCGAGGAGGTGTTGGTGGCGAGGATCGCGTGCGCCGGGGCGACCGCCTCGACCTCCGCGAACACCTGCTGCTTGACGCCGATCTCCTCGAAGACGGCCTCGATGATGAAGTCGGCGTCGGAGAAGCCCTCGGCCTTGTCCAGCACACCGGTCACCAGGGCCGTGAGGCGGTTGGCCTTGTCCTGGTTGATACGGCCCTTGCCGAGCAGCTTCTCGATCTCGGCGTGGACATAGCCCACACCCTTGTCGACGCGCTCCTGGTCGATGTCCGTGAGGACGACCGGTACTTCGAGACGGCGCAGGAAGAGCAGGGCGAGCTGCGAGGCCATCAGACCGGCGCCGACCACACCCACCTTGGTGACCGGACGCGCCAGCGACTTGTCGGGCGCACCCGCAGGACGCTTGCCGCGCTTCTGCACGAGGTTGAACGCGTAGATACCGGCGCGGAGTTCGCCACCCATGATCAGGTCGGCGAGCGCCAAGTCCTCGGCGTCGTAGCCCTGTTGGAGGTCGCCGTTCTTCGCGGCCCCGATGATGTCGAGGGCGCGGTAGGCGGCCGGGGCCGCGCCGTGCACCTTGGAGTCGGCGACGAAACGGCCCTTGGCGACGGCCTGGTCCCAGGCCTCGCCGCGGTCGATCGCCGGACGCTCGACCTTGATGTCGCCCTTGAGGACGCTCGCCGTCCAGATCAGGGACTGCTCCAGGAAGTCGGCGCCCTCGAAGAGCGCGTCGGCGATCCCGAGGTCGAAGACCTGCTGGCCCTTGAGCTGCTTGTTCTGGTTCAGGCTGTTCTCGATGATCACCGAGACGGCCTTCTCCGCGCCGATCAGGTTCGGCAGCAGCGTGCAGCCGCCCCAGCCGGGGACCAGGCCGAGGAAGACCTCGGGCAGCGAGAACGCCGCGATGTGCTTCGACACCGTGCGGTACTCGCAGTGCAGACCGACCTCGACACCGCCGCCCATGGCCGCGCCGTTGTAGTACGTGAAGGTCGGGACCGCGATGTCCGCGAGGCGCTTGAAGACCTCGTGGCCGCCCTTGCCGATGGCGAGCGCGTCGTCGTGGTTCTTGAGGAGCTCGACGCCCTTGAGGTCCGCGCCGACGGCGAAGACGAACGGCTTGCCGGTGATGCCGACACCGACGATCTCGCCGGCCGCCGCCTCCTTCTCGACCTGGTCGATGGCGGTGTTCAGGTTCGCCAGCGAGGCCGGGCCGAAGGTGGTCGGCTTGGTGTGGTCGAAGCCGTTGTCCAGCGTGATGAGCGCGAACCGCCCGGCGCCGTACGGCAGTTCGAGGTGGCGGACGTGCGCGGACGTCACGACCTCGTCCGGGAACAGCTCGGCCGCACCCTTCAGAAGCTCGGTGGTGGTGCTCACTTGTCCCCCTCGAAGTGCGGGTTCTCCCAGATGACCGTGGCGCCCATGCCGAAGCCGACGCACATCGTCGTCAGGCCGTAGCGGACGTTCGGCTGCTCCTCGAACTGACGGGCCAGCTGCGTCATCAGGCGTACGCCCGACGAGGCCAGCGGGTGACCGAAGGCGATCGCGCCGCCGTACTGGTTGACGCGCTCGTCGTCGTCCGCGATGCCGTAGTGGTCGAGGAAGGCCAGCACCTGGACGGCGAAAGCCTCGTTGACCTCGAAGAGGTTGATGTCCTCGATACCGAGACCCGCCTTGGCGAGCGCCTTCTCGGTCGCCGGGATCGGGCCGTAGCCCATGACCTCCGGCTCGACGCCCGCGAAGGCGTACGACACGAGACGCATCTTCACCGGCAGGTTGTGCTCGCGCGCGAAGTCCTCGCTGGCGATGATCGAAGCGGTGGCGCCGTCGTTCAGCCCGGCCGCGTTGCCGGCGGTGACCCGCCCGTGCACACGGAACGGCGTCTTCAGACCGGCCAGGTTCTCGAGGGTCGTCCCCGGGCGCATCGGCTCGTCGGCGGTCACCAGACCCCAACCCACCTCGCCCACCTGCTCGTTGGTGTTGCGCACCGAGATCGGCACCAGGTCCTGCTGGATCTTGCCGTTGGCGTACGCCTTCGCGGCCTTCTCCTGCGAACGCACCGCGTACTCGTCGGCGCGCTGCTTGGTGATGTGCGGGTAGCGGTCGTGCAGGTTCTCCGCGGTCATGCCCATGAACAGCGCGGAGTCGTCGACCAGCTTCTCGCTCACGAACCGCGGGTTCGGGTCCACGCCCTCGCCCATGGGGTGGCGGCCCATGTGCTCGACACCACCGGCGATGACGGCGTCGTAGGCACCGAAGGCGATGGAGCCCGCGGTGGTCGTGACGGCGGTCAGCGCGCCCGCACACATGCGGTCGATCGAGTAGCCGGGCACCGACTGGGGCAGCCCGGCGAGAATGCCCGCGGTCCGCCCCAGGGTCAGACCCTGGTCACCGATCTGCGTGGTCGCGGCGATGGCGACCTCGTCGATCTTCGCGGGGTCGAGTCCGGGGTTCCGGCGCAGCAGCTCCCGGATCGCCTTCACAACGAGGTCGTCGGCCCGGGTCTCGTGGTAGATGCCCTTCGGGCCCGCCTTGCCGAACGGGGTGCGGACGCCGTCGACGAAGACGACGTCCCTGACGGTACGAGGCACGATTGGCTCTCCTCCAGGGTGCGGGATCGGCACTGCCGCGATGCGCTGAGCGCGCGCTCAGTACCCATGCTACTTGCGGGTAACCAACCTGCCCACCCCCGGGGCCGGGAGCGGCGAACGTCACACCCCGCCCGCGCCCGGTTCCCTGCGCACCGGCTGAGGATCTTGGCCTGATCTCGACGCCGAGGTTCCGCTTCCGGGCCCTTTTGCTTTTAGGGGCGCGGGGAACTGCGCGACCAGCCACAACGGACCCGCACCCGCAAAACAACGCACAACCCCTACGGCGCCTTCGCGGTCAAAGCCTCCACCAAAACCGGCGCAACCTGCTCAACCTGCCAAGCCCGAGCCCCATACCCGGCAAGCGCGGCCCCCACAGACTCCACATCCACATGCTTCGGCGGCTCCCAGCAAACCCGCCGCACGGTATCCGGAGTAATGAGGTTCTCCTGAGGCATGTTGAGCCCCTCGGCCACCGCCGACACCGCAGCCCGCGCCGCAGACAACCGAGCCGCAGCCTCAGGATCCTTGTCGGCCCAAGCGCGGGGCGGCGGCGGCCCGGTAACCGGCTGCCCAGGCTGCGGCAACGCCGAGTCGGGAAGGGCCTTGGCCCGATCAACGGCCGCCTGCCACTGCTCCAGCTGCCGCCGCCCCATCCGATGCCCGAACCCGTTCAACGCGGCAAGAGCCTGCACGTCAACAGGGAGAGAGAGCGCCGCCTCCACGATCGCCGCGTCCGACAGCACCTTCCCCGGAGACACATCCCGCCGCTGCGCGATCCGGTCCCGCGTCTGCCACAGCTCCCGCACGACACCGAGCTGCCGGCGCCGCCGTACCTTGTGCATCCCGGACGTACGACGCCACGGATCCTTGCGGGGTTCGGCGGGCGGCGCCGCCGCGATCGCGTCGAACTCCTGGCGGGCCCAGTCCAGCTTGCCCTGCCGGTCGAGTTCCTTCTCCAGCGCGTCCCGCAGATCGACGAGGAGTTCGACGTCGAGGGCGGCGTAGCGCAGCCAGGGTTCGGGCAGCGGGCGGGTGGACCAGTCGACGGCGGAGTGCCCCTTCTCCAGGACGAAACCGAGCACGCCCTCGACCATCGCGCCCAGTCCGACCCGCGGGAACCCGGCGAGCCGACCCGCCAGCTCGGTGTCGAAGAGCCGCGTCGGCACCATGCCTATCTCGCGCAGACACGGCAGGTCCTGGGTGGCGGCGTGCAGTACCCACTCGACGCCGGAGACGGCCTCACCGAGGCCCGACAGGTCGGGGCAGGCCACGGGGTCGATCAGTGCGGTGCCGGCGCCCTCACGGCGCAGCTGAACCAGATAGGCGCGCTGTCCGTAGCGGTAGCCGGACGCGCGCTCGGCGTCGACGGCCACGGGACCCGTGCCGGCGGCGAAGGCCGCGATCACCTCGGCGAGGGCGTCCTCGTCGGCGATCACGGGCGGAATGCCCTCCCGGGGCTCGAGCAATGGGATCGGCGCCGTTTCGACGTCGTCCGGAGGGGCGCCTCCGGTGGTTCGCAGTGAGCTGTCTGCTGCGGTTTCTTGGGCGTCGGTCACCTGTCAAGGGTAT
Organism: Streptomyces sp. N50; assembly: GCF_033335955.1. Classification (GTDB taxonomy): domain Bacteria; phylum Actinomycetota; class Actinomycetes; order Streptomycetales; family Streptomycetaceae; genus Streptomyces. The sequence goes on from NZ_CP137549.1 coordinate 7,249,472, forward strand.
CCGTGTATGGACAACGCCCGCCGACGGAACGTTCCGTCGACGGGCGTCTGGGGGTCGTAAACCAGTCAGGTAAGTGAAAGATCCGGTTCACGGCTCGAAGGGGGAGCGGGAAAGGGAGTGGGACGGAGAGCGGAAGGGGATGTGGGGACGGGGTCGCGGGAGACGGTCAGTGGATGATTCCGGTGCGCAGCGCCACCGCGACCATGCCGGCGCGGTCACCCGTGCCGAGCTTGCGGGCGATGCGGGCGAGGTGGCTCTTGACGGTCAGTGCGGACAGGCCCATGGAGACGCCGATGGCCTTGTTCGACTGGCCCTCCGCGACCAGACGCAGGACCTCGACCTCTCGGCCGGACAGTTCGCGGTAGCCACCCGGGTGGCTCGGGGAACCCGGGGGGCGGCGGTGCATACGGGCGGCGGCGGAGCCGATGGGGGCGGCGCCGGGCCGGGTGGGGAGCCCGACGTTGGTGCGGGTGCCGGTGACGACGTAGCCCTTGACGCCGCCCGCGAGGGCGTTGCGCACGGCACCGATGTCGTCGGCGGCGGACAGGGCCAGGCCGTTGGGCCAGCCTGCGGCTCTGGTCTCGGAGAGCAGGGTGAGACCGGAACCGTCGGGAAGGTGGACGTCTGCCACACAGATGTCGCGGGGGTTGCCGATGCGGGGACGAGCCTCCGCGACGGACGAGGCCTCGATGACGTCGCGCACACCGAGCGCCCACAGGTGGCGGGTGACGGTGGAGCGGACGCGCGGGTCGGCCACGACCACCATGGCGGTCGGCTTGTTCGGGCGGTAGGCGACCAGGCTTGCGGGCTGCTCAAGAAGAACGGACACCAGGCCTCCTGGGGTGCGGGACGACTTTCAAGGTCACAGTCGTCTTCGGCACCAAACCCCGGGTCCTTTAGAGAAAGATCACGATTTAGTGAGTAGCAATCAGTGCAATTCGGACACGCTGTCGATCGTTCGGTGAACGAAACGGCTCGTTCGATGGGCCACTCCTGATTGAAAGTGGCCGTATCGACAAAGACACCGGAAGTGATCGGTAAGACCTCGGTGTGCCTCGGGTAAGGCTCAGCGTGACTGCGGGCCGCGGCGCTGCGGCAGCGTGACGATGGACGCGTCGCCCGGGCCCGCCGGGGGCAGGCCCGCGACCTGGGCCAGCAGATCGCACCAGGAGGCAAGATGCGCCGCCGTGTCCGGGACGCCGCCGAGCCCCTCGCGCGGAGTCCACGAGGCACGGATCTCGATCTGGGACGCGGACGGCCGCTCGGACAGCCCGCCGAAGTAGTGGGAGCTGGCCCGCGTGACGGTGCCGCTCGGCTCGCCGTACGTCAGTCCGCGCGCCTGGAGCGCGCCGGTCAGCCAGGACCAGCACACGTCGGGCAGCAGCGGGTCCGCCGCCATCTCCGCCTCCAGCTCCGCGCGCACCAGCGTCACCAGCCGGAACGTGCCGTGCCAGGCGTCGTGCCCGGCCGGGTCGTGCAGCAGCACCAGCCGGCCGTCGGCCAGGTCCTGGTCGCCGTCGACGACCGCGGCCTCCAGCGCGTACGCGTAGGGCGCGAGCCGCTGGGGCGCGGGCGTCGGATCGATCTCGATCTGCGGCCGCAGCCGACTGTTCTTCAGGGCCTGGACCGCGGCCTGGAAAGCCGGCGGCGCCGCACCGCCCCCATCCCGGTCCCCCTCCTTGGAGTCGTCCATCCCGTCAGCGCCATCCGACAATCGTCCCTGAGCCGCAGCCATGCGGGAAGATTAAGGGGAACGGAGGCATCGTGCGGGACTAGACACCCGCTCTTCCGCTCAGCACACCGTGTAATCGCCTTCTGGCGCCGTGCGAGACTTGCCCCGTGAGTGCCAACCAGAGCCCCGCGGGCCAGCAGCCGACCGCCACTTACGACTCCGCCTTCATGAAGGCGTGCAGGCGCGAGCCCGTGCCCCACACGCCGGTGTGGTTCATGCGGCAGGCCGGCCGTTCGCTGCCCGAGTACCACAAGGCGCGCGAGGGCATCGCGATGCTCGACTCCTGCACGCGGCCCGAGCTGGTCGCCGAGATCACGCTCCAGCCGGTGCGTCGGCACAAGGTGGACGCGGCGGTCTACTTCAGCGACATCGTCGTCCCGCTCAAGGCCATCGGCATCGACCTCGACATCAAGCCCGGCGTCGGCCCGGTCGTCGAGAAGCCGATCCGCACCCGCGCCGACCTGGCCCGGCTCCGCGACCTCACCCCCGAGGACGTCTCCTACGTCACGGAGGCCGTCGGCCTGCTGACCGCCGAGCTCGGCCCCACCCCCCTCATCGGCTTCGCCGGCGCCCCGTTCACCCTCGCGAGCTACCTCATCGAGGGCGGCCCGTCCCGCACGTACGAGAACGCCAAGGCGATCATGTACGGCGACCCCGAGCTCTGGGCCGACCTCCTGGACCGCCTCGCCGACATCACGGCCGCCTTCCTCAAGGTCCAGATCGAGGCGGGCGCCAGCGCCGTCCAGCTCTTCGACTCCTGGGCCGGCGCCCTCGCCCCGGCGGACTACCGCCGCTCGGTCCTCCCCGCCTCCGCGAAGGTCCTCAAGGCGGTCGAGGGCTACGGCGTCCCGCGCATCCACTTCGGCGTCGGCACCGGCGAGCTGCTCGGCCTGATGGGCGAGGCCGGCGCGGACGTCGTCGGCGTCGACTGGCGCGTCCCGCTCGACGAGGCCGCCCGCCGCGTCGGCCCCGGCAAGGCGCTCCAGGGCAACCTCGACCCGACCGTCCTGTTCACCTCCACGGAGGTCGTCGAGGCGAAGACCCGCGAGGTCCTCGACGCGGCGAAGGGCCTGGAGGGGCACATCTTCAACCTCGGGCACGGCGTGATGCCGAACACCGACCCGGACTCGCTCACCCGGCTCGCCGAGTACGTCCACACGCAGACGGCCCTCTAGAGACCGCTCACCATGTGTGCCGGGGCCGGGCCCGCCTGCCGAACAGCAGGCCGCGCGGTTCCGGCGGCGGGGGAGTGCCCGCCTTGAGCGGCCAGGCCAGCAGCATGCCGACGAGGAACCCGACGACATGCGCCTCGTACGCCACGGTGCCGGCGTCGGAGACGCCCTCGCCGGACGAGTAGAACGCCTGGAGCACGAACCAGAAGCCCAGCACCAGCCAGGCGGGCAGCCGTAGGGGCAGGAAGAACAGGAACGGCACCAGGACCCACACCCTGGCCCTCGCGTACAGCACCAGATAGGCGCCCAGGACACCGGCGATCGCCCCGGAGGCACCGATCAGCGGGTCGGCCGAGTCGGCGTTGAGCAGCGCGAAGCCGTAGCCCGCCGCGTAACCGCACACTACGTAGAACAGCGTGAAGCGGATGTGGCCCATGCGGTCCTCGACGTTGTTGCCGAAGATCATCAGGAACAGCATGTTGCCCAGCAGGTGGATCCAGCTGCCGTGCAGGAACATCGCGGTGAAGACGCTCAGCGGGGCCGACTTGTCGTAGGCCGGCGGACCGGCCGCGCACGCCGGGCCGCCGGGGCCCGCCTGGACGGCGCCGGTCGGGACCAGCTGCGGCATCTGGTGGTGGATCAACTCCCGCGGTACGGCCGCGTAGTGGTCCAGGAACGCCTGTAGATGGCACAGCTGTGAGAGGTCGCTGCCGCCCGCCACGGAGCCCGCCATTCCGGGCGTGAACAGGAAGACGAGCACGTTCGCGGCGATGAGCGCATACGTCACCCAAGGGGTGCGGCGCACCGGGTTCACGTCATGGACGGGGATGACCACAAGGGATTAGTGCCCCCGATACGCGCGGCGAACCGGTGAACACCGCCGTCCGCCTGTGCGTATGACTCCTCAACCGCCCGCGGTGCGGGGAAGGCGTGTCGCGGGGACGACGTGAGGAACAGGCGATGAACGACCGTATTTCCCCTCAGATGACCGCCACGCCCGACGGCGAGGCCGAGATCTCCCTGGTGGTGCGCCTCCCCTGGGAGGACGTCGCCCGGCTCGGCCAGGAGGCGGGACGCATGGCCGCGCAGATGCAGCGGCCGGTCACCCTGGACGAGGCGGTGAGCAACCGGCTGCGCTCCAACGCGCTGGGCGCCCACGCGAAGCCGGCCGGGGCTCAGCCGGCCGCGATGGTGCCGCCGAGCGCGTCCGTCTCGTCCCTGCCCGCCAGGCCGCCGGCCGAGCAGGCACGGCAGGCGATAGACCGCATCAACGGCACGGCGTAAACGCTTTACCTCAGGCCCGCCTGGACCTTGGCGGCCGCCTTGCGGGCCGCCACCAGGACCGGGTCCCACACCGGGGAGAACGGTGGGGCGTACCCCAGGTCCAGGGCCGTCATCTGTTCCACCGTCATACGGGCCGTGAGGGCGACCGCCGCGATGTCGACACGTTTCGCGGCGCCCTCCCGGCCGACGATCTGCACGCCCAGGAGACGGCCGGTACGGCGTTCGGCGAGCATCTTCACCGTCATGAGGGCGGCCTCGGGGTAGTAGCCCGCGCGGCTGGTCGACTCGATGGTGACCGCCTCGAACCGCAGCCCCGCGCGGTGGGCGTCCTTCTCGCGCAGCCCGGTGCGCGCGATCTCCAGGTCGCACACCTTGCTCACGGCGGTACCGACCACCCCGGGGAAGGTGGCGTAACCGCCGCCCACATTGGTGCCGATGACCTGCCCGTGCTTGTTGGCGTGGGTCCCCAGGGCGATGTGCCGCTCCTGCCCGGAGACCAGGTCGAGCACCTCGACGCAGTCGCCCCCGGCCCAGATGTTCTCGTGCCCGCGCACCCGCATCGCCAGGTCGGTGAGCAGCCCGTCGTGCTGTCCGACCGGCAGCCCGGCCGCCTTCGCGAGCGAGGTCTCCGGCCGGACACCGATCCCCAGCACGACGACGTCCGCCGGGTACTCCGTGTCCTCGGTGACCACCGCCCGCACCCGCCCGTCCTCCCCGGTGCGCACCTCGGTGACGTGGGCGTCGTCGACCATGGTGATGCCCAGGCCCTCCATCGCCTTGTGCACCAGGCGCCCCATGTCCGGGTCGAGCGTGGACATCGGCTCCTTGCCCCTGTTGACGACGGTGACGTCATACCCGCGGTTGACGAACGCCTCCGCCATCTCGACCCCGATGTATCCGGCCCCGACCACCACGGCCCGACGCCCACGCGTGCGTGCCAGCGAGTCGAGCAGCGCCTGCCCGTCGTCGAGCGTCTGCACCCCGTGCACCCCGGGCGCGTCCACCCCGGGCATGTCGGGCCGGATCGGCCGCGCCCCGGTCCCGATCACGAGCTTGTCGTACGACGTCCAGGACTCCTCCCCGGAATCGACGTCCCGCGCGCGTACCCGCCCACCCGCGACATCGAGCTCCACGACCTCGGTGCGCATCCGCAGGTCGATGTCACGCTCGCGGTGCTCCTCCGGCGTGCGGGCGATCAGCTCCTCCCGGGTGGACACATCACCGCCCACCCAGTAGGGGATGCCGCACGCCGAGTACGAGGTGAAGTGGCCGCGCTCGAAGGCGACGATCTCCAGCTCGTCCGGCCCTTTGAGGCGCCGTGCCTGCGACGCCGCGGACATGCCCGCGGCGTCTCCGCCGATGACGACCAGTCGTTCCCGGGTACCCCTCGCACGGCTCATGCTCATGCGAACACGCTACGGGGACCGATCATTTCAGTCCTGCCCGCCTTCCCCCTCAGGTCGTACCGGACGGGCTTCCGGGAGTGGTCCCACCCCGGTGGCCGCCGGAACGGCCGCCGCCCGACGCGGCCGTACGAGACGCAGCCACACGAAGAGCGCCAGCGCCGCCACGGCCGCGAACGGCAGCACCGCGCCGAGCGACAGGGCGATCCAGCGCAGCATCGTCACGAAGACGTGCCAGCCGCCCGCCACGGCGTCCACGAAGCCCGGGCTGTCGTCCTTCGCGGCCGGCTTCGCGACCGGGGTCTGCGACAGGGACAGCGTGATGGTGGCCAGGCTGGTGCGGTCCTTCAGGGAGGACTGCTGGGCGAGCAGTGCCTCCAGGTCGGACTCGCGGGTGCTCAACTCGCCCTCCAGCTCCACCACATCGCTCAACTTGGTGGCGCGGTCCATCAGTTCACGCACGCGTGCCACGCTGGCCCGCTGCGAGGCGATGCGGCTGTCCACGTCCACGACCTGGTCGGTGACGTCCTGCGCCTTCGCGGTGCGCGACAGGAGCTTGCCCGCGCCCTCCAGGTCGGCGAGGACCTCGTCGTACTTGTCGCTGGGCACGCGCAGGACGACCCGCGTGCGCTCGTGGCCCTGCCCGTCCCGGGTGGTCGACTCGTTGCCGACGAACCCGCCCGCGTTCTCGGTGGTGGTACGGGCCTCGTCGAGGGCCTTCGGTACGTCCTTGACCCGCACGGACAGCGAGGCCGTACGGATGATGCTGCTCGCGGTGAGCTTGGGGAGGGCCTTGGTGTTCCTGGCGTTGCCGCTGCCGGACGCGCCCTCCTGCTGGGCGGCGTCCGGGGCGACGGCCTTGGCGCCCGCGCCGGAGTCGCTGGCGCTTTTCTCGCTCGCGCCGCCGCTGCACCCGGCGAGCGCGAGCGCCGAGGCCAACAGGAGGCCGGCGAGGGCCTGGACGGGTCGTACGGAGAGTCGTGCGCGCATGGTGTGGGTACCCCCGAGGTTCGTCGTGACGACTGACGCACCTTCGACGCCGGGACCGGGCGGGACGTTGGCGGGAAACGGTCCCGATGCGGTCACGGTCGGGACTCGCACCGGACACCGCGTCGGACACCGGGCCGCAGTCGGACTGTCAGTGGGGTCTGAGAGGCTGGGTGCATGCGCGAAGTGGAGACTCGTACGGGCACAGGGCATGTCGTCGTCATCGGCGCCGGGATCGGCGGGCTGGCCGCCGCACACCGGCTGCTGGACAGAGGCGTGCGCGTGACCGTCGTCGAGGCGTCGGACCGGGTCGGTGGCAAGCTGCTGCCCGGTGAGATCGCGGGCGCCCGCGTGGACCTCGGCGCCGAGTCGATGCTGGCCCGCCGCCCCGAGGCCGTCGCCCTGGCCCGCGAGGTCGGCCTCACCGACCGCCTCCAGGCGCCCGCCACGGCCACCGCGTCGATCTGGACCCGGGGCGCCCTGCGCCCCATGCCCAAGGGCCACGTGATGGGCGTCCCCGGCACCGCGTCCGCCCTCTCCGGAGTCCTCTCGGACGAGGGCCTGCACCGCATCGAGCGCGACGCCGACCTGCCCCGCACGGAGGTCGGCGACGACGTGGCGGTAGGGGAGTACGTGGCGGCACGCCTCGGCCGCGAGGTCGTCGACCGCCTCGTGGAGCCCCTCCTGGGCGGGGTCTACGCGGGCGACGCGTACCGCATCTCGATGCGCTCCGCAGTCCCGCAGCTGTACCAGGCGGCGAAGACCCACGACTCCCTCACCGAGGCCGTCCGGGGCATCCAGGAGCGCGCCGCCGCCGCCCAGCAGACCGGCCCGGTCTTCATGGGCATCCAGGGCGGAGTGGGCCAACTCCCGCTCGCCGTCGCGGAGTCGGCCCGCGCGCGGGGCGCCGAGATCCTCACCGGGACACCGGTCACGGAGCTGCGCCGCAGCGGCACGTCGGGCTGGCGAGTCGTCGCCGGAGACCGCGTGCTCGAAGCCGACGGCGTGATCGTCGCCGTCCCCGCCCCGGTCGCCGCCGAGCTGCTACGGCCCGAAGCGCCGGGCGCCGCGGCCGAGTTGAGCGCCGTCGAGTACGCCTCGATGGCCCTGATCACCTTCGCCTACCGCCGCGCGGACACCGAACTCCCCGAAGGCAGTGGCTTCTTGGTGCCGCCGGTCGACGGCCGCACCATCAAGGCATCCACCTTCGCCTCCCAGAAATGGGGCTGGATCGCCGACGAGAACCCGGACGTGCTGGTCCTGCGCACCTCGGTGGGCCGCTACGGCGAGACGACGATCCTGGAGCGCGACGACACCGGCCTGGTCGACGTCTCCCGGCACGACCTGCGCGAGGCCACCGGCCTGGACGCCGAGCCCCTCGCCACCCGCGTCACCCGCTGGACCGACGGCCTGCCCCAGTACCCGGTGGGCCACCACGCGCGCGTGACCCGCATCCGCGAACACGTGGGCAAGCTGCCCGGACTGGCCGTCTGCGGTGCCGCGTACGACGGGGTCGGCATCCCGGCCACCATCGCGAGCGCGTACGCGGCCGTCGAGCGGCTGACCGGTGACCCGGTGCCGAGCGCCTCCGGCGGAGCGGGAGAATAGCCCCATGAGTGACGACGCCCCCACCACCGAGCCCGGCCGCATCCCGAACAAGGGCAAGCTGGCCAAGGACCTCAACGAGGTCATCCGCTACACCCTGTGGTCCGTCTTCAAGCTGAAGGACGTGCTGCCCGAGGATCGCGCCGGATACGCCGACGAGGTCCAGGAGCTGTTCGACCAGCTCGCCGCGAAGGACGTGACCGTCCGCGGCACGTACGACGTCTCGGGCCTGCGTGCCGACGCCGACCTCATGATCTGGTGGCACGCCGAGACCGCCGACCAGCTCCAGGAGGCGTACAACCTCTTCCGCCGCACGAAGCTCGGCCGCGCCCTGGACCCGGTCTGGTCGAACATGGCGCTGCACCGCCCCGCCGAGTTCAACCGCTCGCACATCCCGGCCTTCCTGGCCGACGAGACCCCGCGCAACTACATCAGCGTGTACCCGTTCGTGCGCTCCTACGACTGGTACCTGCTCCCCGACGAGGACCGCCGCCGCATGCTCGCGGACCACGGCAAGATGGCCCGCGGCTACCCGGACGTCCGCGCCAACACGGTCGCGTCCTTCTCCCTCGGCGACTACGAATGGCTCCTGGCCTTCGAGGCCGACGAGCTCTACCGCATCGTCGACCTCATGCGCCACCTGCGCGCGTCCGAGGCCCGCATGCACGTCCGCGAGGAGGTCCCCTTCTACACGGGCCGCCGCAAGGACATCGGTGAGCTGGTAGCGGGCTTGGCGTAGTTCTTTTGTCTTTAGGGGCGCGGGGAACTGCGCGACCAGCCCCCACCGGGCGGCAGTCTAAGAACTACCCGGTCGCGCAGCCTTCGGCTCAGCGTGCGGAGCACACGCAGCCCGCCGCTCGGGCAACCGCCCTTCCAACAGGTAAGCGTCCAGATACCCGTTGACGCACTTGTTGGACCCCCCGGCGATCCCATGAGTCCCCGCATCCCGCTCAGTCACCAACACCGAGTCGGACAAGCGCTGTTGCAACTCAAGGGCGCCGGAATAGGGCGTAGCCGCATCCCGCTCAGCAGCCATGATCAGCACCGGCGGCAACTCACCCGGACCCGTGCGCACATCCAGGGGCTGCTGACGCGGCTCGGGCCAATACGCACAGGGCAGATTCATCCACACGTTGTCCCACGTCTCGAACGGCGCCACCCGCGCGAGCCGGGTGTTGTCCCGGTCCCAGGTCTGCCAATCGGTAGGCCAGGCCGCGTCGTTGCACTCGACAGCCGTGTACACCGCGTTCCCGTTCTCCGCCTCGACAGCCGCCCCCGGCGTAGGCCCGGCCTGCTGGATCAACGGCTTGGGGTCGCCCTTCAGATACGCCGACAAGGCAGCCGCACTGTGCGGCCAGTAGTCGTCGTAGTACCCGGCGGACAGGATCGCGCCCTGCAACTGCGCAGGACCCACCTTCCCGCCCGCGGGCTTCTCCGCGAGCCGCGCCTCCGCCTTGCGGTAGTTGCCGAGCACCTTGTCCGCCGTGTCGCCGAGGCCGTAGACGTCGTCGTGCCTGGCGATCCACTCGCGGAAGTCCGTCCAGCGGCCCTCGAACGCGGCCGACTGGTCGAGGTTGTTGCGGTACCAGATCTGCTCGGGGTCCGGGTTCACCGCAGAGTCGAACACCATCCGCCGTACGTGCGTGGGGAACAGCGTCGCGTACAGCGCCCCGAAGTAGGTCCCGTAGGACGCGCCCATGAACGTCAGCCTGTCCTCGCCGAGTGCGGCGCGCAGGACGTCCAGGTCGCGGGCGTTGTTCAGGGAGGTGTAGAAGCGGAGCTTGCTGCCGGAGCGCTTGGCGCAGCCGCGCGCATAGGACTTGGCCTCCGCGATGCGTTCCTTCTTGTACGACTCCGAGGGGTACGTCGGCGACTGCGAAGGTGCCTTGAAGAAGTGCTTGGGGTCCTCGCAGGACAGGGGTGCCGACTTGTCGACCCCGCGCGGGGCGTAGCCGACGAGGTCGTAGGCCGACGCGATGCGCTTCCACTCGGGGAGCATGCCGATCAGCGGGAAGTAGAGGCCGGAGGCGCCCGGGCCGCCGGGGTTGTAGACCAGGGAGCCCTGGCCGGGCACTCTGCGCTTGCTGTTGTGCGGGTCCTTGTGGGTGGCCCGGGCGCGGCTGACGGTCAGCTTGATCTGCTTGCCGTCGGGGTGCGCGTAGTCGAGCGGGACGGAGACCGTGCCGCACTCCATGGTGCCGGGCAGGTCCTGGGCGTCGGGGCACTTCCCGAAGGTGATGCCCGCCGCCCGGGCGTGCGCGGCGGCCAGCGCGGTGCCGGTCGACTCCGCGGCGCCGGGGGCGCCGGTGGCCGGGGCGGCGGCGAGGGTGGTGAGGAGCAAGGACCCGGCGGCCGAGTACAGGGCGGCGGCTCGCATGGTGGGGTATCCCTTCGGAGCACGGCAGCAACAGAAGGGATGTTTCGTTCGGCCGTTGGCGAAGGCAAGCACCATCGGGCGGTGTCGGCCCCAATGACCCCTGTGCGCCCCCGGGGAGCGCCTTCACGCTGTGGTCAGCGGCGCCACTCATACTGCTCGCGGTGCGCGAAGGCCGCCCGCAGATCCGGCTCGCCGACCGCGCGGATGCCGCGTACGGCGACGGACGTCAGATACGTACGGTCGTCCCCGCTGCCCGCGTGCCGGGCCAGCGTGCCGAGCAGCCGCTGACCGGCCGGGGAGGCCCAGCGCGAGTACGGGTGCACCTCGACCCGCGCGATGGCCAGACAGCTCAGCGTGAGGGCCAGCGGCAGCGCGAACCAGAGCGCGACCAGCCCCCGCGGCATCTCGGCCCCCGGCGTCAGCAGCGCGGTCGCGCCCAGCACGAGCACGACGAGCGCGGCGCCCCGCACCTGCCGTACCCCGGACGCGACGGTCGTACTGCTGCCGTCCGGTACGGCCAGGCCCGCGTCGACGAGCCGGTCCGCGACGTCGCGGACCGCGTCCGTGGCCGCCGCGGTGGCCCGCACCGGGCCGATCCTGGACTGCCCCTCGGGCCCGATCGCGCCTATCACCGACCGCTCGATGGCGTCCCGGCCGCGCGGGTCGACGACGGTCGCCCAGCCGGTGTGCGCGAGCAGCAGCCGGTGCTGCCGCGCCATGGAGACCAGCGTCAGATCGGCGACCCGCGCGGGACCGCCGGAGAGGAACGCCGCCTCGTAGAGCGTCAGATCGTGTCCCGTGCCCGCGTCGTCCGTGTCGACGGCCGCCGCTCTGACGGCGGCCAGGCACAGCCGCGTGCACGCCGTGCCGGCGACGGCCCAGGCCAGGAGCAGGAGAAGGACCCAGAACATGCCAAGTTTCTATGCCAAAGGCCCAGCGGGACGCCATGCCTTGTTCACAATCCGGACGGAGCGTTGTCGGTATGTGACGTTCCGAATGTCCGGAAACGGACTACGGGCGAAACGGTTCTACGGCTGCGCCGACGGCGGTGGGGCGGAGGCAGCCGGCGGGAGCGTGTAGGTCGGGGAGACCGACGGGGCCAGCGGGACCACCTGACCGGGGTCGGCCGCGGCGGAGACGCTGGGCACCGGCGAGCTCGACGCCGCCATGTCCCGGGCCAGCGCGCCGAAGTCGACGTACCCGGTGGCCTCCAGGACCTTGATGTGGTCCAGGACGGTCGTGTTGGCGTCGTCGGCGAGGGCGCGGACCAGGGAGTTCTGGGTGGTCGCGCGGACCTGCGCGACCACCGTGAACACCTTGCCGTGCGCGAGGCGCAGGATGTTGGCGAACTTGCGGTCGAAGTCCACGCCCTGCGCCGCGTTCAGCGTGGCGAGCCACTGCTGTTGCTGCGCGTTGGGCTGGTTGGGCAGCGGCACCCCGAGCCGGGCGGCGACGTCCCGCACCCGCTCGTCCAGGAACGTGTGGCCGTCGATGAGGTGCTGCCCCGCCGTCCGCACGGCCGCGGTCGTGCCCTTCTCCTCCGCCTGCTGCCCGGCCGGCAGCTCCCACAGCCCGGCCAGCCGGACCCTGGTGACGAAGTCCCGGTCCAGGGCGGACAACGGTCCGTACTGCGTCGTCACGGTCTGGTCGCTGAGCACGCTGGCGCCGGTCGTCCCGGACCGGTCGGCGTAGGACCAGACCGGGAAGACCAGCGCGGCCAGGGTCGCGGTCAGGCCGATGACGATGACGCCGGTGCCACTGACTATGCCTCGGCCCTTTACGGGTGGTCGCGGTCGCATGGGGTGCCTCCTGTTACGGCACCGCACGTGAGTGTGCTTTTCGTGCGCCTCTCGTGCGGGACCGCAATATTACTGTGGAGTCACTGTCACCTTCCAAGGCCCCTGGTCGGCGCCGCCTGAACCCCTCAACGGCGCAGCAGCACCCGCCGGGTGGCACGCGCGAGCCGGACCGCCGGCCGCGTCGAACGCGGGGCGGGCCCCGACCGCTCCAGCCACCACTCCCGCACCTCCCGCCGCACCTCCGCGTCCTTTGGCCCGCCCGACAGCAGCAGCTGCCCCGCGAAGTCCAGCGCGTCACGCCGGTAACCGCCGGTCATCGGGTGCGAGTGCGCGTACGCGAGGAAGGCCGGCCGGTACAACTCCCCGAGAATCTCCGGCAGTTCGGGCGCCACCTTCGCCACGACATCGGCCCGCTTCACCCCGAGCGCCCGCGCCTGCACACCGAGCCGCACCCGGTCGAACCCGTCGGGGACGGGAGTCCCGGCGACCAGGGCGGAGAGGAGGGCGGTCTGGGCGAGGCCGAGGCGCTGACGGGCGGCGGCGGTGGCCTCGTGCGCGGGTGCCGTCTTCGATGCCTCTACGGCGCTGATCGTCTGCCCTTCCCGCGAAGGCGCCCCGCGCGCGGCCGACCGTGCCCACCCCTTGGTCAGCGCCCCCTGAATCGCCTCCAACTCCCGCTCCAGCACGGCCGGTTCGGGGAAGTTGTCGTCACGCTCCAGCAGCACCCCGGGCGGGGAGACGCGGGACGCGAGGTCGGTCAGGATGGCGAGGACCGGCGCGGGGACCGGGTGCGCGTGGGTGTCGTGCCAGACGCCGTCGCGTTCGATGCCGCCCGCGACGTGGACGTAGGCGATGGCCTCGACGGGGAGTTCGGCGAGGGCCTTGGCCGGGTCCTCGCCGCGGTTGACGTGGTTGGTGTGCAGGTTGGCGACGTCGATGAGGAGCCGTACGCCGGTGCGGTCGGCCAGTTCGTAGAGGAACTGTCCCTCGGTCATCTCCTCGCCCGGCCAGGCGAGCAGCGCGGCGATGTTCTCGACCGCGAGGGGTACGGGCAGTGCGGCCTGGGCGATGCGGATGTTCTCGCAGAGCACGTCGAGGGCGTCGCGGGTGCGCGGTACGGGCAGCAGGTGGCCGGCTTCCAGGAGCGGGGAGGCGGTCAGCGGGCCGCCCGCGCGGACGAACGCGATGTGCTCGGTGACCAGCGGCGCGCCCAGCGCCTCGGCCCGCTCGGCGAGCGCCGTCAGTCTGCCCTCGTCCGGGCGGTCGGCGCCGCCGAGGCCGAGGGAGACGCCGTGCGGGATGACCGTCACTCCGCGCTCGCGCAGCCGTAGCAGGGAGTCGGGGAGGTGGCCGGGGCAGACGTTCTCGGCCACGGCCTCGACCCAGTCGATGCCCGGCATGCGTTCCACGGCGTCCGCGATCTCCGGCCGCCAGCCGATGCCCGTTCCCAGTCGCTCCATCGTCCGTCCCCCCGTTCTCCGTGCAGGTCATGAACTCCACAAGTCCGCTGTCCGGTGTGACGGGGGTATCGCCCACGGGCAAGGCCCCGAACCTCGGCCGCGTCACTTTCAGAGCAACATTTGAGGTTCGGGGCCAGGACTTCGGGGCCGGGACCCGGGCGGCCGAGGGGGCCCTAACCCAGGACGCCGTTCGAGTCGACCGGATCCGGGCGGCCGGTGTTGACCGTGCCCGGTGCGGCCGGGGACGGCCGGGAGGTGGTCCGGATGTTCGGGCTCGCCTCGGCGACGGGGGCCGAGGGCGCCACCTGGCCGGGCACCGGCGCCGGGGGGCCGGTCGGGCTGGCGGTCGAGGCGTTCGCGACCCCGTTGGCGATCGCGTCGAAGTCGACCCGCCCGGTCTTCTCCAGGATCGTGATGTGGTCGAGCACGGTCTGGTTGGTGTCCGAGGCCAGCTGCCGCACGAGGGTGTTGCGCGTGCTGTTCCGTACGGCGCCGATGGCCGGGAAGATCTTGCCGTGCGCGGCCCGCAGCAGGTTGACGAACTTGTACTCGTACTCGGCGCCGGTCGCCGCGCTCATCTCCCGCAGCCAGCCTTGCTGTTGCTCGTTCGGCACGTTGGGCAGCGCGACATTGAGCTGGGCCGCGACGATCCGCACCCGCTTGTCGAGGTCGGTGTGGCCGACGATGAGGTGGTCACCGGCCTCCTTGATCGCCTGGCTGGGCGCCCGCTCGATCGCCTGCTGCCCGGCCGGCAGCTCCCACAGCCCGGCCAGCCGCACCCGCACGATCAGATCCCGGTCGGCGGCCGTCAACGGCCCCCACTCGGTGTTCACGGTGCCCGCTGCCACGTTCGCCTGCCCGGTGCCCGCCCGGTCGGCGTACGACCACACGGGAAAGACGAGCGCACCGGTGGTGGCGAAGATGGTGGCGATGAACACAGCCGTACCGTTGATACGACGCAAGGGGAGCCTCCCGGGGGAACCAACTGGTCGTTGGAGAAGTCGACGCGTGGCCAGTAGTGACAGGAGGTACGCGCGGGGCGGTTTCCTTGTTCAAAGGGAGGGCAGCTTTGCTCAAAGGGCAGGCAAAGTAGGCGAGTTCGGCGGCCCTTCGCCGGTCCTGTCGTCAGCCCTTAACGGGCCAGTGCTCCGGCGTCCGGCCCAGTAGCCGTAGCGTCTCGTCGAGCGGGCTGGCGTCCGGCGGTACGTCGAGGGGCGGGGCGAAGGCGAACTCCGGTCCGCGGACGGCCGGTTCGGTGGGCACCAGTCGGGCCACCACCAGGGCGATGTCCAACACGTCGTCCGACAGGTCGAGTTCGGTGCCGAGGGTGGCGGCGACGTCCCAGGCGTGGACGACGTAGTCGATGAAGTGGAAGCCGATCGCGGTCCGGCCGGGGAAGGTCGCGCCCAGCTCCGGCAGTGCGAACTCCCGCTCGGGGGCGCCGGGTTCGGCGAACGCGGCGAGGACGGCGGTGGCCGCCGCGCGGTGCGTCCGGGCCGGCTCGCTCATGTCCTCCGGCTCCCGCCAGTACGCCCTGTCCTGGCCCGCGCCGCGCGCGGCGGCCGCGAACCCGTGATGCTGCGCTGCCATGTGCGCCACGAGCCGCCGCAGGTCCCACCCCGCGCAGGGGGTGTCCCGCGCCCAGTCCTCCTCCTGCGCCAACTCCACTACGCGCAAAGCCTCGTACACGGCGATCCGGTCGAGCTCGACGATGTCCGTTCCGGTGGCTGTCATGGGGCCTGAGCCTAAAACTGTGCGAACGGTCGTGCTACTTGTTTTCGGCCGAAGTGAGGTGAAGGGAAAAGCGCCGTCTGTGGGGAGGTGAAATGCCTTGTATGTCAGGGGACTTGCGGAGCCGTCGAAGGGTCCGTGGCCGCGCATCGAAGGCGGTCCGCTATACCGACGCGGGCCCGGCGGTACGCGGTCTCCTCGTCGTGCAGGACGGAGAACGCGTTGGACGTCTCCATCAACGCGACGACCTCGAAGGCGAGTTGGGGTATGTCGGTGTCCGTCCGCAGCTCGCCGGTGTCCCGGGCCTCGGCGGCCGTTCGCTCCACGAGGGCCATCCAGTCCCGCTGCGCGCCGGCCATCGCGTCGTGCACGGGACCGGAGCGGGCGTCGAATTCGGCGATGACCCCGTAGAAGAAACAGCCGCCGGGGAAGACCCGCCCCCGTGAGTACTCCAGCCACAGCTCGCACAGCCGCCACAACCGGCCTACGCCGGGCGGGACTTCGGCGGCGGGCCTGATGACCTTCTCGGTGTAGATGCGGGCGGCCTCGCGCACGGTGGCCAGTTGGAGCTCCTGCTTGGAGCCGAAGAGCGCGAAGACCCCGCTCTTGCTGAGCCGCAGCTCGGTGGCCAGCCGGCCGACGGTCAGCGCCTCCAGGCCCTCGACGGAGGCGATGTCGACGGTGCGGCGCAGGACCAGTTGCCGGGTGCGGTTGCCCCGCTCGACCCGGCCGTCGGGCCGTGCCGTACCCGCGTCCTCGTCAGGTGTCCTCGTCGCTCCGCCTGCTCTCATGGTGGTCCACCCTAAGCAACACGGGGGAAACGGACCCTTCCTAGGATGCGGCGCGTGCACCTGATCGTCCTGGACGCCCCCACCGAGTGGAGCCGGTTCGCCGAGGGCTCCGTCGAGCGCCGCATGCTGCTCGCGCTCGGCGACCGCCTCGGCACGCCGCTGCGCCCGAAGCCGCTCATGCTGCCCGACGGCAGCCGGGTCGAGGTCGAGGGGATCGACGCGGGCTGCCGCGTACTCGTCCAACTGGTCGGCAACCAGGGTGCGTACAAGCCCGCGTACCGCAACAAGGTCATGGCGGACATGTTCAAACTGCTCTGGCTGCGGGAGTCCGTACCTACCGCCGAGCGCGCGGTGCTGCTGGTCACCGAGCTGATCGTGCAGGCCCTCGGCGGCTGGGTGGCACGGGCCGCGGCCGACCTCGGGATCGAGATCCACGTCTTCGACGGCAGTACGGTCGCCCCGCTGCGATCTTCGGCGAAGCCAGACGTAAAACGCCCGTAACAGTCAACTACGCCATCCCGAAACACAATCTTCCTACGGTCGGGGGCACCTAAGCGGATTTCCGCGTGGCAGTCAGTCGCACTCGCTACGCACGCTCTCCGACTTCCAGGATCGGGCACTTGTGCCCGCGACATGGATGGGAGCGTGAAGGTGACTGGTACGCCAGCACTCGAACTGCGGTCGGTACGACGGGTCTACGGCTTCGGGTCCGCCGCGACCACGGCCCTCGACGACGTTCACCTGACGGTGCCGTCGGGCCGTTTCGTCAGTCTCATCGGCCCCAGCGGCTGCGGAAAGTCCACCCTGCTGCGTCTCGTCGCGGGCCTCGAACAGCCGGACCTCGGCGAGGTGTTGGTGCACGGGGTGACACCGGCGGAGGCGTGCGCGGCCAAGATGATCGGCCTCGTGCCGCAGAGCCCCGCGCTGCTGCCGTGGCTGTCGGTCCTGCGCAACGTCACGCTGCCGCAGAAGATCAACCGGGGTGCGGGCAAGCGGCGTGAGCGCATCGCGGACTTCGCCGAGCGGCAGGCCGCGGCCGTCCCCGACATGAAGGAACTCCTCGTCAAGGCCGGTCTTGGCGACGCCCTGCACAAGCTTCCTGCCCAGTTGTCCGGCGGCATGCGTCAACGTGCCGCGATTGTGCGGGCGTTCGGGCTGCAGCCCGATGTGCTGGTCATGGACGAGCCTTTTTCGGCGCTCGACGAGTTCACCCGAGAGAGCCTTCAGGACCAACTCCTCGATCTGTGGGAGGAGTTGCGGACGACCGTTCTGTTCGTCACTCACTCCGTGTCCGAGGCCGTACGGCTCTCCGACACCGTCGTCGTCATGGCGCCCAACCCCGGCCGGATCGTCGAGAGCATCGATGTCGATCTGCCTCGGCCTCGTGGTGAACGGCTCTTCGGGGAACGGCGCTTCCACGAGTACGAGGACCTGGTTCGAGAGCGGCTGCGGCGCGCGTGGCACAGCGAAGCGGCGTGAGTGGGGGCGTGAGGGACATGACCGTTGCCGACGAACGCACCACCGCTCCGGTGGCGAAGACACAGCCGCCTGTCGAACCGTCCCGGTTCAGTCTGAAGCACCCTAGGTCGCGGATCGCGTGGGTCCGGCCGGCCGTGTGGTTGCCGCTTGTCGTGATGCTGGTGCTGCTTGGCGGGCTCTGGCACTGGGGAGCTGAACAACTTCCGTATCTGCTACCGCCGTTGTCCGATGTCGGTAGTTCGCTGTCCGATCAACTCGGCTACTACGTCCACAACGCGCTTGTCACCCTTGGTGAGGCTACGGCCGGGCTGGGGATGGGGTTCGTCGGGGCGTTCGTCCTCGCGGTGCTGACCAGTGAACTGCCGTTGGTGCGGCGGGCGGTGATGCCGATCGCTGTCGTCCTCAATGTGACGCCGTTGGTTGCCATCGCGCCGGCGCTTGTCGTGGCTTTCGGGTTCGGGCCCATGCCCAAGCTGATCATCACTGGGTTGATCTGCTTCTTTCCGATTCTCATCAATACCGCTACGGGGTTGCGGTCTGTGCCGCAGCAGGTGTTGCAGGTGTATCGGACGTTGGATGCGAGCCGGGTTGAGTTGTTGTGGCATGTGCGTGTGCCTAATGCTCTGCCGTATCTCTTTGCCGCGCTGCGGATTGTCTTTCCGCTGTCGATCATTGGGGCGGTTGTCGCGGAGATGTCGGCGTCCGGGTCTACGGGGGGACTGGGTACCGCGATCAGTGTTGCCTCCTCCATGAATCAACTTCCTGTTGTTTACGCCTCGATCCTCGTGCTTGCGGTGATGGGCGTGCTGTTGTTGCTCGCGGTGACTGTCGTTGAGCGGCGTGTCCTGCATTGGCACGACAGTACGGATTGAGCCTGACGGCACGGTTTTTGTCTGCGGGCCGGTGGGGGCTGGTCGCGCAGTTCCCCGCGCCCCTGAAAGGGGCGCCTGTCTGGGCCCTCGTTCATCAATTCACCGGCTCTTCAGCCAGTTTGGAGTCCGCTCATGCCTCGTTATCCTCTCACCAGACCTGCCCTCGTCGCCGCCGTTATGGTGCTCGGAGTCGCCGGATGTGGCTCCGGGTCGGACGACAGTACGTCCGCCGGTTCGGCCGGTTCCGCTATCTCCGCTAAGCGGTGCGCCGAGAACAAGGAGGCCGGGAAGATCACGTATCTCTCCGGGTATCAGTTCCAGTCATCCGTCTCGATCCTCGAATACATCGCGGCCGCCAAGCTCGGCTACTTCAAGGACCTCTGCCTCACCGTCGATCTCAAGCCCGGAAGCGGTGATACCGCGCAGAACACCAAGCTGCTCGCTGGTGGACAGGCGACCGTGTCCGCGATCTCCGAGCAGGATCTGATCCAGGCGCAGGCCAACGGGATTGACATCAAGGGGATTTCCTCGTACTCGAATGCCGGTCTCGACATCCTGATGACCAACAAGGACATCACCGACCTGACCCAGCTGGACGGGAAGGTCGTCGGGCACAAGGGGTATGTCCCGGCCGCCGTCGAGGCGATGCTGGTCAAGGCCGGGGTCAAGTGGGACTCGCTCAAGCTGGTCAAGGAGGGGTACGACCCCTCGGTGCTGCCGCGGAAGCAGGGTGGTCTCGAAGCGCTCACCGGGTTCATTTCCAACGAGCCGAATCAGCTGAAGGCGGCCGGCAAGGACGTCACCGTGTGGAAGCCGGTCGACTACAAGATTCCGAGTTCGATCGGGGCGATGGCGGTCAACCCGGCGTTCGCCAAGGCGCATCCGCATGCCGTCGAGGACGTGTTGCGGGCCGCGCTGCACGCGTATCAGTACTGCTCGGCCAGCGAGGCTCACATCAGTGAATGCGTGGGCTACGCGGCCAAGTTGTCCGGGCCGACCTACGACAAGAAGCTGAACGCGACGATCTGGAAGACCGAGACGCAGGTCGTCAAGGAGAACCCGACGCCCGGACAGCCGCTCGGCGGGATCGACACCGACAACGTCACCCAACTCGTCGCCATGCTGCACCAGTTCAAGATCGTGCCGGGCAGTGTGACCGCCGCCAAGGCCGCGGGGTGGTTCGACCCGTCCTTCGTCAAGGACATCTACAGCGGCGACAAGCTCGTCTGGCCCGCGCCGTAAGAACGCAAGAGACCCGCAGAGCCGTAGAAAGGTCCGTGACGTGCCCGCGAAAGAGTATGGAATCTTCCTCCCCATCGGGAACGGCGGCTGGATGCTGTCCACCACCGCGCCGCATCCCGAGGCGACCTACGCGTACAACAGGCGTGCCGCCGTGCACGCGGAGAGCATCGGGCTCGACTTCGTGATGTCGATGGCCAAGTGGCGTGGTTTCGGCGGGAGTACGGACCACTGGGGCCGTTCGCTGGAGTCGATGACGATGATGGCGGCGCTCGCCGAGGCGACGAGCCGGGTCAAGATCTGGGCGACCCTGCACGCCAATGTCCACAACCCCGCCGTCGCGGCGAAGATGCTCACCACGCTCCAGGACATCTCCGGCGGGCGGGCCGGGATGAACATCGTGAACGGGTCGTACGCGGGAGAGTTTGAGCAATTCGGGGACTGGGACCCGGAGTTGAGCCATGGAGACCGTTATCGGATGACGGAGCTGTGGGCGGAGGCGGTCACGCGGCTGTGGACCGAGGACTCCGTCACGCTGCGCACCCCGTACTTCGACCTCGTCGACTGCGAGTCCCGGCCGCATCCGGCGACCCGGCCGACCCTCATCAGCGCGGGGCGGTCCGAGGACGCGCGGCGGTTCCAGGCGCGGTACGCCGACGGCGCCTTTCTCGCCGCCGACAGCCTCGACGACATGCGGTCGCTCTCGGCCGACGTGCATGCGCGGGCGAAGGCCAACGGCCGTGTGTGCAAGACGTATTCGATGCTCACCGTCGTCCAGGACGACACCGACGAGCTGGCCGTCAAGAAGGTGAAGGAGTGGGGCGTCGGCGTCGATCGTGAGGCGCTCGCCCATATGCGGCACACCTGGGGCGTACCCGCCGACCAGGCCCGCGCGTGGGCCGACGGCGCCGACGGGGAGGCGGCCTTCCAGACGCCGTACGTCGCAGGTTCGGCCCGTACGGTCACCGAGCACATCGAGTACATCGTGCGGGAGGCCGACCTCGACGGACTCATGCTGATCTTCCCGGAGTACGACGAGGACATGCTGCTGTTCGGCGAGACCGTGCTGCCCGAACTGCGGGCCCGCGACGAGGTGGCGGCCTGATGTCCGACCTGCGCGACAGACAACTCGCCCAGCTCGCCGGGCCGTTCAGCAGGCCCGCGCTCGTCGTCGTGGATGTGCAACGTGACTTCGCCGATCCGGAGCGGATCGGTGCGTACGGCCTGACGGACACGGCGCTGGCGACTCTCGATCGGACGGTCACCCGCATCGCCGAGCTCGTCGATACCGCACGTGCCGCCGAAGTGCCGGTCGTCTGGGTCGAGTTGGGCAGCGATCCGGCGCGGCCGTGGCGGTCCAGCAACTGGCTGCGCGAGGGCGACTACGACGCACCCATGAGCCCGGACGAGCCGTGCCGGGTCGGGACGCCCGGCGCCGAGTGGTATCAAATGCAGCCGGAGGAGGGGGAGTTGAGCGTCGTCAAGCGAGGCTACAGCGGCTTCCTCGGCACCGATCTCGACGCACGGCTGCGCGCCGCCGGCCACGACTGGCTCACTGTCGTCGGCCTGACGAGCGAGTGCTGCGTGTACGCCACCGCACAGGACGCCGTCCAACTCGACTGGCCGGTCGTCGTACCGCAGGACACGACGACCGCCTACGACCACCACGTCAACGCCGCCGCCCTGTTCCAACTGGGCCTGAACGTGGCCGTGTTGAGCGACGCCGACGAAGTGGCCGAGCTGTGGAAGAAGGCCGCGCGATGACCGGAATCCACATCGGCTACGACCTCTCCTTCACCCACACCGAGGGTGCCTGGGCGCGACAGGGCTCGTGGATCGGGCGGGACTTCCCGGACGTCCGCATGTTCATGGAGCTGGCGCAGACCGCCGAACGCGCGGGCGTGGGCCTGCTGTTCTTCGGTGACGGCAGCGGCATCCCCAGCACCTGGCGGGGCAGCATCGCACCGGCCGTGGAGTGGGGCATCCAGTGGCCGCGCCACGACATGGCACCGGTGATCGCCGCGATGTCCACGGTGACGGAGAAGGTCGGCTTCGGGCTGACGTACTCCTCGACGTTCATGCATCCCTTCTACGTCGCACGGCTGTTGAACTCGCTCGACCATGTGACCGGCGGCCGGATCGCCTTCAACGTGGTCGCCTCGACGCGGGGTGCCGACGCGGCCAACTACGGGTTCGCCGAGCTGATGGACCACGATCTGCGGTACGAGCGGATGGAGGAATTCGTCGACGTCTGCCGGGCGTTGTGGGACTCGGTGGCGCCGGACGCGATCGTCCGCGACCGCGGCACGGGGCGGTTCGCCGACCCCGAGAAAGTTCACCCCATCGACCACGAGGGGCGCTTCTTCACGGTCAAGGGTCCGCTCGCGTCCGTGCCCGGTCCGCAGTACCACCCGCTCATCGTCCAGGCGGGCAACTCGCCCCGGGGCATTGCCGCTTCGGCCCGTTTCGCCGACCTCGTCTTCGGCTTCGGCGGCAACCTCGCCGGCCAGCGACGTCACCGCAAACTGCTCGACGAGGCCCTCCTCGCCGAGGGGCGGGACCCGGAGCACGTGGGCATCCTCTGGGCGACCCAGGTGATCGTCGGCCGTACGAAGGCCGAGGCGTCGGCGCGCTGCGAGGCGGTGCACGAGTTCTGGAACGAGGAGGCCGTCGCCACCTACCTCTCGCACAACGCCGGCTACGACTTCTCGACGCTTCCCCGCTCCTTCCAACTGGGAGAACTGCGGGACGAGTTGGCGGCGGCCAACGCGAGTCCCGCCGGGATCGTCGGCTCGCTCGTCGCGGAGTTCGGCGCGGACCGCACCATGAGCCGTAGCGAGTTCTTCGAGCACGGGCGGGGGAGGGCGACGGGCCTGGACCACAGCGTCGTCGGCGATCCGGTGGCCGTGGCCGACGCGTTGGAGGAGACCTTCGCCTCGACCGGATCGCGCGGCGGCTTCATGTTCTCCAGTCCGCTGGCCATGCCCTCCGGCTTCGCCGCGATCAGTGAACTGCTGCTGCCCGAACTGCGCCGCCGGGGTGCGCTCGCGCCGCCGTACCAGGGGCCGACTCTCCGCGAGAACCTGGCAGTTTGAGATGCCCGCGGTGAGTGCGGGTGAGGGTGAGGTCGGGGATGGGGACGTGGGCGGCCGGCGCGACTGGCTCGCTCTCGGCAGCCTCTGCACCGGGTTCTTCATGCTCCTGCTGGACAGCACGATCACCTCGGTCGCGCTGCCGTCCCTGATCAGCGGACTGCACGCCGACGAGACCGCCGCGATGTGGGTCAACAGCGGCTATCTCATCGCCTGTGCGGTGCCGTTGGTCGTCGCGGGACGGCTGGGGGACCGGTACGGCCATCGGCGCGTCCACCTGGTCGGGCTCGCGGCCTTCACGCTCGGGTCGCTGCTGTGCGCAACCGCGGCCTCCATCACGGCACTTGTGGCATGGCGGGTGGTGCAGGGCATCGGGGCCGCGCTGATGACACCGCAGTGCCTGACGCTCATCAAGGCGCTGTTCCGGCCGCCGAAGCTCGCCGTAGCGCTCGGTGTGTGGGGCGCGGTCGGGGGAGCGGCGGTGGCTGTCGGGCCGTTGCTGGGCGGGTTCCTTGTCGCCGCCGGAGGCTGGCCCGCGGTGTTCTGGGTCAACGTGCCAGTGGGTGTCGGTGCGTTGGTGGCCGTGGCGGTGTTCGTGCCGGTGCTGCCGCGGCAGGAGGCGCGCATCCCGGTGTGGGCGATCTGCGCGAACGCGAGCGGGGTCGGTGCGCTGGTGATCGGTATCCAGGGCACGGACGCGGCGAGTGGTGAAGTGCTGGGCGTACCAAGGTGGTTGCTCGTCGTTGTCGGTGTGGTGGTGGTCGCGGGCGTGGTGTGGTTCCAGCGCGGGGACGGTCAACGTGCCCTGGTGCCGGTCGAGTTGTTGCGCAGGCGGGGGTTCGTCGTCGCGGCCTGGGCCGGTGCCGCGGCGGCCTTCTGTTCCGGGTCGGCGATGATCCCGCTGATGCTGTACCTCCAGCGGGAGCGCGGGCTCGATGCCGGCGCGGCCGCCCTCACCCTCGTACCCATGGGCGTGGTCTGCCTGTTGGGGGCGCCGGTGTCGGCCCGGCTCAACAACGGGATCGGGGCTCGCGCGGTCGCCGTCATCGGTTCCGGTGCCCTCGTCCTGTCCATCGGGACGTCGGCGGTGCTCGTCGCGACGGACGCCCCGATCTCCGCACTTACCGCCACCTTCGCGGTGTACGGAGTCGCCAACTCCTTTGTCTGGTCGCCCCTTTCGATCGCGGCGGTGACTTCGGTCGCCCCGGACGAGGTCGGCGCCGCCTCCGGAACCTTCAACGCCATGAAGCAACTTGGCGCGGTACTGGGCAGTGCGGTGTGCGCGGTCCTGCTGGCCGGGCGCGGCTACGCGACGACGCTCGGCGGGCTCGCGGCGGTCGGAGTGCTCTGCCTCCTGGCGTGCGCACTCCTTCGTACCGAGCCTCCTGGCAACGGACCCCTGCCGGTGTCCGCCGCGCCACACCTACCCACAGGAGTCGCGTGATGAATCCTGACGAGGCCTCATGAGGCCGGATGCGGACGGGGGTTGCACGATGACGGCAAGCGAGGGCATGGCAGGCCTGGAGGATCTGGACGGCGTCACCTCGGATCCCGGGGAGATCACCAGCGCGTTCTCCGGGTTCCCGTCGGGCGTCGCGGCTCTCGCGGCACGCGTCCACGGCGAACCGACCGTCATGATCGTCTCGTCGTTCGCGGTCGGCGTCTCCCACAACCCGCCCATGGTCTCCTTCGCGGCCCAACACACCTCTACGACCTGGCCGTTGCTGTCCCGCGCGAGGACCATCGGGATCTCCGTGCTGGGCGAGGGCCACAGCGACAAGGCCCGCCAACTCGGCTCCCGCAGCAAGGCGGCCCGCTTCACCGATCTGCGCACGGTGGAGGCGGAATCCGGCGCCATCTTCCTCGACGGCGCACCGGTGTGGCTGGAGTGCACGGTCGAGCACAGCTATCCGGCCGGCGACCACGACATCATCGTGCTGCGGGTGCTCGCGATGCGGTCCGACGACGAGAGGAGTCCGTTGGTGTGGCATCGACGGACCCTGAAAATGCTGGGTAGTTGAGGCGCCTCACCCGAGGGAGGGGCTTGTGGCGGACGGCCCGCGCCGGGTCCGCCGGGTTCGCCGGAGCCGTTCGGGAAGCGGCCTGCGGTAGTCGGGCAGGAGGCGCTGGGCGAGGAACGCGGACTTCAGGAAGACGCGGACCGCACGCTCGCGGCGAGGGGAGAGCCAGCCGATCCGGTGCAGCCGGCAGACCCGCTCGCCGGCGAGGTACCGGGTCAGGTCCCGGCCGAACGCCCGTAAGGGGGTGGGGAACCAGTACTCGGCGAAGAACTCCATCATCGCCGTCGCCACCCGGTGGCCGGACTCCGTCTCCTCATACGGTCGGGACTCAAACTTCAGGGCGAACTCGGTCATCGCGTCCCAGTCCTCGGGGAAGCACTCGTCGGCCAGCGGGCCGGACTCGCGCTCCAGGAGGCGGAAGAGGGTCTGCGCCCAGCGATGCCAGGCGGTCTTCATGGTCTCGCTCGTACCGGGCAGGCCCAGCGAGGTCTGCAGACGGTCGGCGGAGGTGGCCAGCAGGACCAGGGGATAGACGAAGTCGTCGACGTCGTCGAAGTTGCCGGGGAGGTGCGGTGTCGCACGGGCGATGGCCAGGTGGATGCGGTTGAGCCGCTCGGCGGCCGTGCGGCCCGCAGTGCTGGACAACCCGTCCACCATCCAGGCCATCAGGAACTCGTTGCCGTCCTCGAAACGCCGCCGGGGCCGCTTCTCCAGCTTCCCGGTGTGGGCGAGGGTGGCGGATCCGAAGCCCGGCTGCATCATGCGCATGGTGCCGGGATAGACCATCATCGCCAGCGCGAACTCGGGGACGCGGTGGCCGACGTAGAGCGAGATCATGCGTTCCCAGTCGGTGTCCGGGTCCATCCGGGCCAGTTCGCGGTCGACCCATTTGTAGCCACGGCGCACGGTCGGTTCCCTCTCGTGGACTTTCTGAAGGGGGACGCTCCGGCGGGGCTGTCCGATGCCACGATCCGCCGTGATCTGGGTCACCTCGACGTCATGTCGACGTCATGTCGACCGTGAGCCATGGCGGGAGTCATGGCGTGAGTCATGGGTCTCCACCCGAGGGTGGAGCCGCTGAATCAGCCCGTGGGTGGTGGTGATCGACGCAGGTCGGGGCGCAGCCTTGTGCCATGGGCTCACTACATTCCGCACTCGTCGCTCTCACCGGCATCTGTGTCGCGATCTTCGTCGTGGCCTGGATCGCGGGCGCCGTCTACTTCGGCGTGAAGAGCGAGTCCGGGCTGAGCGGCTGGGCACACGGCCTGCGCCGCACCCTGCCCCGGCGGGCGCTGCTGCTCGTGGGCGCCTATGCCTTCTCCCTGCTGATCAGACACTCCCCGGACTCCTTCTGGCACCACCTCCAGTACTGGCAGCCCGAACTCGCACTCCTGGGCGCGGTGTTCGCCGTCGCCTCCACCGCCCTGCTGCTGTGGGCGCGTTGGGTGCTGGGCGTCATGTGGGCCAGCATCCCGCTGGTCCACGAACACCATGAACTGCGCACCGAGGGCCCGTACCGAATAGTGCGGCACCCCATCTACACCGGGCTCCTGGGGCTGGTCCTCGGCGGGATGCTGGCCTGCGGCTTCGGCATCTGGATCGTGTTCCTGGCCGTCGCCGTGCCGTGGCTGCTGCGCCGGGTGCGCGTGGAGGACGGGATGATGGCCGACCGCTTCGGTGCGTCCTACGACGCCTACCGCGCCCGCGTTCCGGCACTGATCCCGTGGACTCGGCCCGCTCCGGCCGGACCCCGGGCCGTCGACAGCCGGCAGGGGTAGTCCGGGCCGGTCGTGTGGTGGTCACCGGCGTCAAGAGATTCAACGTCCGCGCGGCGCCAAAGGAGTGCCGGCCGACCAGCCGTCGCCCCGGCCGGGCACCCCGCCTCGGCCGGGCAGGTCCTGATACGGCCGGGCAACCGCCCGACACAGCCGTACGTTTCCCACAACGGGCGCCGCGGACACCGCGGTTGCGCTGCCTCAGGCCCGTCCGAGCGCCGGGTGCTCGGCCACGACGGTCGCCGAGCCCGGTGCGATCTCCGTGAAGCCCGCGTCCTTGACCAACGGCAGCCCGCCGGCGGTGAGTTCGGCCCACCGGGCGGGGGCGGCGGTGCGGACCGAGAGCGGGAAGCCGGCCTCGCGCCAGGCGGTCCGCTCCTCGTCCGACAGTTCCCACCAGGCGAGTTGGGCGCCGTGGCCGGTCTGGGCCATGGTCTTGCCGGCGGACATGTCGAGGTCGGGGTTGAGCCAGAGCACCGGTGCCGTGGGGTCCGCGTCGGACGGCGGTTCGGGGTCGTCGAGGTCGGTGCCGGAGACCTGGAGCCGGGCGAGGTCCTTGGGCCAGCCGTCGAGCGGAACGGGCGGGAAGACCCGTACCTCCGCCGACTTCCCGGTCACCGTGATGCCGGGCAGCGCCTCGGCCCGCCGCCACTCGGCCCCGCGCGCCCGCCGGACCACCTTCCGGATCCGCGCGTCCTGCCAGTCCCGCATGACCTGCGCCCACTCCCCGTCCCCGACGGCCCGCTCATCACTCAGGATCGTCAGCACGGCCCGAGCGGCCGTCTCCAGCGCGTCCGTACGAGCCGGGGGAGCGTCCCGCTCGATCCGCACAACAAGGGGCAGCACGAACTGGGGAGCCTCGTCGCGAGAGGTGGGCTCATTGAGGAAGGGGTCGGCGTTGTCGCCGGAAACGGTGGAATCACTGGTCACACCCTCCAGTCTGCCAGGCAAGGGAGCGGCCCTTACAAACACCGTCAAGGGGACCCACCCAAGGGGCGCGGGGAACTGCGCGACCAGCCACAACGAGCCCGCACCCGCCGCAAAACCACGCACCCCCACGGCGCTCTCGCGAGAAGATGCCCCCATGCGACGCGATCTACAGCTGGACAACGTCGGCCGCCGCTACGGAATCCACGGCCCCTGGATCCTCCGCGCCGTAAACCTGGAGATACCTCCCGGTACCCTCACCCGCGTAGACGGACCCAACGGCACCGGCAAATCCACCCTCCTCCGCCTGCTCGCCCGCATAGACGCCCCCACCGAAGGCAAAATCACCGGCCGCCCCCGCACCGCCTACGTCCCCGAACGCTTCCCCCAGGCACTCCCGTTCACCGCCGAGGCCTACCTCACCCACCTCGGCACGGTGCACGGCCTCTCCCGCGCGGCAGCGCCCCGCGTCGCGAGCGAGTGGCTCGACCGCTTCGGCGCCACCGCCTACGCCGGCACCCCCATGACCCGCCTCTCGAAGGGCAGCAGCCAGAAGGTCGCCGTGGCCCAGGCCCTGCTCGCCGAGCCGGAGTTGCTCGTCCTCGACGAGGCGTGGACCGGCCTGGACGAGGGCGCGAGGGCCGAGTTGGAACGGGCGGTCGCCGAACGCACCGCGGCCGGCGGAGCCGTGGTCTTCGTCGACCACGACCCGCGCCGCCTCGCGGGGGCACCCGACGCGACGTACACAGTCACGGACGGAACCCTCAACCTCCGTACGGACAAGCCCACTTCACCGTCCGGGCCGCAGGTCGCCCTGGACATCCAGGGCCCGCCGGGAGGCCAACTCCCCGCCGAGGCGACCCGGTTGCTCACCTCGTCCACAGAACTCACCCCCGGAACCCACCGCCTCACCGTTGCCGCCTCCCACTCGGATGTCCTGCTCCGCGCCCTGCTGACGGCCCGGCCGCCCTGGCACGTGGTGAGCCTGAACCGGCGCACGGACGACCTTCCCCTCGACGACGAAAGCCCCCGGTGACCGCGATGACGGCGATGACGGCCCTCCTGCGCTACCAGGCCGCCCTTCTCCTGCGCTCCCAGCGCTGGCTCCCGCCGTTCATCCTGTACGCCGCGTTCCTGGGCATCGGTGTCCAGGGCGGCCAGCCGGTGCTCGACTCGCTCGGCTACACGGCCGCGGCCCTGCTCCCCGTAGCGGCCTGGCTGGTGCGGATCTGTACGACCAACGAGCCGCCCGCGGCGCGCAGTTGTGTCGCGGCGGCGGTCGGCCCCGCGCGGGCGCACCTCGCCTGTCTGCTGGTCGCGCTGACCACCGCGGCGGCGCTCGGCACGGCGGCCACCCTCGTCGTCACGCTGATCAGCGACCCGGCGAGCGCCGATCACCGCACCCGGGTTCCGCTCCCCGCAGCCGCCGCGGCCGGCCTGCTCGCGACCCTGGCCTGCGCCCTGCTCGGCACGGCGGTGGGCGCGCTCACCAACTGGCCGCTGCTGCGCTCACCCGGCCGCGCGGTGCCCGCGATGTTGCTGGCGGCGCTGCTCGCCCTGGTGGTGACCGGCTCCCCGGCACAGGCGGCGGTGAGCGGCCTGGTCACCGGCTCGCAGTCCGGCACGGTCCCGGTCCCGCTGCTGCCGCTGGCCGGGGCCGCCCTGGTCACGGCGGCCGCGACCGCCGTGACCTGCGTCCTCACCTCCCGCCGCTCACCCTGAACAGGCGGTGCGCTGTGCCTCCTGCCACTCGCAGACGGGGCACAGCGTGATCCCCTTGTACGACTCCGGGTACTCGGTCGGTTCCTGGCACAGCACACACTCCGCGTACGCCGGCACCGGCTCTTCGTCGCTCATGAGACCAGCGTAAGAGGAGCGCGCGGTGCTCAGCGGTGCCGGTCCGTGGCCCCGATCAGCTCGGAGACCTTCACGAACCGGTACCCCTTCTTCCGTAGCTCGGGCACGATCATGCGGACGGCCCGTTCGGTCGCCGGGGCGGCGCTGCGCGTGCAGTGCATGACGACGACAGAGCCGGGCTGCACACCCTCCAGCACCTGCTGGGCCACCGCGTCCGAGTCCGTCGCGAACGCGTCACCGCTCACCACGTCCCACTGCACCGCCGTGACACCGACCGCGCTCAGCGTCTTCAGCGCCTGCCGGTCGTAACACCCGCCGGGGAAGCGGAAGTACGGCATCGCGTTCGGCACGCCCGCCTTCTTGAAAGCGGTGTACGCCCGCTCGACATCCGCCTTCATCCGGTCCGGGGACACGGTCGGCAGGCCGTAGCAGTCACCGGTGAAGGCGTAGTGGCTGTAGGAGTGGTTGGCGATCTCGAACTGCGGGTCGCGTCCGATGGCACGGGCCTCGGCCGGGTACTCGTCGGCCCACCGCCCCGTCATGAACACGGTCGCCGGCACCTTCAGCGTGCGCAGCGTGGCGATGAGCTGCGGATTGTCGAAGTGCTCGCCCTTCGCCGCGCGCGGCCCCTCGTCGGCGGTCATATCGGCGTCGAAGGTCAGCGCGACGGTCTTTCCGTCCACCCGAGGACCGTTCTTGAAGACCGGGGTCAGACCGGCGGGACCGGGCGCGAGCGTGGGCGGCCGCGACACGGCGGCGGAGGGCGCACTGGGCGCCGGACGGCTGGCGTGGGGCGCCGAGGGGGCCCCGCAGGCGGTGAGCGCGGCGCCGAGTGCACAGGCGGCGGCGACTCGTCGTACTCGAATGGTCACCGTAGGAACATAGGATAATAAAAGTGACTAACCGGTCATCGACACGAGATGAGGCCCGGGACGGGTGGTCAGTCCGAACTCAGCAGCTGCTCCCGGCACGCCTCCACGTCGAAGTCCGCCTTCGGGTACTGCGGATCCAGTGCCGTCAGGTGTTCCAGGAGGAGGCGGCTGATCGCCCAGTTGCGGTACCACTTGCGGTCGGCCGGGATCAGGTACCAGGGGGCCTCCGGCGTGGAGCAGCGGGTGAGGGCGATCTCGTAGGCCTGCTGGTAGGCGGGCCACAGGGCCCGTTCCGTGATGTCGCCGGGGTTGAACTTCCAGTGCTTGTCCGGGTTGTCGAGGCGTTCCAGCAGGCGGCGCTGCTGCTGGTCGTAGGAGATGTGGAGGAAGCATTTGACGACGGTCACGCCCTCGTCGGTCAAGGACTTCTCGAAGCGGTTGATCCGGCCGTAGCGGTCGTTGATCTCGCGGTGCGGGGCGAGTTCGCGGACGCGGGCGATGAGGACGTCCTCGTAGTGGGAGCGGTCGAAGATGCCGATCTCGCCAGGGTGGGGGAGGGCGCGTTTGATGCGCCAGAGGAAGTCGTGTTTGCGTTCCTCGGGCGTCGGGGCCTTGAAGGCGCTGATCCGGCAGCCGGAGGGGTTGAACAGGCCGATGACGTGCTTGACCGTGCCGCCCTTGCCGCTGGTGTCCATGCCTTGGAGGACCAGGAGGAGGCGTCGGGCGTCGCCTGCCGTGCTCGCTGCCCAGAGGCGTTCTTGCAGGTCGGCGAGGTGTTCGCCCATCCGGGCGGTGTCCTTGAGTCCTGCGGCCTTGTCGGCGGGGCCGCCGGGGGTGGCCGCGGCGTCGTAGGAGGAGAGGTCGACCGGGTGGCCGGCGGGGACGCGCAGGAGGTCGGACAGGGGGATCTCCTTGCCCTTTGCCTCCTTCTCCCCGTTCTTGCGCTTCGCGCCCTTCTTGGCCATGGGGCACCTCTTCCGGTCGGCTCCCTCGATCCTCCGGCGCGGGGGCCGTGCCCGCCAGTCAGCGGGCGGGCGTCAATGGTCCACGGCGGGCGGTGGCGCGGGGGGCTGTTGTTGTGGCTGCGCTCGTTCCAGGAAGCGCAGCAGCTCGACCGGGAAGGGGAGTACCAGGGTCGAGTTCTTCTCGGCAGCAACCGCCACCACCGTTTGCAGCAGCCGGAGTTGGAGTGCGGCGGGCTGTTCGGACATCTGCTCGGCGGCCTCGGCGAGTTTCTTCGAGGCCTGCAACTCGGCGTCCGCGTTGATGATCCGGGCACGCCGCTCGCGGTCGGCCTCGGCCTGGCGGGCCATCGAGCGCTTCATCGTCTCGGGGAGGGACACGTCCTTGATCTCGACGCGGTCGATCTGCACGCCCCAGCCGATGGACGGGCTGTCGATCATCAACTCCAGGCCCTGGTTGAGCTTTTCGCGGTTGGAGAGCAGGTCGTCGAGATCGCTCTTGCCGATGATCGACCGCAGCGAGGTCTGCGCCATCTGCGAGACGGCGAAGCGGTAGTCCTCGACCTTGACGATCGCGTCGGTCGCGTCGACGACCTTGAAGTAGACGACCGCGTCGACGCGCACGGTCACGTTGTCGCGGGTGATGCCCTCCTGTGCGGGGACGGGCATCGTCACGATCTGCATGTTGACCTTGCGGAGCTTGTCCACGAACGGGACGACCATGGTGAAGCCGGGTGCCCGCACCTCACCGGCCACCTGCCCGAGGCGGAAGACCACCCCGCGCTCGTACTGCTTGACGACCCTGGCCGCCGCAGCGACGTACACCACGCACGCGGAACCGGCCGCCGCGCCCGCCACCAGCAGTTCCTGGAGCATCCTGACCCCCTCGTCGAGAGGTCGTTCTGTCTGCTCCTGCAAGGGTATGCCCGGTGCCTGCTCCGGGGCCACGATCATCCCGGAGCAGGCACCGACGCCCTTACTTCACGGCCGGGATCTTCGCCTCCGTGACCTTCACCGGCTCGGTGCCGGCCGCGCTGTGCCGCTCCGCCCAGTTCTCCAGGGCCGTACGGCAGGCGTGGTCCAGGTGGTGCAGGCCGGAGAGGTGGAGTTCCACCGGGCGGTCCTGGGGGAGCGCCTCCAGGCTGTCGAGGATCTTCGGCAGCCGCAGGAAGGTCGCGTTGCCCGACAGGTACGCCTGCACCGGGCCCGCGCCCTTGTCGACGACCTCCAGCTTGATGTGCGAGGCCTCCCACGCCGTCTTGGCGACGGCCAGCGCGAGGCCGATGAGGACGCCCTCGAACATGCTGACCGCGACGATCGACAGCGCCGTGACGACCAGGATCAGCGCCTCGCCCCGGTGCTCGCGCCACAGCGACACGATCTCCCGGACGGGGATGAGCTTGGCGCCGGCGTGCACCAGGATGCCCGCCAGGGCCGGGATCGGGATGTACGCGAGGACGTCCGGCAGCAGCGCCGCGAACAGCAGCAGCCAGACGCCGTGCATGACCCGGGACGCCTTCGTCCGCGCGCCCGCCTGCACGTTCGCCGCGCTGCGCACGATCACCGCGGTCATGGGCAGCGCACCGAGCATCCCGCACAGCGCGTTGCCCGCGCCCTGCGCCACCAACTCCTTGTCGTACTGGGTACGTTGACCGGAGTGCAGCCGGTCGACCGCCGCCGCGCTGAACAGCGACTCGGCGGACGCGATCAACGTGAACGCGACGATCGTGCCCAGCACCCCGACATGCGCCAGCTCACCGAACGAACTCAGCGGCGGCGGCTGCAACGAGCCGAGCAGCCCCTGCACTTCGACGGTCGCCACCGGCAGCCCGAAGGCCAGCGCGGCGAGCGTCGCGAGTCCTACGGCGGCCAACGGACCCGGCACCGTACGGACCTTGGCCGGCATCCGCTTCCACAGCACCAGGACGGCGATGGTCGCGGCGCCGAGCGCGAGCGAGGCCAGCGCCTTCGTGTTCCCGACGGCGTCGACGAGCGCGCCGGGCAGCTCGACTATCTTGTCCAGCCCCGAGGCGGGGGCCTTCGCCCCGGCCACCGAGTACAACTGCCCGGCGATCAGCACCAGTCCGATGCCGGCCAGCATGCCCTCGACGACCGAGACCGAGATGGCCCGGAAGTAGCGCCCCAACTTCAGGACGCCCATGGCGATTTGGAGCACACCGGTGGTGAGCACGATGACTCCGAGGGCGGGCAGCCCGTACTCCCGCACCGCCTCGAAGACCAGCACGGTCAGACCGGCGGCGGGTCCGGACACCTGGAGGCTGCTGCCCCGCATGAGTCCGGTGACGATCCCGCCCACGATGCCGGTGACCAGGCCCAGTTCGGCCGGCACACCGGAGGCGACGGCCACGCCCACGCAGAGCGGGAGCGCGACCAGGAACACGACGAGGGAAGCGGCGAAGTCCTGCCGCAGATAAGGGTATTTGGTCAACATCGCTACGCTCACAGGGCCTTGAAGGTGTCGGTGGCCGGGTCGTGGGTGAGGACGGCGCCGGTGTGGACCTCGTAGAACCAGGCGTGCAGGGACAGTTGACGGTCCTTCAGTTTCTTCTCGATGTACGGGTAGGAGCGCAGCCTGAGCAACTGCGTCAGGACGTGGGCCTGTACGCCTTCGGACACGGCCGGGTCGTCGACCGTCCCCTCCGGCTTCGGCGTCGCGTGGGTGAGCCAGTCGCGCACGGCCGGTACGGCGGTCAGGTCGTCGCCGCGCACCAGGGCGCCGACGGCGCCGCAGTGCGAGTGGCCGCAGACCACGATGTCGCTGACGCCGAGGACCTCCACGGCGTACTCGATGGTGCACGCCTCGCTGGTGGGGTGTTGGGAGGCGTACGGCGGGACGATGTTGCCCGCGGTGCGCAGCTCGAAGAGCTGGCCGGGGCGGGCGCCCGTGATCAGGGCCGGGACGACCCTGGAGTCGGAGCAGGTGATGAACAGCACCTGCGGGGACTGGCCTTCGGCGAGTTTGGCGAACTCCTCAGGGCGTTGTCCGAACGTACGGGCGTTGTCGATGAGGGGCTGCATGGCGTGTTTGTTCCTCCTGGCGCGCCCTCTGGGCGCGTCGGGCCTGCATGACAGTGTGTGTGGGGGATGTGACTGCCTGCTCGGCTCTCAGCAGCGGAAGACCTGAAGTGCCGCCGGAGTGTGTGCTGTCGAGGATCTCGATGTGCGGTGCGGCGCCGTGCCGGGCGCCACCGATGTGCGTACGGCCGCCGGGTCCTCGGTGAGGAGCGGGCGTTCGGGTGTCTCGGGCCCGCAGTCGGCGGAGCGGTAACGGTCGCGCAGGCGCAGCGGGACGGTGGGAGTCCCGGAGGCGCCGCAGTCGCGGAAGGTGATCGTCTCGGCGCGCAGGGCCTTGCCGCTGAGCTTGAACCCGGGCTGTGCCTTGGCCTCCGCATGACGCGCTGTGTGCGCGGGTGCGAAGGATTCCATGGAAGCGAAGAACTGGAGGGCGAACAGGACGGCAGTGAGGAGCGTCACGACGGTCCGAGCCGTCTTACCTCGGAACATGCGCCCCCCTTCAGTCAGTTCGTGTTCCTAGTACAGACCAAGGCCAGGTCAACGGCTGGTCAAGTAACACGGTAACCCGGTGAAGTTGTTTGCAGGGTTAACGCAGCGTTTCCGATGCAAGAGAGCGTGAAAAGCGCGCCTGGGCTGGCGTGAACTAAGCGGTTTTGACGAGGCCCTTGGCGTCCCGGGCCAGCGCGGTGAGGCGGGAGATCGCGCGGAAGTACTTCTTGCGGTAGCCGCCGTTCAGCATCTCCTCGCTGAACAGCCGGTCGAAGGGCAACCCCGAGGTCAGGACGGGCACTTCACGGTCGTAGAGCCGGTCCGCGAGGACGACGAGCCGCAGCGCCGTCGACTGGTCGGGTATCGGCTGGACGTCGGTGAGGCAGACGGCCCTGAGGTCGTCGGTGAGGGCGCCGTAGCGGCTGGGGTGGACCTTGGCGAGGTGGGCCAGGAGGTGCGGGAAGTCGTCGAGGGAGGCGCCGGGGGTGGCGTACGCCGCCTTCGTCACCTGCTCGTCGGAGAACGGGGCCGGGGCCTCCGGAAGGCCGCGGTGGCGGTAGTCGTCGCCGTCGATGCGCAGCGAGCGGAAGTGCGCGGACAGGCCCTGGATCTCGCGCAGGAAGTCCACGGACGCGAAGCGGCCCTCGCCGAGCTTGCCCGGCAGGGTGTTGGAGGTGGCGGCGAGCGCCACACCGGCGTCGACCAGCTTGCCGAGCAGGGTCGACACGAGGACGGTGTCACCCGGGTCGTCCAGCTCGAACTCGTCGATGCAGAGCAGTCGGTGGCCGGAGAGCGTCCGGACCGTCTGCTGGAAGCCGAGCGCGCCGACCAGGTTCGTCAGCTCGACGAAGGTGCCGAACGCCTTGAGCGCGGGCTCGGCCGGGGTCGCGTGCCAGAGGGAGGCGAGCAGGTGCGTCTTGCCGACGCCGTAGCCGCCGTCGAGATAGACGCCACGGGGGCCGGCGGGCGTCTTGGCCGCCCTGCCCTTGCCGAAGCCCAGGAAGCCGCGCTTGGCGGTGCCGGCGGAGTGGGTCCCGCCGAGTCCGGCGGCGAAGGCCTCCAGGACGCCGACCGCCTCGGTCTGGCTGGGCTGGTTCGGGTCGGGGATGTACGTGGCGAAGCGCACCGAGTCGAAGCGCGGCGGCGGCACCATCTCGGCGACCAGCCGGTCCGCGGGGACGTACGGCTCACGGGCGCACAGGGACAGCGGGGCCGCGTCTGCTATCGGGCTGATCCCGGAGGCGGCGGAGGAGGATGACACGGTTCATCAGTCTAGGGCCTGTCCGATAATCCACGTCTCATCCCCGTCGCAGCCCGGAGGGCGGCCTCGGGCCCGTTGCGGCGGCGGCTCGGGGCGCGGTAGGCGCGTGCTCTGGGGGCTCCCTGGCCGGAGGCCGCCGTCGCGAGACGGGTGGGTATCGGAGGCGGACGGGGATGACCGGACAGGCCGTAGGGGGCGTGCCACACTGCACGACATGCGACGCCTGTTCCCTGTGACCGACGAAACAGCAGCCCAGGCCTCGGACGGGGCCCCCGATGCGCGTGGGACGGACCGGGAGTGGGGGCTCGCGGAGCTGGCGGAGGTGTACGCCTACCCCGCCACCGACGGCCCCTGGCTGCGCGCCAACATGGTCTCCACGCTCGACGGGGCCGGTCACCACGAGGGCCGCTCGCAGCCCATCTCCGGGGACGCCGACATGCGGATCTTCGGCACCCTGAGGGCGCTGGCCGATGTCGTGGTCGTCGGTGCGGAAACGGTACGCCAGGAGGGCTATCGGCCCGCACGCGCGCGTGACGAGTTCGCGGACGCCCGCGCGCGTGCGGGACAAGGGCCCGCCCCCGTGATCGCGGTCGTCACCGCGAGCCTCGACCTCGACTTCTCGCTTCCGCTTTTCACCTCGCCCCTGGTGCCGACGCTGATCCTCACGGGCGCCCAGGCGCCGCCGGACCGGGTCGCGGTTGCCGAGAAGGCGGGCGCCCGGGTGGTGGTCGCGGGTGACGGTGCCGGAGTGGACCCGGCACGGGCCGTAGAAGCGCTCGCCGCCCTTGGGCACGCCCGGCTGCTGACCGAGGGCGGGCCGCGGCTGCTGGGGCAGTTCGTGGCCGCCGGGGTGCTCGACGAGCTGTGTCTGGCGCTCTCGCCGATGCTCGTGGCGGGGGAGGCGCAGCGGATCTCCGGAGGGCCGTCGGTTAAGGTTCCCCAGCGCTTCGAACTGGTGTCCCTGCTGGAAGAGGCCGGGTTCCTGTTCGGTCGCTACCGTCGGTCCTGAGTACGGGCGGAATGATCCGTTCCGTTTGTCTTTCGACGGGCACACTAAATCCGGCAGTACCCGTGCGATCACGGGGCAGGATGGTTTCCGCAGGGCCTGGACGGCCTACGGAGGAGAGAGGGCCCGCGGGTCCTCGAAGGAGAAGGGGCGCCTGGTGTTCACAAGCGTACTGATGATCGAGAAGGCCCTTACGTCCGCCGACGTGGAGTTCGTCACCACCTTGCACGGTGACGAGACCGTCTCCTTCCACGTGTTGCTCCAGCCCCGCGGCGACCAGGCGGACCGCCTGCTGCGGGCCATCGACGACGTCGCGCTGGGCGAACTCGACGAGGCGGCACACGAGCGGGAGACCCCCGAGGGCAAGGACGCGGCGGCCCTCGGCACGCAGGCTCTGGAGGTGTCCCTGGCGGCCCTGCGCGCGGCCGGCAGCGAGGCGCGGGGGCGGCTCATCGAGGACCACCCGCTGGACGCGCTGAAGACCCTCGTGGACGAGATCGGCGCGGACGAGGTGATCGTGCTGACCGATCCCCACTACGTGGAGGAGTTCTTCCACCGGGACTGGGCCTCGCGCGCCCGTCACAAGGTCGGCGTACCGGTGCTGAAGCTGTTCTCGCACAGCAAGGAGTAAGCAGGGAGCAGCGGTCGGCGGGACGGCCGGCGGGTGTCCGTGGTTGTCGGTGGCACCGCATAGGCTTGCCGCTGAACGTCCGCCGTACCCGTACGGAACCAGCACGCACAGGGAGACACACATGGCACCCGGCCTTCCCACCGCCATGGACCGACCGCACTTCATCGGCATCGGCGGGGCCGGGATGTCGGGGATCGCCAAGATCCTCGCGCAGCGCGGGGCGAAGGTCGCGGGCAGCGACGCCAAGGACTCCGCGACCGCCGACGCCCTGCGCGCCCTGGGTGCCACGGTGCACATCGGGCACGCCGCGGAGCACCTCGCCGACGACGCCACCTGCGTGGTCGTGTCGTCGGCGATCCGCAAGGACAACCCCGAGCTGGCCCGCGCGGCCGAGCTGGGCATCCCGGTCGTCCACCGCTCGGACGCGCTCGCCCGCCTGATGGACGGCCTGCGCCCGATCGCCGTAGCAGGCACGCACGGCAAGACGACCACGACGTCGATGCTCGCGG
The DNA here is from genome assembly GCF_033335955.1 of Streptomyces sp. N50. Lineage (GTDB taxonomy): Bacteria > Actinomycetota > Actinomycetes > Streptomycetales > Streptomycetaceae > Streptomyces. The sequence goes on from NZ_CP137549.1 coordinate 7,287,841, forward strand.
TCTCGCTGTCCGAGCTGGGCCTGAAGCCCTCGTACGCGATCGGCGGCGACCTGGACGCCCCGGGGTCGAACGCGCTGCACGGCGACGGCGAGATCTTCGTCGCCGAGGCCGACGAATCGGACCGCAGCTTCCACAAGTACGCCCCCGAGGTCGCGATCGTCCTCAATGTGGAGCTCGACCACCACGCCAACTACGCGTCCATGGAAGAGATCTACGAGTCCTTCCAGACCTTCGCCGACCGGATCGTGCCGGACGGCACCCTGGTGATCTCGGCGGACCACGAGGGCGCCCGGGAGCTGACGCGGCGCGTCTCCGGCTCCGTGAAGACGGTGACGTACGGAGAGGCGGAGGACGCCGACGTACGCATCCTGTCCGTCGTCGCGCAGGGCCTGAAGAGCGAGGTGACCGTCCTCCTGGGCGGTGCGGAACTCACCTTCACCGTCTCGGTCCCCGGCCGCCACTACGCGAGCAACGCGGTCGCGGCCCTCGCCGCGGGCGTCGCGCTCGGCATCCCGGCCGCGGAACTGGCGCCCGCGCTGGCCGCGTACACCGGCGTGAAGCGGCGCCTCCAGCTCAAGGGCGAGGCGGCCGGCGTCCAGGTGATCGACTCCTATGCCCACCACCCCACGGAGATGACCGCCGACCTGGAGGCAATGCGCGCGGCTGCCTCCTCCGCGCGGCTGCTGGTCGTCTTCCAGCCCCACCTCTTCTCCCGCACCCAGGAGCTCGGCAAGGAGATGGGCCAGGCCCTCGCCCTCGCCGACGCCTCGCTGGTCCTGGACATCTACCCGGCCCGCGAGGACCCGATCCCCGGCATCACCAGCGACCTGATCATCGAGGCCGCGCGCGCCGCGGGCGCCGACGTGACCCCGGTCCACGACAAGGCGGACGTGCCCGAGGCCGTGGCGGGAATGGCGAAGCCCGGTGATCTCGTTCTCACCATGGGAGCGGGCGATGTCACCGACCTCGGCCCGCGGATCCTGGACCGTCTCGCGAAGTAAGGGGCTGAGCTGCATGTCGTACGACGTCGAAAAGCCGGACGAGGAATGGCGCGCGGAGCTGAACCCGGCCGAGTACGCGGTGCTGCGGCAGGCCGGCACGGAGCCCGCCTTCGTCGGTGAGTACACCGACACCAAGACGAAGGGCGTCTACTCCTGCCGCGCCTGTGGCGCCGAACTGTTCACCTCCACCGAGAAGTTCGAGTCCCACTGCGGCTGGCCGAGCTTCTACGACCCGAAGGACACCGACGCGGTCGAGCTGATCGCCGACCGCTCGCACGGCATGGTCCGCACCGAGGTGCGGTGTGCCCGGTGCGGGTCGCATCTCGGGCACGTCTTCGAGGGGGAGGGGTATGCGACGCCGACCGATCAGCGGTACTGCATCAACTCCATCTCGCTGCGGCTGACGCCGGAAGCCGAGTGACCGCCGGTCACGAGCCGGTCGTTCCGAAGGTGACCTTGTAGTAGCAGGCCCCCTTGCACGGCATCGTCGCCCCGTCGTCGAAGGCGTACGCATAGGCGTACGGGGCGGCCCGCTTGAAGACCTGGGTGTAGTCGACCGGCCACTTCGAGGGGACGCAGTTGTCGCGACCCGCCCAGGCGCCGCGGCAGCAGTACGTGTCGCCGCCGAACGCCGCGCAGGGCGGCTCGCAGCCCACTACCTGGCCGCCCGACACCGCCCGCATCGCGGTGGGGCAGTCGACGTCCGAGGTGCAGACGCCCTTGTAGCAGCCCGAGGAACTGACCGGGTCGACGGTCGTGGTGTGCGAGATGTTGATGTACATCGGCAGGTTCGAGCCGTCGACCATGCTCACGTCGTAGAAATCCATCCCGGCGTACGCGTCGAACGTGAACTCCCCCAGTGTGGTGGGCGGGTTGGCCCCCTCGCACACGCTGGTGCAGTCGCCGGTCGCGCAGTGGCCAGCGGCCGTCGAGGTACAGCCCGTGCGGCCCCAGATACGGCCGCCCCAGTTGTTCGCCACGGTCACCGACAGGCTCTGGCCCGGGGCGAGTTGGCGGCCCTGCGGGTAGACGGCGGTGTTGGTGACGACCGCCCAGACCGTCTTCGGGGTGCGGTTGACGACCGTGATCAGGCGTTTGCCGGCGGGGGCCGTCGAGGGCCGGTCCGGTACCGGTTTGTCCGTCTTGGCGGTCGGTGCGGGCGTGCTCTTCTTCGACGGGGTGGCCTTGGGGGAGCGTGAGGCCGAGGGCGACGGGGAGGCCGAGGCGCTGTGGGCCGGGGAGGACGAAGCGCTCGGGGACACGGCCGGACGCGCGGCCGTGTCCTGGTGGGCCGTCGTGCGGGTGCTCTGGGTGCCGGACGGCGTCCACACGCTGTAGGCGATCAGCACGGTGGCGGCCGTGGCGAGGGCGGCCGCCGCGACGTACCACCAGCGTCGACGGTGCCGCTGCGGGCTCGCGCCGAGTCTTCTGCGTCCTCGTGCCATGGTCCTCGCGCCTTCCTGAAGCTCTTCGAATGCGGTCCAGATGCGGTCCTGCCTATCGGTGACCTGTTCGGCGACGGCCCGACAACATAAATTCGGACGCGACCGGCTGATTTCTTTTGTTGTCCTGTTTTCTGTAGTCCTTGCGCGCGTCGGCGGTCTCCGAAGCAGAGAGACGCCACGGCCGGACCACACGCGGAGGAACGAGCGCAGATGACCGAGAAGCCCAGGAGTGGACCCGACGCGGGCGTGGTGACGGCCGCGTGCGCGGGTGACCGGCAGGCCCTGGATCACCTGCTGACGCAGTGCCTGCCGCTGGTCTACAACATCGTCGGCCGGGCCCTGAACGGTCACGCCGATGTCGATGACGTCGTACAGGAGACGCTGTTGCGCATGGTGCGGGGGCTGCCGAAGCTGCGGGATCCCGCCGCGTTCCGGTCGTGGCTGGTGGCGATCACGATCAGGCAGGTACGGGACCGTGAGCAGATACGGGCCGCCGACCGCGACCGCAGGGCGCACATCGAGGACGCGGAGGCGATCACCGACCCCGCGCTCGACTTCGCCGGACTGACCATCCTGCGGCTGGGGTTGACCGAACAGCGCCGTGAAGTCGTCGAGGCCACCCGCTGGTTGGACCCCGACGACCAGGAACTGCTGTCCCTGTGGTGGCTGGAGGAGACCGGCGAACTCGAACGGGCCGAACTGGCTGGTGCGTTGGGCCTGTCCGACCGGCACGCCTCCGTCCGCGTGCAGCGGATGAAGAAGCAGATGGAGGTCTCGCGGGTGGTGGTGCGGGCGCTGGCCGCCGCACCGCGCTGCGCGGAGCTGGAGGAGACGGCCTCGACGTGGGACGGCACGCCAAGTGCCTTGTGGCGCAAGCGGTTTGCGCGGCACATCCGCGGGTGCGGGGTGTGTCAGGGGCTCGATGAGGGGCTGCTTCCGATGGACCGGCTGCTGAGCGGGCTTCCGCTGGTGGCCGTGCCCGCCGGGCTCGACCCGGCTCGGGTGCTGAACGCCGTTGTGGGGAACGGCAGTTCGGCCTCACCCGCCGAGCACTCCGCGGAGTCTGCGCACCGGGGTCCGCGTCGGCGGCACGGGCGCCGGTCCGGTCGTATGGGCAAGCAGGTCGTGGGTGGTTCGGCGGCGGTCGCCGTCGTCGCGGTGGCGGCGCTGGTCGCGCCCCGGCTGACCGGGGGCTCCTCTTCTACGACGGCTGTGGCATCGCCCGCTCCGGTGGTCAGCGTCACCCCGAGCCCCACGCCCACGCCCTCGGCCTCGCCGAGCACGTCGCCGAGCGCGTCCCCGACGCCGAAGGCCAAGCCGAGCGCCTCGCCCTCGAAGCACACCGCCGCCGCGCCCGTGCACATCGCCTCCGGTGCCAAGAAGGGCGTCGGGGTGTGGTCGTTCGGCGGGGTGAGTCAGGCGCTCGCCGCGAGCGGGGCGAACTGGTACTACACCTGGTCCACACAGCACTCGGGGATCACGACGCCCTCGTCGGGGTCGTTCGTGCCCATGATCTGGGGCGCGAAGTCCGTCACCGACTCCTCGCTGGCGCAGGCCCGGGAGTACGGGCCGTATCTGCTGGGGTTCAACGAACCGGACATGGCGCAGCAGTCGAACATGACGGTCGAGCAGGCGCTGCAGCTGTGGCCCCAGCTCATGGCGGCGGGCAAGATCCTGGGCAGCCCCGCGGTCGCCTACGGCGGTGACACGGCGGGCGGCTGGCTGGACCGTTTCATGTCGGGGGCGAAGACGAAGGGGTACCGGGTCGACTTCATCACGCTGCACTGGTACGGCGGCGACTTCCGCACCCCGCAGGCCGTCGAGCAGCTGAAGTCGTACCTGGCCGCGGTGTACGCGCGCTACCACAAGCCGATCTGGCTCACCGAGTACGCGCTGATCGACTTCTCCCAGGGCACCCGTTTCCCGACCGCGCAGCAACAGGCCGATTTCGTCACCGCGTCCACCAAGGCGCTGGACGGCCTGTCGTACGTGCAACGGTACGCGTGGTTCGGGCTGGGCGCCGATCCGGCGAAGCCGAGCAGTGGTCTCTTCACGGACGGTACGACGACCACCGCGGCGGGCCGGGCCTTCCAGTCGGCCGACTGATCCGGCCCGGCCGCCCCGGAAGTCAGGGGCTCACACCCCAGGTGATGCGGTAGCCGCACTCTCCTGAGCAGGTGAGCACGCTGGTCGCGTCGTCGTTGACGTAGGAGTAGGCGAAGGGTTCGGCCTTCTTGAACACGGCTGCCGAATCGACGGGCCAGGACGACGGGACGCACCGGGGGCGCGCCGCGTAGGCGCCGGTGCAGCACGTCCGGTCCGTCTTGAACACCAGGCAGGCGCTCAGGCAGGCCACGACCCTGCCGTCCCGGACGCGCTGGAGCTTGGCGGGGCAGGTCGCGTTGGCGTCCCGGGTGCATCCGGCGGCGGAGCAGCCGTTCGCGTCGATCTTGTCCTGGGACGAGCCGCCGTAACTGTTGATCCACATCGGCAGGTTGTTGCCCTCGACCAGGCTGACGTCGTAGAAGTCCATGCCGTTCCAGGCGTTCAGGTTGAACTCGGCCAATGTGGAAGGGAATTCGCCCCAGGTCGAGCCGCACTGGAAACGGCCGCAGTCCCCGGTCGTGCAGTGGCCGGCGCCGGTCGCGTCGAAGGAGCAGCCGGTGCGCGCCCACACCCGGACGTCCCAGTGGTCGGGGACGGTGAAGCTGAGGCTGGCCCCGGGCCTCAGCACCCAACCCGTCGCCTCCACAGGGTGTTTGGGGTCCGCGGCGATCGCGGGCCAGATCGTCTCGTCGAGGCGGTTGACGAGGGTGACGGTCCGCTTGCCGGCCGTCGCGGTCTTCGGCTGACCGGCCGCGCGGGACGGCGGGGCGCTCGCCTTGGCCGGCTTCCGTGCGTCAGGGGTGGGCGAGGGGGAGGGCGTGGCGCGCGGCGATGACGTCGTCGTGGTCGGTGACGATCCGGGGAGGGACGGGGTGCCGGCAACCGCCGTACCGTGCGCGGACGTTGGACCGGCGACCGTACGGTCTCCCGGGGTTCCCGGCAGCGCGCGGGTCAGCAGGACGCCGGTCACCACGGCGAGGCAGGTCAGGAGCACCGCGGTGGCCACGCCTACCTGTCTGCGTACCGGGCGGGGCGCACGGCGGTGGCCCGCCATGGATCGTGCGCGCCCTTGTCGGCGGATGGACAACCGGCAACGAGGCATGTCTCAACACTCCTGTCCGTTCCCACGCTCCGCCGCGCGGCGATCCGGCCGGCGGAGTCTTCCGTAGAGGAGACCGGCGCAGGTCCTGCCGGACAACGGAAACGGGGACGGCAATACCCACCTCGCCGTGGCGGTGAGCAGTGCTGGTCATAAGTCGATCAGAAGTTGGCAACCCGGCGAGGAGTAATCCCCCGTACATTGCGGCAGCGGGGCCGAAGATCATCTGATCGGCCCGGGAGTCCGGACATCCGCGACCCCGATACCCGCGATCCTGTTCAGAAATTGCTCTGGAGACTTACCGATGAAGATCGCCAAACGTCTCATCCTCACCACCGCGGCCGTCACCGCCGTGGTCGCCGGCACGCTCGTGAGCGCGACCGTCGGCCAGGCCGCCACCCCGCAGCCGCCCGTCCGCCTCGGCGTCACCGTGCCCGACGCGCTGAAGGTCCCGGACGGCAACAAACTCACCGGCGTCTTCTCCGCCGCCGGCGTCCAGACCTACACCTGCACCAACAGCGCCTGGACGCTGCTGGAGCCGGCCGCCACCCTGTGGGCCAAGAACGACCGCGCCAAGCGTCCCGTCGCCCTGCACTCCCGCGGCCCGGTCTGGGTGTCCACGGTGGACGGCAGCGCGGTCAACGGCTCCGCGATCGCCAACTCGCCCAAGACGGGCGCCATTCCCGAGCTGCTGGTGAAGGCCACCGCCACCCGCGGCACCGGGACGTTCGCCGACGTGTCCTACGTCCAGCGCCTGGGCACCAGCGGCGGCGTCGCCCCCACCACGGCCTGCACCGGCACCAGCACGGACCAGGTCAGCGTGCCGTACACCGCCACGTACGCGTTCTACAAGCCCGCCAAGTAGTCCGGCGGGCACGGCGACGGCAGCGGTCCCCCGTCGGCTCCTGGGGGGCCGCTGCCGTGTGCTCGCCGGACCCTCAACTCCCTTGCGGAGGCTCCTGTTCGGCCCTGATCCGGCCGTGCGTCTCCCAGTCCCACACCGTCTCGCGCACCTCGTCCAGGGCGCGCGCCAGATGCCTGCGGTACGTGCTGAACGCCAGGTTGAGTTTCCGCGCCACGGCGTCCTGGGTGGACGTCGAGTGGTACGTCAGCGTCAGTACGTCGTGCAGATGCCGGGTGCGGGGATGGGCGTTCAGCCGCTGTACGGCCCTGCCGATCAGGTCGCGCAGCGCGGTCACCGGGTCGCCCTCGCTGAGTTCCTCCACCAGCCGCCCGCGCAGCAGCGGGTTGTCGGTGAGCCCGCCGGGGTCCAGCCAGCCGCGCAGCGCCTCGCGGACGGCGGCGTCGGACTCCTCCCGACTCAGCGGTGTGACACGGGACTTGGGCTTCCCGGCGGTCGCGGCCGGTGCTCCGCCGAGCAGGCGCGCGTCGATGCCCTCGGCCCACTCCTCCGCCCGCGCCGCCCGCCAGTCGTGGCAGAACAGGCCGTACCCGCGATCGGCGTGGACGGCCCTGCGGGGCGGCTGGAACATGCCCAGATACGTCAACAGCGGTGCCCAGAACTTCGGTTCGGCGCTGACGAAGCAGGACCAGGCGCAGTGCTTGGCGCGCAGCACCTCGAAGACGATCCGCGTCCGCACCAGGTCCCACGACCGCGAGGGGCGGTGGTGGTGCTCCTCGTGCACCATGAACCGCGCCACACCCAGGTGTTCGCCCTGGCGCGGGGGAGTCATCGCGGAGACCAGCTCCCACGCCTCCGCCAGCACGGGGTCCGCCGCCCGGGTCTCGTCGTCGAGCGTGTCGATCCTCAACCAGGCCATGAAACCGAGGAGTTGACCCGTGTCGCAGCGCCGGTGGACGTGGAACGCCTCGGGCTGACGCCTCAACCAGTACGCGACCGTACGGGCGTTGTGCTCGCCCTCGACCTTGTGGGTCAGTTCGATGAGCGCGGCGGCGTCCTCGGGGCGCATCGGCTCCTCGTGGACGTCGGGTTCGTTTCGGCCGCCCTGGAACTCCCTCAGCCACTGTGCCCTGGAGACGATGTGGTTGAACTCCCGTGCCGCGCGCAGGGCTTCCTTCTCCGGTGCCTCGCGGACCCGCTCCACGAGATGGCGGCGGATCGTGCGGTGCATGGCCTTGTAGCGCTCCGGGTCACGCCAGCGGAAGTCGCTGTCGAGGGCGTCGCGGACGACGTCGTAGGGGCACACCCCGAAGGGGCCCGATCTCATGAACGACAACTGCCGCAGCCAGGCGAAGAGTTCGGTGGCGTCCTCGTCGGGGAGTGCCACGCGCAGCAACTCCTCGGTGGTGTCCGCGACATGGCCGCACACCTCCAGCGCCCGCCGGTGCGCGGGCGAGGGCGGTCTGCCGACGATGTGGGTCAGCAGGCGGTCGACGACCGTGCGCAGCGGGGCCCAGAAGACCTCGTCCGTCGAGGAGTTGTCGTGGGTCGCCGCCTCCGCCACCAGGCGCAGGGCCAGCGGATGGCCCGCGGCGAACCGGAGGAGGGACGCGTGCAGTGCCGGATCGGCACCTCGGGAGGTGAGCAGCGCCGCCGAGTCCGCGGGCCCCAACTCCCTTAGCGGTACGACCTGGAGGACCTCGCTCCACGCGAGGTCCGCCTTCCAGAGGGGGTCGGGCGCGTGCCGTCCGGCGACGACGACCAGGGCTCCTGCGGGTAACCGCGGCAGGAAGCGGTCGCGTATCCACTCCTCCATGTCCCGGTAGCGCTCGAAGTCGTCGACCAGCAGAACAGCGTTGTCACGGGCGAAGACCTCGGCGGTCGCCTCCTCGAAGGCCGACGGCGATCGCTCGACCGTGCGCGCGTCGACGCCGACGACCGGCCGGTCCGCGGCGCGTGCCTCGGCGGCGAAGCGCTGCAGCAGCGCGCTCTTGCCCATGCCGCCGGGGCCGTGCAGCACGATGACCAGCGGGGCGCCGGGTTCGCCGGACAACGCCCGCCGGAACAGGGCGAGTTCCTCGTGCCTGCCGACGAAGTTCTGCAGGCGGGCGGAGGCCAGCCGGTCGGCCAGCAGGCCGGCGGAATCGTCCTTCGCCATGCCGTTCCCCTCCCCGGAGTCGACCGCTTCGGGCCGCTGCGAAACCTACCCGTTCGGGCCGGGCCATGGAGCGGGGCCGGACCTTACGCCGGTCTTACGGACAACGGGGTCGATCACCGGCCGGGCGTCGTGAACCCGGGAGGGGGCCGTCCGTGGAAACACCCGCCGACCCGCTTCTTTGTCCTATTCGTGCTCGTTGAGGAACGCAGAAGGGTCCGTAGCCCTCCTTCTGTGTGAAGGAAACAGCACAGGCAAGGAAACCGGGGACTGAGTGGCATGGGTTTGACCAGCGAGACTACCGTTTATGTGGTGGCGGCCGTGGCTGCCGTCTGCGTGGCGCTGCTGGTCTGGGTGTGGCCGCGGCTCGCCAGTCCGGGCGTGCGGCAGGTGCTCGGGCGGCTGGCAGCCATTGGAGTGACTCAGGTCACCATCATTGCGGCGTTCGCGTGCTGGCTGAACTCCTCGTACCAGTTCTTCGGATCGTGGGGCGAGCTGTTCGGCAACGTCGACACCGCCCCCGTCGGCGTGACCCAGGCCGCCGACCACAACGGTGACGGCACGGCCGGCGGTGTCTCCGTGAAGGGGGCGCTGGTGCAGCCCGCCGGTGACGAGCAGCTGAGCCGGGTCAGCGGACTGCCCACCGGCGATCCCCCGGTGAACGGCAAGGTGGAGTCCGTCAAGGTCATCGGCCGCCGTACGGGAGTGGTCGACCCGGCGTTCGTCTACCTGCCGCCGCAGTACTTCCAGAAGGCGTACGCGCGCCAGCGCTTCCCCGTCGTCGTCGCGCTCAGCGGCTACCCGGGCAGCATCTTCAACCTCGCGCAGTACCTGCGGGTCTCGCAGACCGCCGGGCAGCTGCAGAAGAGCGGGCAGATGCAGCCGACCATCATGGTGATGATCCGGCCGACGATCGCCCCGCCGCGCGACACCGAGTGCGTGAACGTCCCTGGCGGACCGCAGACCGAGACCTTCCTCGCCAAGGACCTCCCGCAGGCCCTCAAGTCCGTCTACCGGGTGGGCCACGACGCCAGCGCCTGGGGCGTCATGGGGTACTCCTCCGGCGGGAGTTGCGCCCTCCAGCTGACGATGCGCAACCCGCACGTGTACACGACGGCCGCCGCGCTCTCGCCCGACTACAGGGTCAAGGACGACCCCACCACCGGCAACCTCTTCGGCAGCGGCCTCGGCCGGTTGAACCGGGTCAACGGACACGACCTGATGTGGCGGCTGAAGCACCTGCCCATCCCGCAGGTCTCCGTCCTGGTCGCCGACAGCAAGCACGGCGAGCGGGGCTATCCGCAGACCCTCGCCTTCATCAAGGCCGTCAAGGCACCCATGCGCGTCGCGTCGATCCTGCCCGAGTCCGGCAGCCACAACTTCCCCACCTGGGTACGGGAGATGCCCGCGTCCCTGAAGTGGATGAACCAGCAGCTCACCTTCCCCCAGGACGTCGTCCCCCGGCACGTCCCCAAGAAGAAGGGCAACAGCACCGTGCGGGCGGAGGCCACCGAGCCCAAGAAGCCGACCGCCGGGGCGCGCAAGTAACGCGCGGCGGGCCACCGCCCGTTACTCGTGCCCCAGCGTCCCGGGCAGCTCGCCCCGCCGCCGGATGCCCAACTTCCGGTAGGAACTGGTGAGATGGGTCTCCACCGTGCGGCGGGCCAGATGCAGCAGATCGGCGATCTCGGTGTTCGTCCGGCCGTCGGCGGCCAGTTCGGCGATCCGCCGCTCACTGGTCGTGAGCGACCGCGAACCGGTACGGGCGGGCGCCGAGCGCCGCGCCCCGCTCTCGCCCAACGCCTCCTCCGCCAGGGCCCATTGACGCGTCGCCCCCAGCCGCTCGGCCCGCTCGGCGGCCTCCCGCAGACAGGCCCGGGCCCGCCCCCGGTCCCCGGCCGAGGTCAGCCCACGGCCCCGCACGATCAGCGCCGACACCAACTCGGCCTCCGTGCCCACCGGCCCGTCCCGCAGCAGTCGTACGGCCTCCTCCGCGAGCTCCAGACCGCGTCGGCCGCCGGTCGCCGCGGCCAGGACGCGCAGTGAACGGCCCACCGCGCGGGGCGTGTTCCACACCCGGGCCAGCCGCAGCTCCTCCTCGGCCAGGGCGATGGCCTCCCGGGGGCGGGCGAGCGCGAGACGGCACTCGGCGGCCGCCGTGCGCCATGGAGTGACGACCGGGCTGAACACCTCGCGGGCCGACTGCCGGCGCCCGCACTCCAGGAAGTCGTGCAGCGCGCCCGCCATGTCGCCGGTCGCGGCGCGCACCGCTCCCCGCGCGTAGAGAAAGCGGTTCAACTCCCAGGATTCCGGCGCGGACCGCAGGTCGAGACCGTCCGCGAGCCGCAGCGCCCGCGCCTCCTCGCCGGTCGCCACGAGCGAAAGCAGCACGTGGGCCTGCCGGTTGGAGGGTCCGGTGCGCGCCCGGTCGCGCGGGCACGGGTCCGCCAGCAGCCGCGCGTGCTCGCCGCGCGTGGCCAGGATGTCGGCCCGTACGTTGACCAGCGCCTCGTGCATCGGGTGCAGCAGGTCGGGACGCTGGCCAACCAGGCCGCGCTCCACCAGCCGTTCGGCTTCCGGGAGTTCGTCGGCCCACTGGGCCACGGCGGCGGCCGTGCCGATCAGGAACGGCTCGGTCAGCGGATCGGCCGGCTGCGCGAGCAGCGCCCGCATCCGCCGCATCGCCTCCGCCGCCGAGATCAGCCCTGCCGTCGCCGCATGCCGTACGACCAGCGCGTGACCGGCCGTGCCGACCAGCTCCGGCGAGTGCTCGGCGGCGTCGCACAGCCACCGGTACACCTCCTTGCGCACCGTCTGGTCCTGCTCGGACAGCAGCACGGACGCGGTCTGGAGGGTGCGGATCAGCTGCGGACGGTCCGTCAACTCGTCCTCCAGCGTGCGCAGTACGTCCACGGCGGCCAGGGTGCGGCCCCGGCCGGCCAGCGCCGTGCCGAGCGCGACCGCCGCGCGCACCGTGTCCTGCGGCGCCCCCGACAGCCGGAGCGCCTCGCTCAGACGGGGGATACCGGCCGAGGTCGTCTGGGCCTTGTACTCCAAGGAGCCCAGTTCGGTGAGGAGTTGCTGTCTGCGGGCGTCCGGGAGCGGCTCCTCCAGGACGCGGCGCAGGAAGGCGGCCGCGTCGGACGTGCGGCCGTCGCGCAGCGCGAGCGAGGCCGCCTCCTGGAGCGCGACCGCCGTCCAGGGCGCGCCCACCGGGTCGGACAGCAGCAACTGCCGGGCCACCGTGTCGGGGGAGACGCCGTGGCGCTGCATCGTCTCGGCCGCCGCCGCGTGCGCGGCCCGCCGCCGGGCCACGGGCACGCCGGTGAGCACCGCGTCGCGGAGGAGTGGATGCGCGTAGCGCGGACGCCCGTCGGGGTCGGGGCGCAGCACCCCGAGTCCGGTCATCGCGGTGAGCCAGCCGGACACCCGCGCCGGGTCGGCGCCCGCCAACTCGGCGATCACGGCGGCCAGTTCGTCGATGGGACAGGTGTCATGGCCGCTCGGCAGATCCTGCGGGGTGTCGCCGTCCCACCCTTCGTCCAGCGCGGCCAGCGCCCGCGCGACCTCTCCGGTCGCCGGACCCGCGCTGTCCAGCCACCAGGACACGGCGGCCGGATACGCGCCCGGGTACAGCGCGGCGGACGACGTCGGTACGCTCGCGTGCCGCCCGGCACCGAGGTCGTCGAGCAGGGCGCGCAGCAGCAACGGGTTGCCCGCACCGGCCCGTACGCAGTCGTCCACCCACGGCTCGGGGGCATCCGGGTGGGCCGAACTCACCAGCTCGGCGGCCGAGTTCGCGGTCAGGGGACCCAGCGTGAGGGTGCGCACCAGGGCGGGCGACAGGGTGTGGGTCAGGCCCGGGGCCGGTGGGTCGACGTCGTACTGGCTGCGTTCCGTGACGACCAGCAGGATCCGTAATCGGTCGACGTGCCGGGCGGACTCGACCAGCCAGCGGTGCGAGGCCGGGTCGGCGAGGTGGACGTCGTCCACCGCGATCAGCAGCGGCGCCCGGTCGGCGTACGAGTGCAGCACCCGCCGGAACAGATCGGCGCTCGCCCGCTCGTCCCCGGCGAACTTCATGTCCCCGAACTCCGGTACCGGGGCCATCAGTTGCAGGACGGTGGCGTACGGCACCGCCTGGTCGCGGGGTGAACAGCGGGCCCGCAGCACCCGCATGCCGTGCGCCAGGGCGTCCGCCACGGCGCCCTCCAACACGGTGGTACGGCCCGTCCCGGTGGCCCCGCGCAGCAGCACCAGCCGGCCGGCACCGGCCCGGGCCCACGCCGCCTCCGCCGCCAACAGCCGTGTCGCGTCCCGGTGTTCGGGCGGTGTCGCGGACGCTCCGGCGTCAGACGTCGTCCCCGTCATCGCGGTCCTCCTCGTGTCCGTCGTACCCGTCGTGCCGGTCGCTTCCGCCGTCTTCGCCGCTCACTCGCCGTGGTCCGCCGTACGTCCGATCTCGTGGTGCTGCTCGTGGTGCTCCACGATTGCGCGCGCCCCACCCGCCCCGTGAGGGTGAGGAGTACACGGCCGCCACCAGCGCAACCGGGGTGGCACGTAGTTGGATGTGGATTCGAGGGAGAACGTTGCTCAGCTCATCGCGGCCCGCACACCCCGGTACGTCCGACTCCGCCGACCGGATACCCGTGGCGGTGCACGCCCCGGACCCGATCTCCCGCGAGGGAGCACTCAGCCAGCTGCGCAGATACCCGGAGATCGACCTCCGCGAGGAGAGCGACACCGGGCCCGGCAGAGTGGCCCTGTTCATCGCCGACACCCTCGACGAGACCGCGCTCACCCGGCTGCGCCGACTGGTGCGCAGCGAGGGCGGGCGGGCCGTGCTCGTCGTCGGGGCGCTGCGCGAGGCCGAGTTGCTCGATGTGATCGAGTGCGGGGTCGGCGCGATCGTGTGGCGCGGGGAGGCGACCGCACAGCGCCTGGTGCAGGCCGTGGTCGCCGCGGCGCGCGGTGACGGCGACCTGCCTGCCGATCTGATCGGCCGGCTCGTCGAACAGGTGGGGACACTGCATCGCAGCGCGGCGGGCCGGTCCGGAGTCCATCCCTCGGGGCTCTCGCCGCGTGAGGTGGACGTCCTGCGGCTGGTCGCCGAGGGGCTGGACACCGGAGAGATAGCCAGCAAGCTCTCCTATTCCGAACGCACCGTCAAAAACGTCATGCACGGGCTGACCACACGCCTTCACCTGCGCAATCGGGCGCATGCCGTGGCGCATGCCCTTCGGGAAGGCTACATCTGACCGAACGGGCACTCGAAGGCGGACATGCGGGCAGCGTGTCGTGCCCCGCCCTCGTCCCCAAGGTGCTTGCGGGGGAAGGCGGTTGGGACGGCACGATCGGGGGACGGCCGACAGGGGCGTACCGGGCGCCGACGCGGACCGCGGGGCACGACAGCACGGCAGGGCGGGAGTTCGGCGGTGATCCACGAGGTGGACGAGGTTCTGGGGGACCTGATCGGCGGCGGCGCACTGGCCGGTTCGGGCATCGAGGTCTCCTTCGACGCCCCGACCCGCGACTGGGCCGCCCGCCGCAACACCCCCACGATCAACACCTACTTGTACGACATCCGGGAGGACGTGCACCGGCGCCAGCGTGGGCATGTCGCCGTGCGCGACGAGCGGGACGTGGTCGTCAAGCGCCGCCAGCCGCCGCGCTGGTTCCGGCTGTCGTACCTGGTGACGGCGTGGACGAAGCGGCCGCAGGACGAACACCGGCTGCTGTCCGCCGTGTTGTCGACCCTCATCCCGCGCGAGCTGCTCGCTCCCACCGAACTCCCCGGGTCCCTACGTGAGTTGGGCCTGTCGGTGCCGATCTCGGTGGCCGGCATCCAGACCGAGTCACGCTCCCTCGCGGAGATCTGGTCCGCCCTCGGCGGCGAACTCAAGCCGTCCCTCGACCTCGTGGTCACCGCGCCCTTCCCGGCCTACCCCGAGTACGACGCCGGCCCGCCCGTCACCGAGGGCGCGGCGGTCCGCGTGAGCGGCCTCGACGGCACCGGGCCGGGCGTGGAGGAACGCGCGCACCGGCCGCGCCAGGTGGCGGCGGTACGGGAGGCGCGGGAGGTCGCCCGGCGCAAGAGGGCGCCGGGGACGCCGGGGACGCCGACATGACGGTCACGGACGAGGCCGTCGCATTCACTGGCGGGTCGGAGACCGACGCCCTTCTCGCCCGGCTCGGTCACCTCCGCGAACGCGTCGCCCTGCTCGTCGACCGGCGCTCCGCCACCGACCCCACGGCCGGCGACCCGCTGCGCGGCCTGTACCTCCCGGAGGAGGCGGTACGGCATCTGCTGCTGCGCTCCCCGGAACCGGATCAGGAACTGGGCGCGTCCGCACCGGAGTTGGGACACAGTCCGGCCGACCGGCTCGCCGCCCTGCACCTGACCGACCTCGACACCGCCCTCCTCCTCGTCGCCCTCGCCCCCGACCTGGACCGCACCTTCGAGCCCCTCTACGGCTACCTCAACGACGACGTCGGCCGCCGCCGGGCCACCGTGGGACTCGCCCTCGACCTGTGCGGCATACCGGCACACCAGGCGGAGGGCAGGGCTCGATTCCTGCCCACGGCCCCGCTGTCCGCCCTCGGGCTGCTCACCGTGGAGGAACCCGAACGCCCCTTCCTCAGCCGCTCGTTGCGGGTGCCGGACCGGGTCGTGGCACACCTCCTCGGCGACGACACCCCGGACCCGGCCCTCGCCGGACACCTCCACCCGCTGCCGCTGCCGAGCGGGTCGTACGAGGGCCAAGAGCCGGGCGGGGACGAGGAGTTCACTGTCTTCGTGGACCGGCTGGGCGTGCTGCTCGCCGAAAGTGCGCCCCTCACCGTGTATGTGAGGGAGCGTCATGAGGGTGACGGGCTCGTGTGTGTGGCGGCCGCGCTGCACGCGGCGGGGATGGCTGCCGTGCGCTACTCGGGGCCCGTGGAGCGGGTGCCGGAGCTGTTGCGCGAGGCGCGGCTGAGTGGTCGTACGGTCGTCGTGGGTGGGCTGTCCGATCAACCCGGCGCACTGGTAAGGGCGTTGACCGACGTCACCGACGTCTCCGTGCTGATCGCCGGGGCGCGGCCGTACGATCCGCAGTGGTGCGAGAGTGATCCGCTGATCCTGGAGGCGCCCCGGCAGCGGGCCGCTGCGGTGCGGGCCTGGACGGACGCCGTCGGTGAGCAGGGCGGGTTCGACGTGCGGGCCACCGTCGCGCCGTACCATCTCGGCGCCGACCGCATCGCGCGCGCCGCCCGGGCGGCACACGGTCTCGCCGCGTTCGACGGCACCCCGATGACCGCCGCCCATCTGCGGCTCGCGGCGCGGCAGCAGTCGGCGTCGGGGCTCGAACAGCATGCCCGGCGGATCCGGCCCGCCGTCGACTGGCGGGACCTGGTGCTGCCCGAGCGGTCGCTGACCCAGCTGCACGAACTCGCCCTGCGCGCCCGGCACCGCGACCGGGTCCTCGGCGACTGGCGGCTCAGCGCGGGCGGCGGCCGGGGGCGTGGTGTGCTCGGCCTGTTCGCGGGGGAGTCCGGGACCGGCAAGACACTGTCGGCGGAGGTCGTCGCGGCC
This sequence comes from Streptomyces sp. N50, assembly GCF_033335955.1. Lineage (GTDB taxonomy): Bacteria > Actinomycetota > Actinomycetes > Streptomycetales > Streptomycetaceae > Streptomyces. Next base: position 7,304,082 of record NZ_CP137549.1, read on the forward strand.
GAACTCGGCCTGGATCTCTATGTCGTTCAGCTGTCGTCGATCGTCGACAAGTACGTCGGCGAGACGGAGAAGAACCTCGAACGGATCTTCACGGAGGCCGACCGCACCGACGCCGTGCTCCTCTTCGACGAGGCCGACGCCGTCTTCGGCAAGCGGTCCGAGGTGAAGGACTCGCACGACCGGTACGCCAACATGGAGAGCGCCTATCTGCTCCAACGCCTGGAGTCCTTCGACGGGATCGCGCTGCTCACCACCAACCTGCGCGCCAACATCGACGAGGCGTTCACCCGCCGGCTCGACCTGGTCGTCGACTTCCCGTTCCCCGACCCGGCGCAGCGACTCGCGCTGTGGCGGCACGGGCTGACCCATGTGCCGAGCGTGCCCGGCCTCGAACTCACGCCGCTGGCCGAGGAGTTCGAGCTGGCCGGCGGTTCCATCCGCAGTGCCGTCGTCACCGCCGCCTACCTCGCCGCCGGACGCGGGGACACGGTGTGTGCGGCGGACCTCCTCGAAGGGGCCCGCCGTGAATACCGCAAGGCGGGGCGGCTGGTGCCGGGAGAAGGCACCTGGTAGCCGCCCCGCAGGGGTGGATCGAGAACCGTCAGTTCGGCACCGTCAGCCTGACCGCCACCAGCCAGTGGGCGTTGTCGAGGGTGCCCGAGAAGCCGTACTCGGGCCGGGGTTTGGTGCAGTTCTGAGGGCTCCAGTCCCAGCCGGAGTTGCGGACGATCCAGCAGAGCTGACCACTGCCGATGTTGTTCGCGAAGCCCGTCATGTACGCGGCGCCCGGCTTCGCGCTGCCGATGTAGTTGTCCTTGCCGTCGGCGATGATGGCCGTCCAGCCCGAAGGCTGGTACTTGCCGTAGCCGTTGGTCGACGCCGGGTCGTGGATGAAGGCGTTCGCGGCCGAACCGGCGGTCCCGGAGACCGCGATGTTCACGGAGAGGATCTGCTCGTCGTCGGTGGAGGTGGCGGCCGTGGCGCCGTCGCACTCCGGGGCCTGCCAGCCCTTGCCGCCGATGTAGATCCGGTAGCAGACATGGCGTCCGGAGTCCCGCGCGGCCAGCTTGTTCACCGCGGTCGCCGCCGTCACGGGCTTCGGCTTGGCGGACGGCTTGGAGTCCCCGCCGCCGCCCGACCCGCCACCCGCCGCGGCGGCCGTCGAGGTCTCGGCCGCCGGCGGCGCGCTCGTCACGACGGGCGAGGGCGGCGGGGGAGCGGTGCTCAGGGTGGGGCTGGGCGCGAGCGTGCTGACGCCCGCGTCCTTCAACTGCTCGGTGGCGGCGGTCCGCACCTGCGGCTTGTACGCGATCCACAGCATGACGAAGGTGAGCGCGAGCGCGGTGAGGACACCGAGGAAGGTGGCCAGCCAGCGCGGCAGGAACCCGCGCTGGAGGTAAGTCCCCTCCACGGGAAGGGGATTGGCCCCGGACCTCAACACGCTGAGCGTGTACGGCCGTTGCTCCTTCGGCCCGAACCAGATGATCTTCCGCGGCTTCAGCGACGCCTTGACGAACGCGGCCCGGCCCGGCTCGATCTGCACATTGCCCGGATGGATGTCGTACGACAGCTGGTCGCCGTTGTCGCTGCCGCTGATCGACGCTGTCAGCCTGGTGTTGCCCAGGTTGTCCACGGCGAGTTGGGGCCGGCCCCGGAAACGACCCTTGACCGTCGGCGGCACCAACTCCGCGCGCACTTCAGTGAACGGGGTGATGGTCAGATTGCCCTCGGGGACGGTGACCGCCTCCGGGTGCTCGGTCGGCGTGATCCGGATCGCGTACGGGTTCGGGCCCGCCGTCGCGTCCGGGGTGCGCGGCGGCGTGAACGTCAGGTCGACCGTCCCCGTCGTGCCCGGATAGAGCCGCAGCGTCTGCGGCTCCACAGCGGTCCAGGGCGCGATGCTCCCGACCGGTTCGAAGCGGTACTCGTCCACGACGTCGCCGGTGTTGCGCAGCCGCAGCCGCACGCGGGTACTGCCACCGGGATCGACGGTCGCGGACGCGGGCTCCAGGGAGGTCCACAGACTCATGAGCCGACGCTACGACGGATGGTGAGGGCGCGTCAGGAGTCGCCGGGGCAACAGCGGTTGCCCAAAAGGGCCGCCCGCCAAACCCGTCACTGCCCCCGCGGCGACGGCGTCCACCGCAGCCCACATCACCCGGCCGTGCCGCGGACTGCCCCTGAGGGCAAGGAAGTTGCCCCAAGGCAGGCACTCGGGGACGTTTCGGCGGCGGGGTCGCGCGCGTGACGCTTGAGGGCATCCTGTCTCGTACCCCGAGGAGTGCAGAGCATGCCGTCCTATCTGTCGCCCGGCGTCTACGTCGAGGAGGTGGCCAGCGGCTCCCGCCCGATCGAGGGAGTGGGCACCTCGGTGGCGGCCTTCGTGGGCCTGGCCCCGACCGGTCCGCTGAACGAGCCGACCCTGGTGACCAACTGGACGCAGTACGTGGCTGCCTTCGGTGAGTTCACCGACGGGTACTACCTCGCCCACTCCGTCTACGGCTTCTTCAACAACGGCGGTTCGGCCGCCTACGTCGTCCGTGTCGGCGGCACCGCCGAGGGCACCTCCGCCCAGTCCAACTCCCCCTCAGCCGTGACGGGTTCGGCCGCTCCGGCCGCCCTTCCGCCCGGCGAGCCGGCCCAGCTCGGCACCTTCGCCGTGACCGCTCTGGCGCCCGGTGATCTGAGCGTCGAGGTGGCCGACGCCGAGGGCGAAGGCCCCGCCGAACGCTTCCGGCTGGTCGTCAAGGACGCCGGCAAGGACGTCGAGAGCTTCGACGTGACCGCCAAGAAGGGCGGCCGCAACTACGTCGTCACCCAGGTCAAGGAGCGTTCCAAGCTCATCGCGGTGACCGAGGCCGCGCCCGCCGCGCAGCTGGCCCGCCCGGAGAACCAGACGGTCGCCCTCGCCGCGCCCGCCTCCGCCTCGGCCGCACCCGCCGTACCCGGCAAGGGAAATGACACCGCGTCACATCCCGGCCCGGCCACCTACCTCGGCGACTCCTCCGACCGCACCGGCTTCGGCGGCCTGGAGGCCGTGGACGAGATCTCCATGGTCGCGGTGCCCGACCTGATGGCCGCCTACCAGCGCGGCGCGATCGACCTGGAGGCCGTCAAGGCCGTCCAGCTGGGCCTGATCGCACACTGCGAGCTGATGGGCGACCGCGTCGCCGTCATCGACCCGCCGCCGAGCCTGAACGCCCAGCAGATCCGCGGCTGGCGGCAGGACACGGCCGGCTACGACTCCAAGTACGCGGCCCTGTACTACCCGTGGATCAAGACCTTCGACCCGTCCAGCGGACAGTCCCGGCTGATCCCGCCGAGCGGCCACATCGCCGGCGTCTGGGCCCGCAACGACTCTGAGCGCGGTGTGCACAAGGCGCCCGCCAACGAGGTCGTACGCGGCGCGGTCGACCTGGAGACCCAAATCACCCGCGGCGAGCAGGACTTGCTCAACCCGATCGGCGTCAACTGCATCCGCGCCTTCCCGGGCCGGGGCATCCGCGTCTGGGGCGCCCGCACCATGTCCTCCGACCCGGCCTGGCGTTACCTCAACATCCGCCGGTACTTCAACTACCTGGAGGAGTCGATCCTGATCGGCACCCAGTGGGTGGTGTTCGAGCCGAACGACCACGCCCTGTGGGCGCGGATCCGGCGCAACATCTCGGCGTTCCTGGTCAACGAGTGGCGCAGCGGTGCCCTGTTCGGCCAGCGGCCGGAAGAGGCGTACTACGTCAAGTGCGACGAGGAGACCAACCCGCCGGAGTCCGTCGACGTCGGCCGCGTCGTCTGCGAGATCGGCATCGCGCCGGTCAAGCCGGCCGAGTTCGTGATCTTCCGACTGGCTCAGTTCTCCAGCGGCAGCGGGGAGTTGGAGGAGTAGGCGAACTCGAGCCCGCCGCGGCTCCCGGTCGTCATCTCCCCAGGTCGTCTTCAACACCCTTAGAAGGACAGCGAATTCATGAGTCTCCAGCCGGGTGACGCCCTCACCTCACACAATTTCGGCCTGCAGATCGACGGCGTGATGGTCGAGTACCTCGCGGAGGTCAGCGGCCTCAGCATCGAGCAGGACGTCATCACGTACCAGCAGAACACCCCCAACGGCCAGAACGTCGTCAAGAACCTGCCGGGCGTGAAGAAGAACGGCACCTGCACGGTGATCCGCGGCATGACCCAGTCGGCCTCGTTCACCCAGTGGATCAACGAGTCGATCTCCGGCCAGATGACCACCGCGCGCAAGAACGCGTCGATCATCATGATGGACTTCCAGAACAACCCGGTGAAGCGCTACCACCTGCGCAACGCCTGGTGCAGCAAGATCGACGCGAGCACGGTGAAGGCGGGCGAGGCCGCCGCGCTCACCGAGTCCGTGACCATCGTGTTCGAAGAACTGGTCATCGAATAATGAGGCGTTCGGGGGCTGCCGCGGCTGGTGCGGTGGTGGCCGCGCCGGGTGCCGGTGGGGTTTGGGTGCGGGTGCGGGTGTGGGTGCGGAGTCGTCGGTCGGGGTGGGTGTTGGACCGGTCCAGGCTCCGGCTCCGGCCACCGCGGCGGCCCCTGCTCCGGCCGTACGGCAGACGTTGCGGACCGAGTTCCCCTTCCAGTTGCCGCGTGGCTATGTCGACGAGTCCGGCACGGTCCACCAGGACGGTGTGATGCGACTGGCCACCGCGCGCGACGAGTTGGTGCCGCTGCGGGACGTCCGCGTGCAGGAGAACCCGGCGTATCTGTCGGTGGTGCTGCTCGGCCGGGTGATCACGCGGCTGGGCAGCGTCCCCATGGTCCACGACGGGATCGTGGAGAACATGTTCGCCTCCGACCTCGCCTTCCTCCAGGACTTCTACCGCCAGATCAACGCGGAAGGCCACACCCGCGCGGCAGTTCAGTGCCCGCACTGCGCGGAGCCCTTCGAAGTGGAGCTCGGCGGGAGCCGCCTGGGGGAATCGTGACGTACGCGACCGACCGGCTGCACGAGGAGATCGCGTACGTCGCCTACCACTTCCACTGGAGCCTGGAGGACATCCTGGACCTCGAACACCCCGACCGCCGCCGCTACTTGGGCGAGATCGCGTCCCTGGTGACGCGGTCCGGGGCGGAGGGCTGAGCGGTGGGGTTCTTGGACCGGTTGCGGGGGCGGGCGGAAAGGTCTGTCGCCGGTGGGGACGCCAACTCCGGGGCTGGGACGGGAGTTGGCGAGGCTCAGGGTTCCGTTGAGGCGAGTGGCTCCGCAGGTCCGGTGAGTTCTGGTTCTACGGCTTCTACGGCTTCCGCGCCTGCGGTGGCCTTGGCCGCGTGGCCGGGGTTGCCGCCGATTCAGCGGGCCTCTGCCGTTGGGGGTACCGGAGTTGCCGACGCCGGGTTCGGTGCGCGTCTGCCGACGTGGCAGAACCCGTCGTTCACGGGGTCGGGGTTCCCTGCGGTGCTGGACGCTGAGCGGAGTGCCCGGATCGCGGGTTCCTCGCTGCCTGCGGCGCCGGCGGTACCGAGTCTGGGGCTGCCTGCGGGTGAACTTCCTCTGGTTGGGCGGCCGTTGGTTGCGCAGCCGGGGCCGGTGGTGCCGTTGCGGGCGAGTGCGGGGCCTGTGAGGCCTGTGGTGCAGCGGGCTGTGCGGGCTGTGCCTCTTGCGTCGAGCGAGGCTGTGGGTGTGCGCAGTACTGCTTCGGCTCCCGCGGTTGATTCGGTCGGGGTGGTGGGGCCGGCTTCCGGTATTCGGGTGACTGCGGTGTCGTCGACGGAGCAACTCCGGCCGAGGACCGGGTCGTTGACGAGGTCGAGTGCGGCTGCGGTGCAGCGGCGACTGGTTGGTCAGCGGAACTCGGCGGTTGTGGGCGACAGTTCGGGTGGCGAGTCCCCGTCCGCGTCGACTGGCGCGGGGCGAGGGGAAGGTGAGCCGGGTGGTGACTCGCCTGTCCCGCCTGCCCTCCTGGCGCCCGGTGACGTTGTGGAGCAACTCGGTGGTTCCGCAGGCGTAGTTCGCGGTGCGGGGAACGCTCGCGGTGCGGGCGGGAACGTTGCCGGGGGCGGGACGGACAGCGTGCAGCGGGCGGTCACCAGGCCGGGTGCGGCAGCCGCTGCTTCGACGGCTCCGAAGTCCACGATGGCCTCGACGCCGACGCCGACGCCGACGCCGACGCCGAACTCCGCAGCACCGTCAGCCGAGTTGCCGCCCGCCACGCCCGTCGCTCCGGCGCAGCCGACGACCCCGAACGCCTCCCGCGCACCGATGCTCGTACAGCGTGCCGCGAGTGCTCCTGCCCCACGCGATGGGGATACCACCCAGCCCCAGGTCCAACCTCAGCCCCACGCCCCGGCAGTTGCGGCCGAACCGACGGACTCCGCCCGCACCCGGACCAGCAATCCAACCCCCGGACCTACGCCCCCTCCCGCACCTCAGATCCAACGCAGCGCCGACCGCCGCCCGCCCCGTATCCCCCTCGGCGCCCCGCTCACCACGCGCCCGAACGAGACACGGCAGCCCTCAACACTCGCACCGCCGATGCCCAGTTCGGCAACTCACCCAGTGCAGGGCAACATGCCCAACCCCCCTGCCGAGCAAGGTGATTCGCCCGCTGTTCCGGCGCTCTCGCCCGCCCCGGCAGCAGGTTCACCAACGCCTGCCCCCGACTCTCCGGCTCCCGTGACGCCAACTCCCGTCCGGCGCCGTTCACCTCTTGGGGCGCCGGTCACCGTTACGCCCGCTGACGCCAGGCCCCTCACCGGCTCGCCGTTCCCGCCGGCCGGCACTGGGCCTCGTACGGAACCGGGTTCAAGGCCGACAGCGGGAACCGGGCCGACGATCCAACGAAGCGTCGCCCCCAACACGTTCGCACCGCCCCCGGCCACGGCTCCCTCAGCCATCACACACCCGCCCGCCACGTACCCGACGACCGCACATCCGCTTGCCGCGCCCCCAACTACCGTGCACGGGCCGACCGCTGCCCCGGCCAACCCGACAGCCCCGGTGACACAGGGTCCGGGACCGGCGGTCCAGCGAAGCGTGGCCGCGAGCACGCCTGTGCCGGCCGAGCAGGTCCCCTCGGCCACGGGCCCCTCTCCTGTCGTGTTCGCGACCGCCGCGACCACCGCAGCCTCGGCCAACCCGGCACCTCTGGTGACACCGGGTCCGGCGCCGGCGATTCAACGAAGCGTCGCCGCGAGCGTGCCTGTGCCACCTGTGCCACCTGTGCCACCTGTGCCGGCCGCGCAGGCCCCCTTGGCCCCGGGGCCCCTACCGGCCGCGTCCGCGACCACGGCAGCCCCGGCCAACCTGGCAGCTCCCACGGCACCGGGCCTGGGGCCGGCGGTCCAGCGAAGCGTGGCCGCGAGCACGCCTGTACGGGCCGAGCAGGTCCGCTCGGCCAGGGGCCTCGCACCTGCCATACCCCCGACCACCGCAGCTCCGGCGGCACCGGGTCAGGGTCCGACGATTCAGCGAGGCGTCGCGCCCGGCGCGTCGGCACCGGCCTCGCAGGCTTCCTCGGCCTCCGTCCCCTCACCTGCCGCACACCCGACCACTGCAGCTCCGGCGGCACCGGGTCAGGGTCTGACGGTTCAGCGAAGCGTCGCGCTCAGCGCGTCGGCATCGGCCCCGCAGGCTTCCTCGGCCTCCGTCCCCTCACCTGCCGCACACCCGACCACTGCAGCTCCGGCGGCACCGGGTCAGGGTCCGACGATTCAGCGAAGCGTCGCGCTCAGCGCGTCGGCACCGGCCCCGCAGGCTTCCTCGGCCTCCGTCCCCTCACCTGCCACACACCCGACCACCGCAGCCCGGACGACCGCAGCCCAGGCCGCGAGCCCGTCTCCGGCCGCGCTTCCGCCCTCGGGTGGTTCCCGGCCTCCGGTTGTAACCGAACCCTCAGTCGCGACGCCGTCCCCGGCCGGGCTCTCACCCTCGGCTGTGCCCCCGCCCTCCACCACGGCTCCGCCCCGCCCCACGCGGCAGACCCCGCCCAGCCTGACCACGCCCGCCCCGCCCTCTCCCCGTACGGCCTCCCACACCGCGCTGTCCCACACCGCGCCCTCCCTCACCACCTCCCCGTTCGCCGCGCTCCGCCCCACGCCTCAGGCCGCCACCACCCCAGCGCCCCCAAACGCTTCACTCCGCACACCATCCCCGGCGCGACACACCGCACCCCCATCGCCCTTCACCCCCGTACAACGTCACCGCCGCGCGACACCCGACAGCCCCACCACACCCGTAGTACCCGGCGCTCCCGCAGCCTCCAGCGCCCCCGGAACACCGGGCACCCCCGTAATACCCAGGACCGCCACCTTCCCGAGGACCGCCGCCCTTCCCGGCACCCCCGGATCCCCCAGCACCCCCGCCCTCCCCGTAGTACCCCTACGCCCCTCCACCTCCGCACCCCACACCTCCCTCCCGGTTTCCACCCCACCCGGATCCGGACCCGGCCCCCTCGCCACCCCGCCAGGCGCCCCCTTCTCCACCCCACCCCGCTCGCTCGCCCCCTTCCCCACAGTCCAACGCAACCCCTCCTCCCCCCCCACCGCACTCGGCCCCACAGCCACCTCGCCGTTGAACCGAGCCCGCCCCACCCTCACCAAAACCCCCACCGCGACCCCGCCCACGACAGTCGCCGCCCCCGCCGCACGCCCCTCCACTCCACCCCCGCCGTACACCGCGTCCCCCTCCCAGTCACCCCCACCCCCCGACCCGCCACCCCCGTACTCCCCGAGCACCACCGCCAACGCCTCCGGCTCCCCACCCCCGGCCTACGAGGCAATCCCCGCAGGCCAGTTCGACCCCCGAGACCTCACCGACTTCCAGCTCGACGAACTCGTGCACCGGATCATCGGCCGCATCACCCGCCTGATCCGCACGGAACTCCGTCTGGACCGCGAACGGATCGGCAAACTCCGCGACCCCCGCCACTGACCGGAACCGGACCCGGAACCGGACCCGGACCCGGACCCGGACCCGGACCCGGAACCGGACCCGGACCCGGAACCGGACCCGGACCCGGAACCGGACCCGGAACCAATCCCCGACGCGACAACAGAAAGGCCCACCCCCGATGTCCCGCCTCGACCCGGGCTCCACCATCTGGTTCACCCTCAGCATCGACGGCGAGAGCCTCGGCTACTTCAACGGGTGCGACGGGCTGTCGTCGACGGTGGAGATCGAGCACCGGCAGGAGGGCGGCAACAACGGCTTCGTCTGGCAACTCCCCACCCGTGTCACCTTCTCCACCATCCGGCTGACCCGCCCGCTCACCCCGGACACCGCGAAGGTCGCCAAGTGGATCTCCTCCGTGCAGACCGGGATCAAGCGCCCCACCGGCCAGATCGCGGCCCTGCGCGCGGACGGTTCGGAGGTCGCGCACTGGGGGCTCATCGACGTGCTGCCCGTCAGCTGGCAGGGGCCCTCCCTCGACCCGTCCGGACCGGCGGTCGCCACCGAGGTCCTGGAGATCGCCCACCACGGATTCACGGACTGAGCGGGGGCGAACGAGACCATGGCCACCACCAGCAGGGGCGCCGGCAAGAGCCTTGTCCGGGCCAGCCTCGCAATACATGAGCCACCCGTCGGGGGCAGCACCACCCCGGGCGGCCTCATCAAGACCTTTGCCTTCGACTTCAACCCCGCGCAGCTGTCCCTCACCCGTCGCGCCCAGTGGAAGACGACCCCCGCGCAGATCGAACGGGACGGCTCCCTCCCGGAGTTCATGGGTTCGCAGCCGCGTGAGATGGGCGTGGAGATCTTCCTCGACTCCTCCGACGAACCGACCAGCAACTCGGTGCTGAAGAAGGTCGAGTCGCTCCTCGCGTGCTGCGACGTGACCACCAAGTCCATTGCCGCCAAACAGCCTTCACCGCCGTGGGTCGTGTTCCAGTGGGGGTCGTTCTCCACGGCCCGGTTCACCGCTTACGTCTCCTCCGTCGAGGCCGCCTACTCGCTCTTCGGGACCACCGGCGTGCCCATCCGCGCCACCTGCCGACTCCAACTGCACGAGATCCCGAGCAACACCAAGGGCCAGAACCCGACTTCGGGCGCGCTCACCGCGCAGCGGGTGCATCGAGTCGTAGCAGGGGACTCCTTGCAGTCGCTGGCCTGGCGGGAGTACGGCGACTCCGCCGCGTGGCGGGCGATCGCCGAGGCCAACGGGATCGACGACCCGACGCGGCTCGCGAACGGTGTCGAACTCGTGCTGCCGTCGGCCGAGGAGGTGCGTTCCTGATGGTGAAGTCCGCGTTCTCGAACGTCGTCGAGGTGAAGATCGGCGGGGCCAAGATCCCTTCCGAGTACGCCCGTTACCTCGTCGACAGCTACGTCGACCAGGGCGTCGGCGTCCCGGCCGCGTTCCGGCTCACCTTCCGGGACCCGTACCGGCTCATCCTCGGCAAGCTCGGGGTCACCTTCGGCACGAAGATCGTCATCGCGCCGGTCGCCGACGGGCAGGGCGCCTCCGATCCGCTGCTCACCGGTGAAGTCACGGGACTTGAGGCTGATTACGACGGCACCGGCACCTTCACCGTCGTGCGCGGCTACGATTTCGGGCACCGGCTGCTGCGCCAGCGCCGGGTCGCCGCCTACCGCAACCAGAGCGCGTCCGACATCGCCCGCAAACTGGCCGCCCAGGACGGGGTGCCGATCGGGAAGATCACGTCCACGCGGACCGTGTACGAGTTCATCTCCCAGTCCAACGTGACCGATTGGGACTTTCTCGCCCGGCTCGCCGACGAGAACGAGATGGTCATGTCGGTCGACGCGGACGGCAAGTTCCAGTTCGTGGAGCCGAAGCCGTCCTCCGGTGCGCCGTCGCCCGAAACCGACGGCGACAAAAGCCCGTTCGTGCTCCAGGCCGGGCACGACATCCTGCGGCTGCGGGCCGCCGTGACCGCCGCCGACCAGGTCGGCACGGTCGAGGCGCGCGGCTGGGACGTCACCACGAAGAAGAAACTCACCGCCACCTCGCCCGGAACGTCCAACCCGGCCATCGGAATCGGGACCACCCCTGGTGCCGCCGCCGGCAAGTTCAAGACGGCCAAGCTGGTCGAGACGGGCACGCCCTACGACAAGCAGAACGAGGTGAAGTTCGCCGCCGCCGCGCTCGCCGACGACGTGACGTCCTCCTTCGCCGAGCTTGAGGTCGTCGCGCGCGGAAATCCCAAGCTGCGCCCGGGAGTTCCGGTCGCGCTCGCGGACGTCGGCCCACCCTTCGAGGGCAAGTACACGGCCACCTCCGTACGGCACGTCTTCGGCGACGGAAAGCACTACGAGACCTGGGTGACCGTCAGCGGACGGCAGTGGCGTTCGCTGTACGGGCTCGCCTCGGGCGGCTCGGAGACCGCGCCCCGGCTGCCCGGTGTAGCCAACGCCCTGGTCACGGACGTCAATGACCCGCTGAAGCAGGGGCGGGTGAGGTTGCAGTTCCCCTGGCTGGACGACACGTACGTCAGCGACTGGACGCGGACCGTGCAGTGGGGCGGGCTCGGCGGGGGCGGGATCTTCCCCATGGACGTCAATGACGAAGTACTGGTCGCCTTCGACCGGGGGGCACTTGACCACCCCTTCGTGATCGGCGGGCTCTACAACGGCAAGGACAAGCCGACCGTCGTCGGTGATGTGCCGCTGCACGACGCCGTACGGAAGAAGGCGAGCCGGCACACCGTCTCCGACCGGGACGGCAACCGGATGGACCTGCTCAGCCAGAAGACCGGCGGACGTAAGCAAGGCGTCCGACTGGCCTCCGGGGACAAGCAGTTGACCATCACCCTGGACCGCACGAACACCGAGATCGTGGTGGACAGCAAGGGCGAGGTCACCATCAAGGGCAGCCGCTCGGTGTCGGTCGAGGCCGGTACCGACCTCACCCTCAGCGCCCGGCGCAGTCTCACGATCAAGAGCGGCGGGCCGCTGAACATAGAGGGGCGCGGACTGATCAACGTCAAGTCGACCACCGGAGCGATCACGTTGGACGCGATGGGCGTCCTCAACATGAAGGCGCTCGGCAACGCGATGCTCACCGCGGGCGGGAGCGTACAGGTCAACTCCATCGGCAACGTGGGCATTCGGGCCATCACCGTGCCGATCATGGGCGTGGTCACCCTCAACGGCCTTGTCCCGATGGTGATTCCGGCATGAGCGGCCGAACGGGCAAGGACATGAGCGGCCCAACGGGCGGGGACATGGGTGGCCCAACGGGCAGGGAACGGGCGGGTGTTGTCTGATGGCCGAACAATTCGTGGGGTCCGGCTGGTCGTTCCCGCTGCGCATCGGGCCGACCGGCGGTATCGCGCTGGTCAGCGGGGAGCGCGAGGTCGAGGAGGCGATCCGGCTCGTGCTGTCCACGGCGCCGGGTGAGCGGCCGATGCGGCCCGACTTCGGCTGCGCGATCCACGACCTGGTCTTCGCGCCGGTCAACGAGCAGACCGCGGGCCGGATCCAGCACGAGGTGCACGTCAGCCTCGACCGCTGGGAGCCGCGCATCGAGGTCGACGACGTCGAGGTCACCGCGGGCACCGAGCAGAGCGTCCTGTACATCGACGTCCGCTACTCGATCCGCGGCACCAACAACCCGCGCAGCCTCGTCTTCCCCTTCTACGTCATCCCGTCCCACGACGAGCCGGACACCTCCGGTACGCCCGGCACGGCTGCTGAAAGCGACAACTGACCGATGGCCCTGCCCTCCCCGAACCTCGACGACCGCCGCTTCCAGCAGTTCGTCGACGACGCCAAGCGCTACATCCAGCAGCGCGCCCCGGAGTGGACCGACCACAACGTCTCCGACCCCGGCGTCACCCTCGTCGAGACGGTCGCGCACATGGCCGACCAGATCGTCTACCGCCTCAACCGGGTACCGGACAAGAACCACTTGGCCTTCCTCGACCTGGTCGGCATCACGCTCTTCCCGCCGTCCGCGGCCCGCACCGATGTCACGTTCTGGCTGTCGGCGCCCCAGGAGGAAGCGGTGCAGGTGCCGCTGGGCACCGAGGTCGCGACGATGCGCACGGAGGGCGAGGAGGCGGTGGTCTTCGCCACCGAGCGCGAACTCGCCGTAGTGCCAAGTGCGTTGAGGCATCTCGTCGTGCAGCACCGGGGCAAGCAGGTCGTCGACCGGACCCACGACCTGGCCGAGGGCAACCACGTCATGTGCTTCGCCGAGTCGCCCGACCCAGGCGACTCGATGCTGTTCGGACTGACCGCCGCCGTCCCGCACTGCGCCCTCGCCCTCGAACTCGACAGCCGCGTCGACGGAGTTGGCGTGGACCCCCGCCAACCGCCCCTGGTGTGGGAGGCGTGGACCGCCGACGGCTGGCAGGCGTGCGAGGTGGACCGGGACGGCACCGGTGGCCTCAACCGCCCCGGCGCGGTCGTCCTGCACGTCCCCGGCGGCCACACCCTGTCGCGCAACGGGGGCCAGGAAGCAGGCTGGTTGCGCTGCCGCGTCACCGAACCCCACTCCGACCAGCCCTTCTACACCACCTCGCCGACCGTCCGCTCCGCCGAGGCCTTCACCATCGGCGGCACCACCACCGTCGTCCACGCCGACACGGTCTACGACGAGGCGCTCGGCGAGTCCACCGGCCTGCCCGGGCAACGGCTCCGGCTCTCCCACACACCGGTCGTCGGCGACGCCGTACCCCTGCTCCTCCAGACCGCCGAGCACGACGGCTGGACGGACTGGCAGGTCGTCCCGCACTTCGCCGCCTCCGGCCCCGACGACCGCCACATCACCCTCGACGCGGCCACCGGCGAACTCGCCTTCGGCCCGGCCGTCCGCGAACCCGACGGCTCCCTGCGGCAGTACGGCATGGTCGCCCCCAAGGGCTCGGTGATCCGCGCCCGCCGCTACCGCACCGGCGGCGGCCGGTCCGGCAACGTGGCACGCGGCGCGGTGCAGATCCTGCGCAGCTCCATCCCGTACGTCTCCGAGGTCGTCAACCGCGAGGCCGCGCGCGGGGGAGTGGACGGCGAGACCGTCCAGGAGGCCAAGACCCGCGCGCCGATCACCCTGCGCGCCCAGGAACGGGCGGTCACCCTCCGGGACTACGAGGAACTGTCCCGCCGGGCCGCCCCCGAGACCGCGCGCATCACCTGCCTGGAGGGCGACGAGGAGGAGCACGGGGCCTACGCCGTAAGGGTGTTGGTGGTCCCGCAAGCCGTGCCCGACCCGGGCGGCCGACTGCGCTTCGAGCAACTCGTGCCCGGAGACGCTCTGTTGGAGCGCATCACCCGGCATCTCGACGAACGGCGGCTGATCGGGACCCGGTTGGCGGTCGGGCCGCCGTTCTACCAGGGCGTCACCGTCGTCGCCACGGTCCACGCCTTCCGGGGTGTCGACACCGACCGGGTGCGCCGCCAGGCCCACGACGCCCTCTACCGCCACCTCGACCCGCTCACCGGCGGATCGGACGGGAAGGGCTGGCCGTTCGGGCGCCCGGTGCAGTCCGGGGAGGTCTTCGCGGTGCTCCAGCGCGTACCCGGCGTCGAGTTGGTCGACGAGGTCGTCCTGCACCCCGCCGACCCGCTCACCGGCAAGCGCGGCGATCCGACCGACCGTATCGACCTGGAACGGCCGTCGCTGGTGTTCTCCTTCGACCACCGCGTCCGCGTGATCGGAGACGGCGCGTGAACATCAGCAGCGTGAATCTCGCCAACTCCCGCCAGGGAGGCGTGCGTTGAGGGGATCAGTTGACGGCCTCGGCTCGTCCGCGCCGATCGGGGCGATGCTGCCCGCCGTGTTCGCGGACGACGACCTCGCCCAGCGTTTCGTCGCCGGGCTCGACGAGGTCGTAGCGCCGATCCTGAGTGTGCTGGACTGCCTCGACACGTACTTCCGGCCGTCGCTGGCACCCCTCGACTTCGTTCAGTGGCTGGGGAGTTGGGTCGGTGCCGAGACCGACGGCAGTGAACCGGAGGAGCGGCTGCGGGCCGCCGTGGCCGCGGCGACGTACCTGCACCGCATCCGCGGCACCCGGCGCGGACTGGCCGAGGCCGTCCGGCTGGCGTTCGGGGCCGAACCGGAGATCACCGAGAGCGGCGCCGCGGACTGGAACGCCCGCCCGCTTGGACCGGTCCCAGGCGAACGCAGCCCCCGGCTCCACGTCCACCTGCGGCTGCCCGCGCCGACCACCCTGGACACCCACCGCCTCGACGCCCTCGTGGCGGCCGCCCGTCCCGCCCATATGCCGTACACGGTCCAGGTGACCGCCACCGTGCTCGCCGAAAGGAACCCCGAGAGATGACGACCACCCAGAGCTGCGCCGAATGCGGAACCCGCGCGGAACCGGGCCAGTCGTTCTGCGACGCCTGTGGTGCCGTCCTGAGCTGGACGGACCGCGCGGGTGCCCGCACCGGGGCCCCGGCCGAACGCGGCGAGGGCGCCGCCGGCGAACCGGGCTGGGACGCCTTCCCCCAGTCCGACAGCGCGGGCCCGCCGCGCCCGCGCCGGGACACACTGGGCACGAACGAGCAGTCAGGGCAGGGGAGTTCTGGCTCGGACGACCCCGCCGCCCGACTCGACGCCCTGTCCCTGCGTCTGGACGCCCTGGCCGCCGGCGGCTCGTACGACTCGGTCGGAGCGGGCTCCCGGCAGGAGCCGGCGAGCGGCGAGGCGTCCGGCGGTTCTACGACTCCTCACGTGTCCGGCGCCGCTACGACCCACCCGACCACGGACCCGGCGCCCGCCCCCGACGCGCCGTACGCGAACCACGACGGCGGCACCGCCCGCACCCCCTCCACGACCGACACCGCCCCCACCCAACCGGTCCCCGCCACCTCCCCGGAACCGGGACCGGAACCGGAGTCCGAGGCCGAGCGCGCCCGGCGCCTTCTCGTCCCGGTCTCCGACCCGGAGCCCCGCCAGGCCCCGTCCGTGGCCCCGGTCCTGCCCGGCCGCCCGGTCGCCGCGCGCCCGCAGTCCGTACGGGCACCCGGCGTCGAACCGGGAGCCGCCGGCGGAATCCCCTGCCCCTGGTGCGCCACGGCGAACCGCCCCGACCGGCACTACTGCGCCCGCTGCGCGATGCCTATGGCCGGCGAGGAGCGCGCCCCCGGCCGACTGCCCTGGTGGCGGCGGCTGCTCGCGTTCCGGAACGGTGAGATCCCGTGGGCGGGGGACCGGCCCCGGCTGCGCCGTACCTTCGACCGGGTGCTGACCTGGGTGGGCGCGGCGGTCGTACTGACCCTGCTGATCGTGCTGGCCGTCAACATCCCGCGTGCCGTGGACGCGACCAAGGACCACTTCGCCAAGCGGGCGCCCGTCTATCCGGACCGCGTCAGCGCCTCCCGTTCCTTCCCGGGCCACAAGCCGGAGCTGGCCTTCGACCGGCTGAACAACACCTGGTGGGGGCCGGGGGTGAGCCAGGCGGGCCAGGGGCAGTGGCTGGAGGCGCAGTTCGACGAGCCGACGCGGCTGCTGGACCTGATGATCACCCCGGGTGTCTCCACCCGCCCCGACCAGATCGGCCAGTCGGCGCTCCCGCACCGGATCGAGGCGGTGATCACCACGGCCAAGGGCAAGACGATCACCCGCCAGATCACCCTGGACCAGGGGGCGGGAGCCCAGCGCCGCTCCTTCCGGGTCGGCACGGTCACGTCGGTCCGCTTCACCGTCGAGTCCGCCTACGGAGCCTCCGGGAGCAAGCAAGTGGCCATCGCCGAGATCGAGTTCTTCGGTCCGTCGAACTCGGGCAGTTCCTGACGGGCGGTCAATGAAGCGTCGGGCGCGGTGATTTACGCGTAGTCGGTCGCGGGGACCGTGCCGTAGCGGCTCATCGTCTCGATCGTCGACTCGGTGTTGAACTCCCGGCCGCCCGCGATCATGTCCCGCAGGTCGCGGAAGTACTGCACGAACAGGTCGGGCGTGAAGGTGTTGACCATCACCGCGGGCTCGTCGCCGGGGTTGGCGAAGGTGTGCGGGGCACCCGGCGGGATCATCGCGAGGGTGCCCGCCGGCGCGATGTGCACGGTCTCGCCGATGGTGAAGTGCACGGTGCCGGAGACGACGTAGAACCCCTCGTCGTGCTGGGCGTGGCGGTGCTGCGGCGGGCCCTGGGTGTGCGGGGCGAGGGTGATCTCGCCGATGCCGAGCCGGTGGCCGGTGGTGCTGCCGTCCTCCAGGATGCGCATCGTGACCGGGCCCAGCCGGATCGACTCGCCGTCGTCCGGACCGACCACGGAAACCTCGTTCATCGCCGACTCCCTTGTGTGTGGCGCCAGTTGTGCGCTCGTCGCGGTGGCGCGCCCTACGGACGCTAGTCGGGCACCTCTCGTTATGCAAGCTCGCTCTTACAATGAGAGCTGAGCGTGATAATGTAGGGGTGACGGACGGCAGCGACGAGCGAATACGGGGAAGTGACGCACCGATGGCGACAGCACAGACGGACACGGGCCGCAGCAACCAGAAGAAGCGCACCCGTACGGCGATCGTCGAGGCGGCACGCGGGCTGATCGGCACGGGCAGCGAGGTGACGATGCCCGAGGTGGCCCGGGTCGCCCTGGTCTCCGAGGCCACCGCCTACCGCTACTTCCCCGACCTCCCGTCGCTGATCGGCGAGGCCCTGGCCGGCGTCTGGCCCGACCCCGTCGACGCGCTCGGCCCGGTCGCCGACTCCCGCGACCCGGTCGAACGGATCGCGTTCGCCTGCGAGTTCCTGCTCCGCGGCACCCTGGCCCGGCAGGGCGGGGTGCGCGCGATGATGGCGGCGACGATCGTCCGCCCCGACGCGGCGAACATGCGCCCCGGCATCCGCTTCGGCCTCATCGACCACGCGCTCGCACCCCTGGCGGCCACTCTCGGCGAAACGGACCCGGACGCGTTCACCCAGCTCAAGCGGGGCCTCGCGGTGGTCATGGCCTCGGACGCCCTGTTCACCCTCACCGACCAGTGCGGCCTCACCCCCGACGAGGCGATCGCCAGCGCCGTAGCCACCGCGAAGACCTTGACGGAGGCGGCGGTGCGCGCGGTGGCGGAGGGCCAGTAGCTCTCAACTCCCGTGCGGCGCACCGGTCGTAGGGTCGGACGCCAGCCAGTGGCCGTTCGTGGTCCAGCCGAGGAGGCGGCGGGTACGGCCCCCGTCAGCGGTACCGTCGGCGCCGAAGGAACCGCCGTCGGCGACCAGCCGCAGTCCCGCCAGGGCGGGGCCGAGGCGGATGAGGACGTGGGTGGGGTGCCGGGCCACCTCCTCGTCGAAGTCGTCGAGCACCCGCCGCCGCTCAGCCGGCGCACAGAGGGACAGGTGGAACACCAACTGCCGCCAGGCGTACGCCGTGTCCTTGATCGTGGGGTACGGCCACGG
This sequence comes from Streptomyces sp. N50, assembly GCF_033335955.1. Lineage (GTDB taxonomy): Bacteria > Actinomycetota > Actinomycetes > Streptomycetales > Streptomycetaceae > Streptomyces. Next base: position 7,322,343 of record NZ_CP137549.1, read on the forward strand.
GTTGCGGTGCACCCGGGCCGTCAGCCGGCACACGGTGGTGAAACAGCGGCGCGCGAGGTCGGCCCAGCCGGGTTCGGGGGCGATGCCGACGCGGTGGACCAGGGTGGCGAGGTTGTGCGTGGTGAGGATCTGGGACTGTTCGATCACCTTGCCGTTGGCCGCCACCCGGGACCCGGACGAGGAACCGGAGTTCGGCGAGGAACCGGACTTCGACCGGCCCGGTGCCGAGGACGCCGCCGCGGCCCGCTCCGCGCACAGCCGCGCGAACCCCGGGGACGTCCGGGAACCGGCCCGGCCTCCGTCGCGCCGGACCGACGACCCACCCGCTGCTACGGCCCCTTCGGCGAGCGCCAGTTCGCGGATCGCCGCGTAGTCGATGCCGTAGTACCGCTCGTACAGCGAACCGGCGAGCAGCTCGCCCGCGATCCCCGCCGCCACAAGGAACTTGGGGCCGAAGGCGTCCATGAAGATGTCCGCGGCCAGCTCCTCCACCAGCGGGGCGCCCAGCTCCGACTGGCGGGCGAGCACGCCGAGTTCGCGTACCAGCGGGTTGGGCAGGATCGTGCCCGGGAACCCGCGCACGGCCAGCTCGCCCAACTGCCTTAGCAGCAGGGCCGCTTCGGCGGTGCCGTCGCCGCGCTGTGCGGCCACCGCCCGTACCCAGGGCAGTTCCTCGATCCGGACCTGCCGTTCCAGGTTCAGCAGGAGCAGCGAACGGCGGTTGCGGAACGCGCGGTAGTTCGCGGCCATCAGAGTCCGCAGCGCCGGGTCGTCGTAGCTCCGTGCGGTGGTGACGGCGACCAACTGCGGTACCAGTGCTGCCAGTACCTCGGCCGAGGGGACGACTCCCCGCTCCACAAGGGTGGCTACCGGTGCGCTCAGCGCGCCCTCGACCACCCGCCGTAGCACGGTCGGGAGTTGAGCACCGGCGGGCAGGCCGGTCTCCCGCTCCTCCGGCTCGGAGACAGGGGCGAGTACAGGTGCCAGGTCGGCGATGCCCGACTCCTGGGGCAGCACGGCGAGGCGGCCCACCACCACTTGCGCCAGGGCGTGGTGGGAGGGGAGCGCGGCCTGGGCCCGTTGTACCCGGCGCAGTTCCGCGTGCGGGGCCGAGCCCGGCAGACCGCGCCGCCGCACCATCGACGCGATGGCGTGCCGCAGCAGCCCGAGGTGCCGCGCGTCCAACTGCCGTCCGGCGACGGTCTCTTCGAGCGCGCCGCGCAGAATGCCCAGGTTCTCCTTGGGGTTACGGTGCTTCCCGCAGTGCGTGTGCTCCTCGGCCAGCTGCCGGTAACGACTCAACAGTGCGGAGCCCCGCGCCAACCAGTCGGCGTCCGGGGCGAGTTCGAGCGCCCGCCCGTCCTCCCCGCCCGCCGTCTCCAGCCAGTGGACGAGCAACTCGTCCCCGAACGGTTGCCATACGGCGAGTGCCTCGCGCTGTGTCTCCACGGCCGTGTTGGGACGCCGCCGGACCAGTCGGTCCACGGTGTCGGAGACGGTACGGCGGTGCAGCGCGTCGGAGGCGTCCGACACGGGCCGACCGGCCGATGGGCGTGGCAGGAAACGGAGTTGATCCGCGAACGGCTCCAACTCCGCGACCAGGTCCAGCGCGGCGGCCGTCTCCCCGTGCCGTACCAGCCAGGCCATGGTGAGCAGCGCGCCCTCCTCGGGCACGGTCACCTCGTACCGCCCGCTGTTCAACTGCCCCCACAGCCAGGTGAGTCCGGTGTCGGTGAGACAGTGCGCGAACAGCGCCCGCCGGTCCGCGGGCACGCCGAACCGCTCCGCGAGCCGTGTCTCGTACGGCTGGAGCGGGCCGCCCGCGCCCGGGGTGCCCGTGGCGAAGCCGCCGTGCACCACCTCGGGGGTGACCCAGGCCGGGAGCCCGGCCACCGGGGTGCGCGAACCGATCGACAGCAGGCCGCCGGACATCCCCGCGAGCACGGCACGCCAGCGCGTCACGCGGCCCTCCGCGCGCCGCCGGGTGTCGGCGTCCTCGTGGGTGAGCGCGGTCGTGAAGGCCTTGGCCAACTGACCCTGGGCATAGCCGGGGTTGGCGGTGAGGTGCTGCTGGTCAGCGTCGTCATCCATAAGCCGACGTGGCAGGTCCTGCCCCTGCGCCCTCCGGGATAAGAGCCCGGTGCTCTGCTGCTGAGCTACACGCCGATGAGCAGGGACGTTAGACGTGGAACGGGCCGTCGTACAAGGGGATTTCGGTCGTACCCCCGCCCACTCACCGGAACGTCATACTCGGTGCGGTACGGCCCCGTCCTGCCAGCGGTAGAGGTCGCGCAGCAGGGAAATCTCGGCGCCGTGATGGATCAGCTCCCTGTTGACGTGCAGGACCCTGTTCTCCATGGGAAACCGCTCGGGACCCACCGCGGGCGGATTCTCCAGGTCCGCGTCCGAGAGCTCGCGGACCCCCGCGTTCCATCGCCCGTACATCTCGTCGAGCTGTTTCAGCGCCTCATCGGCGGTCCCCGCGTAGGCGAATGTCTCGGACTCGACGTCCCCGCCGCCGAAGTACCATCCGACCCGATAGCCCAGGCAGCCGACGATGATGTGCGCCAGCCGCCAGGCAATCGTGGTCACGGGCGCCGGCACCGGGTCAGGGGACGCGAAGTCCATCGTCCATTCCCCAGAACCCTCCGACATCGGTGCGGCCGACGTGCCACGCGGTCGGATGTTCCAGCAGCCGCGCACCGGCTCCCAGAAGTACTCCTCATCGGTAAGACCGTCCAGCCGCGGCCGCAGGTTCTTGTGCCAGTACCAGTCCAACTGCTCCGCGAGCCGCTCGCTTCTTGTCATTTCGGCACACTACAGATGCCGATGGCGAACCTCGGTACAGCCTCGTCGGCGAATGCGCCGCTCGCGGCAAGGTCACAGCACCTTCCGGTGGACCAGCGCCGACAGCATCAGCGCCCCCGGCAGCAGCGGCACCCACACCGTCAGCACCCGGTAGCCGATGACGCTCGCCGTGGCCAGGTCCATGGGGGCGCCGAACGCGACCATCGTGAAGACCGTCGCCGCGTCCACGGGACCGATCCCGCCGGGTGCGGGAACGGCGCCGACCGCGGTGCTGGCGGCGAGGAACGCGAGGACGACCTGGGGCCAGGACAGCGGCATGCCGAGTGAGGCGCCGACCGAGAAGATCACGGTCGCCTGCAGCACCGGCGCCGCCGCCGCTCCGCCCCACAGGGCGAGGATGCGGCTGGGCATGGTGTGCAGCTGACGTACGTCGGTCAGGGCGGTGCGGAAGCAGCGCAGGACCGGGCGGCGCAGCGGGGGGACGACGGCCAGGAGCAGGGCGGCCGTGCCGAAGGCGATGCCCAGCCCGCCGAAGGCGAGGACCAACGACCAGCCCCGCGGGACGAGTTGGCCGAACCTCAACATCTCGGGGAAGGCGATGAGGAAGGCGATCAGGACGATGGTCTTGGCGATCGGCCTGACGAGCGAGTACAGGGCGAGCGAGGCGGTGGCGCGGGCGAGGGGGATGCCGCGGCCCTGGAGGAAGCGCAGCGTCACTGCGTGGGCGCCGATGCTGGCCGGCAGCGCGTGGTTGGCGGCGCCCGCGGCGAACTGCGAGGCGATCAGCAGCCCGGTCGGCAGCCGTTCGGGCACGGCACCCTGGCGGACGAGGGCGGCGGTGCCCCAGCCGAGGCAGGTGAAGAAGAACGCGGCGAGCAGCCACCAGGGGTCGGCGGAGGCGAGCCGGGCCGTGCCGTCGTACATGGCACGCCAGTCGACCGCCGCCCACACCGCGATCAGCAGCAGGGGCAGCAGGGTCAGGATCCTGGTGGCGAGGCGCGCCGCGGAGGGGAGGCGGAAGGGGACGGGGGCGGGAGCGGGGCCGGGGGTGGAGACGGGGAGCGGCCCGGGGATCTCTTCGAGCGGAAGCAGGGACACGTTGCGAAACGTTCCCGTCCGGTATGACGTCGCGGTGTCCGTCAGCGGAAGGGGTGCGGGCGGCTGGGCGACGCGGACGGCGTGCATGGCTTGAAGAGCCCGGGTGGCCGCCCCGGGCGCACCATCCGCCCCATCGGCATCATCCGTGACACCGCTCACTCCACTGCCCGCTCCACCATCCACGCCACCACCCCAGATCATTGCCTGAATCAACAATCCATCGGTTTGTTGACTTTAGGTTGAGCGAGCCATTTGAATTCCAGTATGACCCACGCCGAGCGTACGTCCGCCGCCGTCACCGCCCTGCCCGTCGACCTCGACGAGGCGGCCCACCGCTGTCTGGTCGCCGGGTTCGAGGGCGCGACGACCGTGCCGGACCCGCTCAAGCGGCTCATCGACCGCGGCCTCGGCGGCGTCATCCTGTTCACCCGCAATGTGCGCGACGCCGGGCAGGTGCGCCGGCTCACCGACCAACTCCGCTCCATCCGCCCCGACTTGCTCGTGGCCATCGACAACGAGGGCGGCGGAATCGGCCACTTGGTGAGCGCGGGCGCCCCGGACGCTCCCGGCTCCTACGCCCTCGGGGTCGTCGACGACCCGGCCCTGACCGCCCGTTGCGCCGACGCGCTCGCGGGTCACCTCGCCACACTGGGCATCACCGCCTCGTACGCACCCGTCGCCGACCTTCAGCACCAACCGCGCAACCCGATCGTGCGCACCCGCTCCTTCGGCGCCGATCCCGCTCTGGCCGCCCGCCATCTGCGCGCCTGGATCACCGCCACCGACGGACGCGGCATCGCCTCCTGTGCCAAGCATTTCCCGGGCCACGGCGGCACAATCACCGACAGCCATCACGGTGTCGCCACAGACCCGCGTCCGTACGACGAACTCCTCGTCGACCTCGCCCCGTTCCGCGCCGCCATCGACGCGGGCGTACCGATGCTGATGAGCGCCCACGTCGTCTTCCCGGCCCTGGACGCCAACCGCCCCGCCACCCTCAGCCGCCGCATCCTCGGCGATCTGCTCCGCCTCGAACTCGGCTTCGACGGCGTCCTCGTCAGCGACGCCCTGGAGATGAAGGCGATAGCCGACGCGTACGGCGAGGCCGCCGGGGCCCGTATCGCCCTCGCCGCCGGAGCGGACCAAGTCATCGTCGCCGTACCGGACTTGGACGTCACCCTGGCGTGCCGCGACGCCGTCCTCGACGCGCTCCACTCGCACGTGCTGCCCGAGGAGCGGGTGTGGGAGGCGGCCGGGCGGGTACGACGGCTCGCCGAGCGGTACGCGACCCCGCGCCGCACGGTCACCGCCTGGGACGCGGACGCCGGCCTGGAGGCGGCCCGGCGCGCCGTACGCGCCCGGACCCTGCCCCCGCCCCTGCGCGGCGCCCACGTCGTCGACCTGTTCCCGGCCCCGCACCCCGCCCTGAACTGGGGCGGCGAGGACCTCCTCACCGAACTCCGCGCGATCGACCCCACGGCCACCGGCACCGCGCTCAACACGGAACCGGCCAACCCTGCCGCCCTCGTCGACGGGATCGTACGGGCGGGCGCGCCGCTGGTCGTCGCCACGTCCGACGCCGGCCTGCACCCCTGGCAGGCCCGGCTGCGCGACACGCTCGTGGCCCGGCGTCCCGACGCCGTCCTGGTCGACACGGGGTTGCCGGAGGGCGGCGCCCTCTGCTCCTACGGGCGCGGGCGGGTCAACCTGCGTGCCGTCGCTGAGGTGTTGGCGGGCCTGTGACCGCCGGGCACCTGACGGTCGCGGCCTCCGTCACACCGGCCGTACGACGTCCTTGATGCCCCGCACCGCCAAGTACCCTGCGTCCTCAGCCCGTTCGGCCAGGACCACCGCAGGCCGGAGACCCTCCGCGCGCAGCCGCATCCACTCCTCGAAGTACGCCCCTCCCGGCCCGGACACCGAGCGGGTGCCCGGGGTGCAGTCCAACACCAGGGCGGTCTCCCGGAGTTGGACGGTGTGCGGCTCCGCGATCGCTTCGGCGAAGGCCTCGGCGATGGGCTTGGGACGGCCCGCCGAGTCGAACAGGCCCAGCGTGTACTCGAGTTCGGGGTAGTCGGCGAGCGAGCGGTCCACGTCGTGCGAGCACCACCAGGTCACCCCCCAGAGGCCTTCGCACTCGGCCGCGTTGCGCACGGTGGCCCGCGCGAACTCCGGGGCGTCGGCCGCCGGGATGTGCGGTTCGGGCGCGCCGGTCTCCTGGACCCAGACCGGGCGGGCCGGGTCGGTGGCGTACGCCTTGGCCAACTCCGTTCCGTACTCGGCGAGATGGAGCACCTGCGGGGAGCGCGGCCCGTACCGGCGGGCACAGTCGCCGGAGAACACCCACGGGTGGACGGTGGTCAGATCACCCTTGCGGGCCGAGGCCTCCGGGGTGAACGGGTGGTCGTCGCCGTACCAGGCGGCGTCGTACGCGGAGTGCGTGACCAGGCGATCGGCGGGCAGATTCTCCCGCGCGGCGGCCAGCAGGGTGTCGAGATAGTGGTCCACCTCGGCCACCGTCACCGGGTTGTGCTCCACCAAGTTGTTGAGCTCGTTGCCGAGTTGGAGCCCGATCAGGTTCGGGCGGTCGGCCAGCGCGCTGCCCAGTGTGCGCATCAGCTCCGCCTGGGCGGTGATCGTCTCCGGGTCGGTGAAGACATTGCGGTGGTGCCAGCTGCGGGTCCACTCCGGGTAGAAGTCGAAGCTCGACAGATGGCCCTGGACGCCGTCGACGAGGACGTCGAGACCCGCCTCGCCCGCCAGGTCGACGAGGTGCACCAGCTGGTCCACGGCCGTCCGGCGGATCAGCGTGCGGTTGGGCTGGAGCAGCGGCCAGAGGTGGAAGATCCGGACATGGTCCAGGCCGAGGCCGGCTATCTGGGCCAGATCCTCGCGGGCGTGCGCCGGGTCGAAGTCGTGCCAGGAGTGGAACCAGCCGCGGCGCGGCGTGTAGTTGACGCCGAAGCGGAGCGTAGGAATGGGATCCTCCCCAGGTCCGGTCTTGCCCTGTCTGTGTCGACTGTGTCGTCGGCTCTTGTTCTGCGCGAATGTATCAACCACCATAGTCAGTGATGAGCAATGATTTGAACCAAGAATTCACCGGTGACTTCGTCGTCGGTCTCGACGCGGGCGGCACCCGGACCCGCGCCGTCCTCGCCGCCGCCGAGGACGGGCGCGCGTTCGGCGAGGGCGCGGCCGGCCCCGGCAACGCCCTGACCGTCCCGGTCCCGCGCCTCACCGACCACCTGGTCGAGGCGATCGGACAGGCCGTCCCGGAGGCGGCCCGCGCCCGGGTGGTCGCTGTCTCCGGCGGCTTCGCGGGCGCCACGGCCGCCTCCGCCGAGGACCCGGGACACGTCAACGCCCGCACCGCCCTCACCGCCGCGCTGCGACGCCTCGGCATCCCCGCCGATCGCATCCGCGTCTGCAGCGACATCGAGGCGGCCTTCGCCTCCGCCCCCGGCACCCCGGCCGACGGCCTCGCCCTGGTCGCCGGCACCGGCGCGGTCGCCCTGCGCATCACCGACCGCCGCACCACGACCAGCGTGGACGGCGACGGCTGGCTCCTCGGCGACGACGGCAGCGGCTTCTGGATCGGCCGGAGCGCGGTAAGGGCGGCCCTGCGCATGGCGGACGGACGCGGCCCTACGACCGTGCTGGCCGGGTCCGTCGGACAGGCACTCGGGGTACCGGACGAGGCCCTGCCCGCCGACGGCGACTGGTCCCGCGACCACCGCGAGGTCTACCGCATGCACGTACTCCCCGCCGTGATGGCCGAACTACCCATCCGCCTGGCCCGGTTCGCCCCACTGGTGGTCGAGGCGGCGAGGGAGAAGGACACCGTGGCGGAAGGCATCCTCGACGAGGCGGCAGACCAACTGACCGACACGGTAAGGGCGTTGGAGCCGGGCCCCGGCGAGCGCATCGTCGCCACCGGCGGCCTGCTCGGCCCCGAAGGCCCGCTGACGACCCCCCTCACCGCCCGCCTCCACACCCTCGGCCTCACCCTCGACTGGGTGCCCGACGGCTGCCGGGGCGCGGTCGCCCTCGCCCGACTCGCCTACGACGGTGACACCCGATGACCGACCCCACCACCCCCGTCTACCGCGACCCCAACGCCCCCATAGGCACGCGGGTTTCCGACCTCCTCGCCCGCATGACCCTGCGCGAGAAGGTCGGCCAGCTCAACCAGCGGATGTACGGCTGGAATGCCTACCGCCGCACGGCCGGGGGCTACGAACTCACCGACGCCCTCCGTGCCGAGACCGACCGCTTCGCCGGACTCGGCGCGCTCTACGGCCTGTTCCGCGCCGACGCCTGGTCCGGCGTCGACCACACCAACGGCCCCGGCGCCCAGGACAGCGCCGCCCTGGCCGAGTTGGTGCAACGCCATGTCATCGCGAGCAGCCGACTCGGCATCCCTGCGCTGTTCGTCGAGGAGGTTCCGCACGGCCACATGGCCCTGGACGGCACGGTCCTCCCGGTCAACCTGGCCGTCGGCGCCACCTGGGACCCCGACCTGTACGAGCGTGCCGCTGCCCACGCCGCCGCCGAACTCCGCGCCCGTGGCGGCCACTTGGCCCTCGTCTCCGCCCTGGACATCGCCCGCGACCCGCGCTGGGGCCGCACGGAGGAGTGCTTCGGCGAGGACCCGCGCCTCGCCGCCCGCCTCACCGAGGCGCTCGTGAGGGGCATGCAGGGTGACATGACGGCGGGGTCCGCGGCCGACCAAGTACCCGTCGCACACGCGGGATCCGCGTCCGGCCAAGTCCCCGTCGCACAAACGGGGTTCGCACCGGACAAGCCGCCGGTCACCGCAGCCCGCTTCGCTCCCGACAAAGCCCCCGTAGTCCTCAAGCACTTCGCCGGCCAGGGCGCCACAGTCGGCGGCCGCAACTCCGCCGAGTCCGAACTCGGCCTCCGTGAACTTCATGAGATCCACCTCCCCGCCGCCCGCGCCGGAGTCCGCGCGGGCGCCGCCGCCCTCATGTCGGCGTACAACGAGGTCGACGGCCTGCCCTGCTCCGGCAATCGCGCCCTGCTGACCCAACTCCTGCGCGAGGACTGGGGTTTCGAGGGCCTGGTCATGGCCGACGGCCTCGCCGTGGACCGCCTGGCCCGCATCACCGGCGACAAGGTCTCGGCGGGCGCCCTCGCGCTCAACGCCGGTGTCGACCTGAGCCTGTGGGACGAGGGCTTCACGCATCTGGAGGAGGCGGTCGAGCGGGGGCTGGTGAGCGAGGAGACCGTCGACGCGGCCGTGGCCCGCGTGCTCCGCCTGAAGTTCCAACTCGGTCTCTTCGAACAGTCCTACAGCACAACCGAGTTGCCGCCCCCGAACGAAGGCCGGGAACTGAGCACCGCCCTCGCCCGAGCCTCCGTCACCCTCCTCCACAACGACGGCGGAATCCTGCCCGTCCCGGCAACGGCCTCCCGTATCGCGGTCATCGGCCCCCAATCGGCCACCACCGCACACCAGTTGGGCGACTACACCGCACCCCAGCACCCCGGAACCGGTACCAGCGTCCTCGACGGTCTACGCCAACTCGCCCCACCCGGCACCGACATCCGCCACGCCCCCGGCTGCGCCCTCACCGGCTACGACCTCTCCGGCATCCCCGAGGCGGTCGCCGCAGCCGCCGCCTCCGACCTGGCGGTGCTGGTGCTCGGCGGCAGCAGCGCCCGTACCCCCGACACGGACTTCGACGCCAACGGGGCCGCACGGAACGCCGTTTCGGAGATGACCTGCGGCGAGGGCGTCGACCTCGCGGGCCTGAGCCTGGGCCGCGCACAACTCGCCCTCCTCGACGCGGTCACCGCTACTGGTACACCCACGGCGGTCGTTCTGATCCAGGGCCGCCCGCACGTCGTCCCCGAACATGCCGGCGCCCTGCTCACTGCCTGGTACCCCGGCCCATGGGGCGGCGAGGCCATCGCCGAGGTCTTGCTCGGCCGCGCCGAGCCGACCGGCCGCCTGCCCGTCTCCATCCCCCGCTCGGTGGCCCAACTCCCCGTCTACTACAACCACAAGGACACCGAGTACGGCGGTTACGTGGACGCCGACGCCGAGCCGCGCTACTCCTTCGGGCACGGGCTGTCCTACACGAGCTTCGAGTACGGCCCGCCGCGCGTCGCGGGGGACGCGATCGAGGTCGACGTCACCAACACCGGGAAGCGGCAGGGGCGTTCGGTCGTCCAGGTGTACATCCGGCGATTGCTCACCCCGGTCTGGCCGCGCACGCTCGAACTGCACGCCTTCCAGGCAGTCGAGTTGGCCCCGGGGGAGAGTCGTAGGGTCGAGATCCCCTTCGGCACCGACCAGTTGGAGCAGGTCGGTGCCGTGGAGGTTCGGGTCGCGCAATCGGCGCGGGAGGCGCTCGCCGTCGAGCCCGTCGTCGTACGGCTCAGAGTTTGACCGCTCCCGCCGACACGCCCTTGTAGAACCAGCGTTGGGTGATGACGAACAGCACCAGCACCGGGATCACCGAGATCACCGAGCCCGCCATCACCACCCGCTGGTCGTAGCCGAACGACGAGCTCTGCAGCCGCGAAAGGCCCAGCGTCAGCGTCATGTGGTCCTCGGAGCGCAGGACGATCAGGGGCCAGAGGAAGTCGTCCCAGGCGCTGATGAAGGTGTTGATGGTGACCACCATGATCGCGCCCCACGCGGACGGGAGATAGAGGTGGCGGAACCGCTGCCACTCGCTCGCGCCGTCCAGCATCCCGGAGTCCTCGATCTCGCGCGGTACCGCGAGGAACGCGCCGCGCATCAGCAGGACGTTGATCGCGCCGACGAAGCCGGGCAGCCACACGCCCACCACGTTGTCGACCAGGCCGAGGTCGCGGATGCTCAGGAAGAGCGACACCATGATCGACTCGAAGGGGAACATCATCGAGGCGACGAGGAGGATCCAGACCGCCCTGCGACCCTTCCAGGCGGGCTTGGAGAGCATGTAGCCGGCGGTGGTGGAGAACAGCAACTGGCTTGCCACCGACAGGAGTACGACGATCAGGCTGTTCCTGATGTACGTCACCACCGGGACCTGGCTGAAGACCTCGCGATACGCGTGCAGGGTCGGGTGGTGGGGCAGCAGGGAGGCGTTCGCGCCGAAGACGTCCTCACCGGTGCCCTTGAGCGAGGCCAGGAGCTGCCAGATGAGCGGGCCGACCGTGAGGCCGAGGACCATCAGCAACAGCAGGTAGCGGACGAGGAGTTCGCGGGGGCGGCCGTAGTCGCGCCAACGTGGTGTCAGACGGCGGGACTTGGGGCGCACTGCGGTCGTCGTCATGACTCGTCCTCCTTCGTGAGGCGCTGCGCCAGCAGGGTCAGGCCCAGGGTCAGGACGAACAGCGCCACGCTCACCGCCGAGCCGTAGCCCGCGTTGCCGGTGATGGGGTCCAGGCCGACGTCACGGATGTAGAAGGGCAGCGTGCGGTCGGCGCCGCCGGGGCCGCCGGTGGAGCTGCCGAGCATGTAGATCTCGGTGAACACGCGCAGCGAACCGATGCCGGTGAGGGTGCCGACCAGCATCATCGCCTGCCGTACGCCGGGCACGGTGATGTGCCAGAAACGGCGGGCGGCACCGGCGCCGTCCATCGAGGCGGCCTCGTGCAGCTCCTTTGGAACGTTCCCGAGGGCGGCCAGGTAGAAGACCATGTACCAGCCGAGGCCCTTCCACAGGGTCAGCCCCATCGCGGAGAGCAGGATCAGCCACGAGTCGGAGAGGAAAGGGATCGCCGACCGGATCAAGTGGGCTTTCTCCAGCCAGGTGTTGACCAGTCCGTCGTCCGCCAGCAGCCACTGCCAGCTCAGACCGACGACCACGCTGGAGGCGAGCACCGGGGTGTAGAAGGCGGAGCGGAAGAAGCCGATGCCGGGGAGGTTCTTCTCCACCAGGACGGCCAGCAGGAGCGGCAGCAGCACCATCAGGGGGACGACGATCACGGCGTACAGGACGCTGTTGCGGGTCGCCAGCCAGAAGTCCGAATCGTCCAGCATCCGGGTGTAGTTGGAGAGGCCGACGAAGCCCGCGGCGCCGCCCAGCGGCTTGGCGTCCGTGAACGACAGCAGCAGCGTGTTGAGGAACGGGAACACCCCGAACACCGCCGCGCAGACGATCGCCGGCGCGGTCCAGAGCCAGGGCAGCCACCAACGGCGGTACAGCGCCGCTCCGTTGGCGCCGGGGGCGGGACCGGGGAGGACGGCCCGGGCGAGCTTACGTATGCGGGACGTGCCCGGTGCGGAGACGGCGGCCTCCGCACCGGGCACGGTCACCGGCTTCGCGGTCTGCGTCGCCACTGTCAACCAGCCTGCTTCAGCAGCTCGTTGGCCTTCGCCTGGGCGTCCTTCACGGCCTGCGCCGGGCTCTTCTTGCCCTGCATGGCCAGCTGCACCTGGGAGACGATCGCGGTCTGCACGGCCGGGGAGATGACGGTCTGGTAGGCCGTGGTCGTCTTGAGCTGGTCGGCGACCAGCTTGCGGGCCTGCGCGAACGGGTCGTCGCCGCTGACCTTCTGGAAGAACGGGTCGTTCAGCGAGGTGGTCGTGGTCGGGAAGATCACCACGTCCGGGTCCTTGGCCCACGCCGTCTGGTTCTCGGCGTTGGTGAGGTACTCCGCGAACGCCAGTGCCACGGGGGCGTGTTTGCTGGTCGCGGCGACCGAGATGTACTGCGGGGCGCCGGTGGTGTGCCCGAGCGCGTCGAAGGGCTGCTGCCCGACCGCCGTCTTGGCGTAGATCGAGGGGCTGTTCTGCTTCACGAACCGCACATAGCTCGGGTTGGTCGAACCGTAGGCGACCTTGCCCTGCGTGTACGGCGTGGACGGGTCGTTGCTGGAGGACAGCGAGTCCTTCGGCATCGCGCCCTCCTTGTACAGCTTCGCCATCCACGCGACCCACTGCGTGGTGCGCGGATCGTCGGCGAACACGGCCGACTTCCCGTCGCTGGAAAGGGTCTTGATGTTCATCTGGTCGAAGTCCGCCGGGATCCGCCAGATCGGATTGGCCATCGTCGCGTAGTACTTGCCCTTCGCCGACTTGGCGATCTTCTCGTAGTCGGCGAACAGCCCGAAGATCGTCGTCGGCGGCTTCGCGGGATCGATCCCGGCCTTCTTCAACAGGTCGGTGTTGTACGTCAGGACGATGCCGCCGGTGTACCAGGGGAGCACGGTGTGCAGCGCGGAGCCCGAGGCGTCCTTGAAGGTGCTGGACTTCCAGAACGCGGGGACGAACGGCTTGCCGACCGAGGGGTCCTTGACGCCCAGGTTGAGCAGATAGCCCGCTTTCGTCAGTGACGTCGCCGTCTCCGCGTTGAGGTTGAGGACGTCCGGCAGCGTGCAGGCCTGGGCGTCGGCCACGGTGCGCTGGGTGAAGGTGCTGTCGCCCGGATCGTCGATCCACTTCACCGACGTCCCGGGGTGCGCCTTCTCGAAGGACTTGATGACCCCGTTGAAGAAGCTCCCGAAGTCGTTCTTCAAGTTGGTGGTCTGGAAGGTGATGCTGCCCTTCACGTCGCCGGTGAGCTTCCCGGACCCGACGTTGCCCTTGTCCACATTGCAGCCGCCCGCCGTGGAGTCGCTGTCGCCCGAGCTGCCGGACAGCCCGCAGCCGGCGGCCGTCAGGGTCAGGACGATGATCCCCACCATCGATCCGGTCAGTCTTCCTGTGCGCATCGCTGCCCTCCTGAGCATCAGCCAACAGCTGGTTCAATTAACCAACTTCGACTCCGATTGATGAAAAGGTGGACCAGAATTCATCGGAGGTCAATGGGTTCCCGTGTTGCTTTTAGGTTCCGGGAGTGATCAGTGCCGGTGCTCGTGGTCCGGGTGCGCCGGATCGCCGGGGTGCTCATGCCCCACGGCGTACACGACTCCGGCCTTGGCCTGGTCCAACCAACCGAAGAAGGCCCGTCGTCCAGCGGCCCGCCGCAACTCCCGCGCGACACCCGCACGGGCCTGCCCGTACGGCACGAAGTCCTCCGATGACGCCCCGCCGAACGGGTCGACACCGCGCCGCAACGCCTCCGTGGTCAGGAAGCGGTCCCGGTTCCGGTCGTAGTAGTCCCGTACGGCCGCCTCCGGGACCTCCTGCTCGCCCTCCAGCTCGGCCAGCAGCAGCCGGGCGGCCGGGGAGTGCGCGAGGGCCGCAGCGACGATGCTGCCGAGATCGGCTACGTCCGTCTCGGCGACGGCGAGCACCCGATCCGGTGCCACTTCGTCGGGAGGCTCCAACCCCCGCTCGGCGCAAGCCCGTTGAGCCAGCTCGTCGATGACCACCACCTGGGTCGCCCACCGCCGCCGCTGCCGTTCGGCCCGCGCGAGGCGCTCTGCTGTGAGGCTCGCGGCATGATGTCGGTCGTCTGCGGTGCCGCCGTGGCTGGTCGCGCAGTTCCCCGCGCCCCTGAGGGGCGCTGCCGATCCGCCCTTGAGCAGTGCGTCCACCCTTCTCTTGCTGACCATCTCGCCATGCACCACCGCCGCGTGCTCCGCCGTCACGGCGTCACCTCCAGCGGGACGGCCTCCGTGTAGGCGACGCACCCGTTCCAGGCGACCTTCGCGAGCAGCCAGTAGGACCCCGGCGGCACCGCCGAACCGTCCACCTCGATGAGGCACTGCTCTTTCGCGCCCCCGGCGATCGTGAACCCCTGGCAGCCGGGGGCGACTCCGGCCCAGGTGCCCCACGAGGAGACGGCCCAGAGGGTGCCGTGGACCGGTCCAAGGGTGGTGTTGCGGAGGTTCACGGGTACCTGGACCCGCTCGCCGGCGCGCACGCTGATCCGTTCGACGCCCAGACTGGACAGCAGAGTCGGCCCGTACTGCCCGTCGGCAACATCCAGCGCCACGACGTCCTCGTACGTCTGCCCGCCGTACTCCAACCGCGCCGCGAGCCAGTGCCGGCCGGGCTCCGGTTCCGGCGGCGGGGTCACGGTCACCTCGGCCAGCGTGAAGCCGCCGGGGCCCAACGCGTAGGGCAGTTCGGCGGGTTGGGCGGTCCAGCCGGGCGGCACCTCGATGCTCACCGTGCCCGACACCGGCGCGTCGGTGAGTTCCGAGCCGACCCGGACGGTCGCTGTGACGGGTCCGGAGACGGTGAGGGTGCCGGGGGAGAGGTACACCGACACCGGCATGTTTCCCCGGGGCGCGGGGCCGGAGTTGTGGAGCCAGTAGCGGGTGTGGACGGGTTGCGCGGGCTCATCTGCCGCGATTCCGGGGTGGGTTGAGGCCTCGGAGGCCTCGCCGGGTGTCGCCAGCACCGTCGCGACCTCGAACCCGGTCAGATCGACTGCGAGCCCGCCGTCCCGCTCCGGCGTCAACTCCTCACCGGGCGCCTCCAGTACGTCAGCTCGGGCGCCCCCGGCCCAGTCGCGCGGCCCACGGATCCGGGCCCGCACCGGCCGACCGTTCACCTCGTGCATCCGTACGACGACACCGCGCCCCGGGTCGACCGGTACCGCGCTGCCCCGGGCGAGTGGCGAGCCGAGCGGCTTGAGGGCGTCGAGGACGACCTCGCCCGCCGGTTCCAGGGCGAGCAGGGCGAACTTCCTTGGCAGGGCGCCCTGTTCGGCAGCGGCAGGGGCGGAGGTCCGCAGGCGTGCCGTGAGGGGGTGGTTGAACTCATGTCCGGCCTGGGGCAAGCGCGCCTCACGCCAGTCACCGGCCCCCGCGACCACCGCGTACTCGAACTCATGCGTCCAGCGCTGGAGTTGGAAGGCGGAACCGTCGGGTGCCGTGCGGCGCGGCGGGTCGACCCAGATGCCGGAGGGCCAGCCCGTGCAGGAGCGCATGAGGGACATGTAGAGGTCGCCGGATGAGGTGACGACACAGCCGGGTGTGCCCCGGTTGAGGACGGCGAAGCTACGGCCGTCCCAGGCGTCGCCCGGCGGCAACGCCTCGCAGCCGCCCGCCGCCGTGGCCGTGAGGACCGCGTCGTCGAGGTCGGCGATCAGCGCGTCGACCGCCTTGGCGTCGTCCTCGGGGCGGGCGCCCGCGACCACGAGCAGCGGCAGCCGTTCGAGGTCGCGCAGATCGGCCCCGGGCACCCACTCCTCGCGCAGCCCGGCACGCGGCGCGACCCACACCGTGGCCACACCCTGCTCGGAGAGCTGCCTGCGCACCTCGCGCCCCGCCGCCGGGTCCCAGCCGAGAGCCTCGGCGACCACGGAGTTGCGCTCGGGCGCGCCCACGGCGATGCGGAAGTCCGGGAGATTGGAGTCGACTTCGAGGTCGCCGTAGCGCGGGCCGCCCGCGATCGTCGAGGTCGCGGTGACCCCGGCGCGGACGAGCGCGGCCGCGAGCGGGGCACCGAGTTCACCGGCCTCGTCCCAGTCGGCGTAGACGAGTTCGGCGACCCCGATGGACCGGTGTCCGAGCAGCCGCCCCGACTCGTCCCGTACCGCGACCCGCGCGGTGGATCCCAGCCCGAACCACGTGTTCGCCGGGTTGTCGAGCGTCCACGGGAACTGCTCGCTGTCCACCTCCACGAAGCCGAACCCACGCCCGATCACCGCGTCCGCCACCTCGTGCACCGGCAGCCCGCCGGTCACATCGGACGGCCAGCGCACCCGGATCAGCCGGTCGGCGCCGTCGTAACCGTCGACGGTGGTCGTCACGTCGAGGCGCGGGACCCCGGCCCACAGCGTCAGTCGCTGGGTGTATTGGAACGGTCCAAGGTCGGCGGTGACGGTGATCCGTGAACCGGCGGGGGAGTGCTCGACCTCGACCTCGGCGGTGGCGTCCCGGCTGCGTGCGGCGGTGGTCCCGGTCGGCGTGAGATGCCACGGCCCCTCACCGAAGCGCGGGTGCCGCGCGTACTCCTCCTGTACGACGAGTTCGTTGCCGATATCACCGTCGCGCAGCAACTCCCGCCCGTCCTCGGCCAGTTCGCGCAGGCTGCTGACGCCACCGCCGCGCGCGGGGTCGACCGTCAGCTCGTAGAACTCGTTGCGGATGGTGAGGCCTTCGCCGGGCGTCCACTCGGGCACCGAACCCTCCGCGAGCGGGAGGGCCTTGAGGCCCATGCCGGGGATCTCCGGTACGACGACGTGGAGTTGGTCGCCCTCGCGTACGGCGGGCAGCGGCAGGCCGGTGTCGTCCAGCGGGACGCGGCCCGGGTCGGCGACCGTCAGGACATCCCGGCGCTCCCAGGTCGCCGCGTTGAACACGACCAAGTCGTCGGTCCTGCCGGGCAGTCGGGCCACCTTCCCGGCCAGGGCGGCCGTCGCGTCGGCGTGCACCGCCTCCGCCAGGTCGTACAGTTCACGCCAGCCGGTCATCAGGTCGATGTACACCTGGTCCGACTCGGAGCCGGTGATGGCGTCGTGGTGGGCGCCGTAGATGAGCTGCCGCCAGGCCTTGTCCAACGCGGCGTCGGGGTAAGGGTGTTGGGCGACGAGCGAGGCCAATGTCGCCCAGGCCTCGGCGTCGGCGAGGAGGGTCTCGCCGTAGCGCTGCGCCTGCTTGGTGTCGATGTAGGAGACGTCCTTGCCGGTGTAGATCGGGTTCATGTCCCGGGTCTGCGGGGACGCCTTGCGGCCCTCCTCGGCCAACTCGGCGCGGACGGCGGCGAAGAAGTCCCGGGGGATCGCGCTGACGAAGCGCGGCCAGACGTAGCGGTCGTTCCAGTCGCGGTGGATGTCCATCACCCAGCGGCACGGGGGTGCGTAGTCACCGCCGACCGGGAGCAGCACGTTGCGGGTGAGTGCGACCTTCTTCAGCCCCGTGAAGAGCTTGAGTGCGGCTGCTTCCGCCTCAGGGAGCGTGGGGGCGTTGTCGATCGCCCAGCCCGCGCCGTAGTGGTTGACCATGTAGGCGGTGAGCAGGCCGCGCCCGGACGGGGCGATCCAGCTGAACTCGGCCGGGAACTGCATGCGTTGGGGGTCGCGCGGCTCCTCGCCGAACACGGACAGGGTCGGGCCCCACTGGTGGAACGGTCCACGCGCCCATGAGCTGGAGGTCACTCCCGCGTCCGCCATCAACCCGGGGAACTGCGGATCGTGCCCGAACGCGTCCAGCTGCCAGGCGGTTTCAGGGGTCGCGCCCAGGATGCCGCGCTGGAAGCCGTCCCCGTACAGGGCGTTGCGTACGGTCGCCTCGGCGCCGGTGAGGTTGGTGTTGGGCTCGTTGTACGTGCCGCCCATGATCTCGACGCGGCCGGTGCGGATCAACTCCCGTAGGAAGGCCCGCTCTTCGGGGAAGGCGTCCCAGTACGGCTTGAGGTAGTCGACCTCGGCCAGGACGAAGGTGTACGCGGGGTCGCGGCGGGCCAGGTCGCAGTGGGCGCGGACGAGGCTCATGCCGGACTGGCCGCGGGAGTCGAAGGTGCGGGCCGGGAGGCCGGTGGTGGCGGGGTCGTCGGCCACGTCCCAGGTCTCCGTGTAGGCGCCCTGGGTGTTCCACCAGACGGGGTCGTAGTGGAAGTGGCTGACCATGAACATGGTCCAGCCGGGTTCTGCGGCCGTGAACTCGGCGGTGAGCGTGGCCAGTTGGTCGCCGTCGGCCGCCGTCACCTCGATCGCGCACCGCTCGCCGGGCGCGAGGTCCGTGGTCACGGGTATCTCGACGTGCGCGGTGCCGTCCTCGCCCACGACCGTCTCCGCGGTGCCGTGCAGGCCGGGGCCCTCGACCGTGAGACGGACCGGCCGGCCGGGGACATGGGCGAGTTCGGCGGCCACCACCTGGAGCGGATGCTCGGCGGTGCCGACGAACAGCTCGGTCGACAGGGCAGCGGTGACGCGCATGGGTCTCCTACCAGAGGCTCGGCGGAGCGCCCATCCTGACACCGCGAAGATGATTCAAACAACCATCTCCGCGTAACTTCGGTGGTTCATCCATGCAGACTCGGCCGAGATCACGGCCGGGTCTCGGCTGGGATCACCGGCCCCTGCGGGCCTTCACCGTGTGCTCCCCGGCGATGTGGTCGGTGAGGGCCAGCGAGGCGCTCGCGCGCTGGTAGGAGAGCTGCGCGATGCGGACGTAGAGACAGTCGATGAGGACCAGGACGGAGTGGCGGGCGCCGATGATGCCGGTGGGGAAACTGGTCGCGGAGGACGAGGAGATGAGCCGGATGTCTGCGGCGCGGGCGAGTGGGGAGCGCGGGTCGGAGGTGAGGGCGATGGTGGTGGCGCCGCGCTCCTTGGCGAGTTCGAAGGGCTCGATGGTCTCGCGGGTCGAACCGGACTGGGAGATGCCGATGGCGACGTCCGCCGGGGTGAGCAGGGCGGCGGAGGTGGTGGCCGCGTGCACCTCGGTCCAGCCGCGCACCGCGCAGCCGATGCGGAACAGCCGGGTTTCGGTCTCCTGCGCGACCGCTCCGCTGCCGCCGATGCCGTAGACGTCGATGCGCCGGGCGCGGGCGGCGGCCGTGGCCGCGCGCTCCACCGCGTCGAGGTCGATCCGGTCGATCGTCTGCTGCACAGCGCGCAGGTCCGCGCTGCCCACGACCTGCACGACCCGTTCGAGATCGTCGTCCGGGGAGATGTCCGGGCCGATCTCCGCGGTGCCCCAGTCGGATACCTCGCCGCGGCCGCGCTCCTGGGCCAGTTCGATCAGCAGATGCTGGTACGAGTCGAGGCCGACCGCCCGGCAGAACCGGGTCACCGTCGCCTGTGACGTGCCGGTACGGCGGCCCAGTTCGGCGGCCGAGCAGTGGGTGACGGCGGCCGGATCCTCCAGGATCAGCTCGCCGACCTTCCTCAGTGAGCCGGCCAGCCGGGGCAGCTCGGTGCGGATGAGGGTGGTGACGTCTGTCGGGGGCATGTGCAGAAGGTATCAGCCACCCCAGAGGCCATCGATTGAATACCAGGACCGCATGTGATTTATTGATTCATTGATCTAGAAAGAATAGGTGGTTTGATCCACCGGTGGGGAGAATCGCGTGTCCGCCGAGTCCGTAAGCGCCGAGACCTTCGCGCGCGAGAGCCTGGCCGTCCTCCAGCACATCACCGAGTCCAGCCGCGACACCGTGTCCCGCGCCGCCGAACTGATCGCGGACTGCGTCCGCACGGACGGCGTCATCCAGGCCTTCGGCACCGGCCACTCCCAGGCCATGGTCCTCGAACTCGCGGGCCGCGCCGGGGGTTTGGTGCCCACCAACCGCCTCAGCATCGCCGACCTCGTCCTCTACGGCGGTGACGCCCCGAGCGTTCTCGACGATCCGCTGCTGGAGCGGCAGGCCGGGGTCGCCGACCGCCTCTACGACCTCGCCGCGCCCCGCCCCGAGGACCTGTTCGTCATCATCTCCAACTCCGGTGTGAACAAGGTGATCGTGGAGATGGCCCTGCGGGTGAAGGAACGCGGCCACCGCCTTCTGGCCATCACCTCGCTCGCCCACACCCACGCCGTCCCGGCCGGACACCCGAGCGGCAAGAAGCTCGTCGACCTCGCCGACGTGGTCCTCGACAACGCGGCCCCGCGCGGCGACGCCCTCCTCGAACTCCCCACGGGGGGCGCCGTGTGCGCCCTGTCCACGCTCACCGGCGCGATGCTCGTACAGCTGTCGGTCGCGGAGGCGGCGGCCCAGCTGCTCGCCTCGGGGGAGCGTCCGCCGGTGTACGTCTCGGCCAATGTGCCCGGCGGCTTCGAGGGCAACCTGGAGCTGGAGAAGCGGTACGAGGGGCGAATTCGCCGTACCGCGAGCTGAGTTGACGTAGAGGACGTAGAGGACGTAGAGGCGGAGTGGGACGAGCGGCCGGAGCCCCCGGAACCGGGCCGCGGCCGCTCGTCGTCGTCACGTCCCCCGTCGACACGTCTCCCCGTCAACGCGCAGGAGTCAGACGGGAATTGCTGGAATCACCGAGTGATGCTAGACGCGGTGAATGCATCATTCAATGGGGGCCAGCCGGTACTCGGCCAGTGCGGAGCGCCGCGCTCAGCCCGTGCGGAGCACCGCCGGGCCCTCCTCCGTGATGCGGTCGACCACGGCCGAGGGCAGGCCCTCGTCGGTCACGACCGTGTCGAGCCGGTCCAGCCTCGTCACGTTGAACCGCTCTACCGCTCCCCACTTCGTGCTGTCGGCAAGCAGCGCGACCGAGCCGGCCGCCTCCATCACCGCCTGCTTGAGCAGCACCTTGTCCATCGAGAAGCTCGTGATGCCGTGGGCCAGGTCCCAGGACCCGGCGCTCAGGAAGGCGAGGTCGAGGTTGATCGTGCCGACCGTCCTGGCCGCGAGGGGGCCGCTGCTCGAACCGCTCGACACATCGACCTCGCCGCCGGTGTGGACGGTGTGCACGGACGGCAGTTCACACAGCGCCAGTACGGCGTGAAAGTCGTTGGTGACGACGGTGAGGTCCTTGCGGCCGACCAGGAAGGGTACGACCGACTGGCAGGTCGTCCCCGCGTCGAGGAACACCACCATGCCGTCCTCGACGAGCTCCGCCGCCCGCCCGGCGATCGCCTGCTTGCGGGGCATCTCCAACGCCGCGCGTGAGGCCCGCTCGCGCGGCGGTACGTGACCGGTCCAATCCGCGAGCCGCACCCCGCCCTGCACCGAGACCACCTGACCGCTCTTCTCCAGTGCGGTGATGTCCCGGCGCACCGTCATGTGCGAGACGTTCAGCGCCGCGGTCAGGTCGTGGATGCTCAGCACCCCGCTGCCCCTCAGCAGGCGCAGCAGCTCCTGATGGCGTTGCTCGGGGATCAGGGGTGCCCTGCTCAATGCGTCTCCTCGAAGCCGGAATGCCATGGCGGCCGATGGGGGTCAGCCTAACTTCGTGTGACAAGGGGCGTGACAACATGTGAATTCATGTTCTAGCGTGTGCTCTCATGGTAACAAAGTTTAACGCCCTGGAATCAATCACTGGTACGGGCGCACTGCTCATCGTCCGCCTGGAGAGCGCCGAGGAAGCCCTCGCCGTCTCGGAAGCGGCGATCGAGGGCGGCATCCGGGCCCTGGAGATCACCCTCTCCGTGCCCGGAGCGCTGGAGGTCATCAACAAGCTCGCCGAGCGCTACGGCGACGACGGCATCCTCGTCGGCGCCGGCACGGTCCTGGACGAGCACTCCGCCTACGAGTGCCTCTCGGCCGGCGCCCGCCTCCTGGTCAGCCCCAACCTCAACCCGGCGATGCTGACCACCGCCAACCGCTACCAGGCCGTCACGGTCAGCGGCGCCTACACCCCGACCGAGATCGTCGACACCATGCAGGCCGGCGCCGACATAGTGAAGCTCTTCCCCGCGGAGTTCGTCGGCCCGTCCTATGTCCGCACGGTCCGCGCCCCGCTCCCGCAGGCCCCGCTCATGCCCGCGGGCGGCGTCACCGCCGACAACGTCAAGGAATGGTTCGACGCCGGAGTCGTCGCGGTCGGCGTCGGCAGCTTCGTCACCAAGGCCGCGCGCGCCGACGGCAATTACCGCCACGTCACGGACGCCGCTACGACGATGCTGCGGGCCATCGAGGGAGCGCGGGCGTAACTCCCGCTCCCCGTACGGCACTTACCGCACCCACCGCATCCCCGCACCACCCGTCCCCAACTCCCCAACACCCGCACGGTGGTTCAAAGAGGAGCTCACCATGGCTCAGCAGTCCCTCACTCCCGACTCCCTCGACCTGGGCGGCACCGCCCCGCGGACCTCGGTCCGTATCCGCTGGGTCCTGGTCGCCCTCCTCGTGATCGGCGGGGTCGTCAACTACTTGGACCGCGCCACACTCAGCGTCGCCAACACGACCGTCGCCGGTGAATTCGGCCTGAACGCAACGGAGATGGGCCTGCTGCTCGCCGCCTTCTCCTGGCCGTACGCCATCGCCAACCTCCCCGCCGGCTACCTCGTCGACCGCTTCGGCCCCAAGCGGATGTACGCCTGGGCCGCCGGACTCTGGTCCCTGATGACCATGGTCACGGCAGCCGCCCACTCCTTCGGCCTGCTCTACGCCGCCCGGGTCGCGCTCGGGGTCGCCGAGTCCCCCTTCTTCACGGCCAGCCTCAAGGTCAACGAGCGCTGGTTCAACAAGGACGAGCGGGCCCTGCCCATATCGATCGTCAACACCGGCTCCCAGATCGCCAACGCCATCGCCCCGCCGATCCTCACCGGCCTTCTTCTGACGGTCGGCTGGCGCGGCATGTTCGTCGCCGTGGGCGCGCTCGGCATCCTCGTCATGCTGGTGTGGCTGCGCGTGTACCGGGACCCCACCCTGCGCGAGCAGGCGATCATCCGGGGCGAGGAGCTGGCGGAGGCCCGCGCCGACGAGCAGGCCAGGCCCGCGAGTTGGGGCGCGCTGTTCCAGCAGCGCAACACCTACTTCATGATCCTCGGCGCGTTCGGCATCTTCTACACCGTGTGGGTCTACTTGACCTGGCTGCCGAGCTACCTCCAGACCTCCCGCGGCCTCAGCCTCTCCGAGACCGGCTGGCTGTCCTCCCTGCCCTACCTCTGCGGCATCCTCGGCGTCCTCTTCGGCGGCTGGCTCTCCGGCCGGCTGATCCGCCGGGGCCACTCCGCGGTCGTCTCCCGCAAGGTCCCCATCGTCGGCGGCGCCGTGCTGGCGGCCGCGGCGGTCCTCCCGGTGGCGTACGTCCACAGCACCCCGCTCGCGCTCGCCCTGCTGTCCCTCGGCTACTTCGCCGCCCAGGTCCCGATGGGCTGCCTGTGGACGCTGGCCTCGGACATCGCCGAGTCCCACCAGGTCGCCTCACTTGGAGCGATCCAGAACTTCGGCGGCTTCCTCGGCGCCGCGATGGCCCCCATCGTCACCGGTGCCATCCTGGACGCGACCGGCAACAACTACACGTACGTCTTCCTCGTCGGCGGAGCACTCCTCCTGCTCGGCGGGATGTCGTACCTCTTCTTCGTGAAGGAACGCCGCGCATGAGCACCGCCCCACGCGTCTACGTCGTGATCGGCCCCGCCGGGTCGGGCAAGACCGGCGTGGCCCGGCTGATCGCCGGGCTGAGCGGCGCCGCGTACCTCGACAAGGACACCGCCTGCACCCGCCTCACCGAGGCGCTCCTCGAACTCGCCGGCACGGACCCGAACGAGCGCGACCTCAACCCGTACTACCAGTCCGTGGTGATGGACCTCGAATACGCGACCATCCTCGACTTGGCCGCCGACAATCTGAGGTTGGGCCGCCCGGTCGTCCTGGACGCGCCGTTCGGCCGCTACTTCCAACAGCCCGACTATCTGGCCGAGGTGACCTACCGTCACGACTGGCCGTCCGACGTCGAGTTGGTCGTCGTCCAGGTCCAGGTGGACAAGGACACCGCCCGCGAACGCGTCCGCGCCCGGGGCTGCGCCCGGGACCGGTCCAAACTCGCCGACTGGGACACGTTCTGGAAGACGGCCGAGGCCAACGAGTACCGATGGGCGGACGGGCGGCGGCTGGTCTTCGACAACCGCGCCGACGGTGTCACGGCGGACGCGGTCGCCCGTGCGCTGGAGGGTCTGTCCTGACCGTCCGCGTCATGGTTCAGTCCCGTCGCGCCACCAGCCGGTAGGCGTTCGACACCCCCAGCCGATGCGACAGCCGCTTCACGACGAACCGGTCCAGGACCGTTCCAAGGATCAGCGCCGGAATCCCCGCGATCAGCACCGCCGCACGGCCCGCACGGGCCGGCCCGGACGGAGGCTTCGGCAGCCACGGGAGGTCGTCGCGCGGCGCGGCCGTGTCCAGGGCCAGCCAGGTCCCGGCGAGGAGGTCGACCGGGTCGTGGGGCTCCGCGTGCTGTTCGGCCACGACCGTGAAGCCCAGGTCGGTGAGGCGGCGGCGGAGGTTCTCGACCGGGATGAAGTGCAGGTGCTGCGGCTGGAGCCACGGCAGCCACCAGCGGCCCAGCA
This sequence comes from Streptomyces sp. N50, assembly GCF_033335955.1. Classification (GTDB taxonomy): domain Bacteria; phylum Actinomycetota; class Actinomycetes; order Streptomycetales; family Streptomycetaceae; genus Streptomyces. The sequence goes on from NZ_CP137549.1 coordinate 7,347,015, forward strand.
GGCGGGAGTAGCGGCTGTCGGGGTCCGGGACCTCGATCAGGAGGTGGCCGCCGGGGCGCACGGCCTGGTGCGCGGCGGCCAGTTCACGCTCGGGCTCCGTGCTGTGCTCCAGGTAGTGGAACATGCTGACCACGTCGTAGTGGCCCGAGAGTTCCGGGGCCAACTCGGGGAAGCTGCCGCGGTATCCGCGCTCCACCCGCCCCGCCTGTTCGGCGAGTTCGGCGCCGTCGGTGAAGTCGAGGCCGTCGAAGGTGGTGTCGGGGTACACCGTGCGGGCCGACTCGCAGAAGTGGCCGTGGCCGGTGCCGACATCCAGCCAGTTCTTGGGAGTCGGCGAGTGCGCGAGCAGTGACTGCGCGCGCTGCTCGTACATCTTCGTACGGGCCGCGAACGTGTTGCCCAACTGCTTCTCGCCCAGGCCGTCATAGAAGTCCCGGTAGTAGAACTCCAGCCCGGCCGGGCTCAGTCGGGGGTTCTGGAAGGTGTGCCGGCAGTCCTCGCACTGGTCCAGTTCGAACGTGCCCGGCTTGTGCTGGATCAGGTCCTTCGTGCGCAGCCGGGTTCGGAGGCGGGGTGATTCGCACCAGGGGCAGGTCTCGCGCCGGGGTTCGAAGAAGCGGTCCAGGCCGTCGGCCAAGTCGGCCTGGTAGGTGGGGCGCAGGGCGGCGACCTGGTCGGTGCGGCTCGGGGGGTTGGGGTCGTCCTCGTTGCTCACGGGGTCTCCTTGAGGGACGCGCCGGTGGCCAACCGCTCCAGATGGGTCGCCGCCGCGCGGGTGCCTCCGGCCGCGCGGAACGCCGTACGGATGCGGCCGGCCGCGGCGCGGTGGTCGGGTTCGTGGAGTACGGCGTCGATCGCCGCGCCCAGCTTGGGGGCGGTGACCCGGCCGAAGCGGACGCGGATGCCGGCGCCCGCGCCGGTGACCTGCCCGGCGATCACCGGCTGGTCGTCGCGGATGGGCGCCACGACGAGGGGGACGCCGTGCCACAGCGCCTCGCACACCGTGTTGTGTCCGGCGTGCGAGACCACCGCGTCTGCGCGTTCCAGCAGCGGGAGTTGGGGGATCGACGGCAGGATCAGCAGGTCCTTGTCCTGCTCGTCGGACGTGCCCAGCGCGTGGCCGGGGTCCGCGATCACCGCCTGTACACGGTCCGTTCGTGCCCGCAGCGCCGTCACGCACTCGGTGAGGAAACGGGTGCCCACATCGGTGTTGGCGGTGCCGAGACTGACCAGGACCAGGGACCTGGACCGGTCCAACCACTCCCAGGGGAAGTCCGGCGCCGCCGGGCGGGGCGCGATCGACGGGCCGACCCAGCGGATCTGCTCGCCCTGCCGCGCCTCGGGGCCGACGAGTTCCGGGGTGCTGAACGCGAGGACGAGATGGGGGGAGAAGCGGGGGTCGGCGGTGCCCGTCGGGTCGCCGATCCCGGCGCGCAGCCCGGCCAGCAACTCGTCCAGCCACAGGGCGACTTTGGGCATGCCCGCCAGTACGTCCGTGAACTCGGCCGAGGTGGTCGCCGAGGTCGCCCACGGCACGCCGAGGCGTTCCGCCACCAGGCCACCGGCCAGGGCCTGTTGATCGGCTACGACCGCGTCCGGCCCGAACTCCGCGACGGCGGCCGCGACTCCGGGCGCCATCTGCTCGGCGAGCGGCGCGAGGAAGGCCTCCCACAGAAACTTCAGCGCCTCGGGGCCACGGATGTCGGGCGGGCGTACGCCCTCGCCCTCACCCGGGACCGGTCCAGCGCAGGGGAACACGCGCGCGGACTCTCCCGCGAGCCGCCGTACGAGAGCGGGGTTGGCGCAGACCCACGCCAACTCGTGTCCCCGTGACGCCAGTTCGGCCGCCACGCCCACCGCCGGGTTGATGTGTCCGACCAGCGGCGGGACGACGAACAGGAACCGGCTCACCGGACCGCCACCTCGGCGGCGGCCTCGGACGCGCCCGCCTCTTGGATGCCTGCCTTTTGGATCAGGGAGAGGATGTGCCCGCCGACCGTGCCCGCCGCCTCGACCAGCACGGAGTGCTCGTGGCCGGGGACGACCACGGTCCGGCAGTCGGGCAGCACGGACTCCAGCCAGGGGGCGAGCAGGGCGAGGTCCGAGTCGCCGCCGTAGATGCCGAGCACCGGGCAGTACACCGCGCTGATCTGACTTTCCGTCAACACACCGCTCGCCGGGATGTCCTGGGAGAGGGAGGTCTCCCGGGCCAGCCGGGCCGCGCCCTTCGCGAGGCGGGCGGTGTTGTGGCCGCGGTTCTCGCTGATCCAGGCGATCGCGTCGTCCTCGTTGTGCGCCAGCTGGTGCAGCACGCGGTCCAGGATGCCGCCGAGCTTCGGTGCCCAGGCCGAGGTCGCCGGTTCCGACTCGATGAGCGAGACGCTGGCGGCCCGCTCCGGATGGCGGGCCGCGTAGCCGAACGCGACAGTTCCGCCATAGGAGTTGCCGACCAGATGGACCGGTCCAGTCACCTCCAGCCGGTCCAGCAGCGCCTCCAGATCGTCGATGTTGTCGTCGAGGGTGTAGCCGGTGGCCGGGCGCGCGCTGCGGCCGTGGCCCCGCAGGTCGTACATGACGACGTCGATGCCGGCCAGTGCGAACGGTGGCGCGATGGTGAAGTAGTAGCTGGCCAGGCTGTCGGTGAGCAGACCGTGCACGAGCACCGCCGTGGCGGTGACCGGACGGCCGTCGGGCGGGCTCATCCGCTGTACGTGCAACCGGAGTTGACCGGTGTCGACCATCGCCATGGCTCAGCCCGCCTCGGCTGCCTTGAGGCTCTGCACGACATACTCGACGAGTCGGCCGACGGTGAGTTCGATGATCTCGTCGAACTCCATCCCAGCCAGGAACTCGGCGAAGTTGACCTTCGTCCCGTAGTGCTCCTGGAGCAGACCGGCCAGCGTCACCAGGTCGATGCTCTCCAGCTCCAGGTCGCGGTTGAAGGTCGTCGTCATGGTGATCTCGACGTCGTCGACGCCGTACTCGTCCTCCAGCAACGTGGTGAGCATGCCGGTGAGGTCGGCGAGGACGGCGTCCTCGGTGGTGGGGGTCATCGGTCGTACTCCTCTTCGTGCGCGGGTCCCGTCGTCCAGGCCACGACGTAGGTCCTGTCCGGCAGATTGGGGGGATTGCCGGCCGGCTCGTAGTGCACGGTGTAGGCGCGTTCCAGGCGCCCCGACACCAACAGCCGTGAGCCGGGGGCCACTTGGAAGACGGCGAAGTCACGCGGCCGTCCCCGGAAGCCGGTGCCCTCCGCCTTGGCGACCGCCTCCTTCGCCGCCCAGAAGCGGGCGAACCACAGCGCCTCGGACTCGCCGGTGGCCGCCAACTGGGCACGCAGCAGCGCCAGTTCCTCCTCGCCGAGGGCGGTGGTGAGGGTGCTCGGGGGCGGTCGACGACCTCCTCGATGTCGATCCCGGGGCCGGGGCCGGGCGCGTGCAGCCGGACGATCGCGACGGCCGCCTCCGCGCGGTGAGCGAGCGAGACGTCCAGCGGGGGCAGGGTCCGGCCGTGCAGGCCGGTGACGTACGGGCGGCCGGACTCGTCGTTGTGGACCCGGATCTCCGCCGGGAAGACGGGGCCCTCGCCGTGGCCCCACAGCCACTGCCGTACCGCGTCCTTCACCGCGATCCGGCCCAGCAGCCACTGCCTGCGCCCGCGCGGCGGATGTTCGGCGTACTGCGAACGCTCCACGCTGCTCAGGGAGTTGCGCATGATCAGGTCGCGCGAGGCGAGGTCGGGCCAGCGCTCGTTGAGCAGGGTCCGGCCGCCGGGGCGGGCCTCGGAGAGGGTGTTGCGCTCCGGGAACCGCTCGACCGGCTTGGTCTGCGGATCGTTGTCGAAACGCCGGTCCTGCCAGCCGGTCAGCTCCGCCCAGACCACGCCGTCCACCGTGAGTTGTACGTCCGCTTCGAGCGCGGTGTCGGTGAGCGAGGTGATCCGCACCAGGCACTCCACCTCCGTGCCGGGGCGCGGATGCGGGCCGTGGAAACGCATCTCGCGCATGCCGACCGGGAAGACGACGGTCCGCTCGGTGCGGGTCGCCATGATCCAATACCCCAGGATCTGGCCCACGTTGTCGAGCAGGGCGCCGGGGGCGGGCGGTGTGGTGATCACGCCGCGTACATGGCGGTCGCCGATCGCGGTGAGTTCGGTGACCCCTTGGAACGCCGGGCCGTGGAACATCCAGCGCTCGTCGTAGAGATGGGCCGCGGTGTGGTCGGGGACGCGTTCGGTGGTCGGGTCCGGGCGGGGGCGCGGTGGGGGCGATACGGCGTGGGCGGGGGCGAGTTCGACCACACCGCGGGCGTGCGGGCCGAAGGAGACGGTGAGGCGGTCGGGGGTCTGGGTGACCACCTTCACCGGAACGTCCACCGACGGCGTGGCCGTCAGCCATCGGTCGAAGCGCGCGTCGTGCACGGCGACCGCGCGCAGGCCCGGGGCGGCCCGTTCCGCCGCCTCGATGATGTGCTGGACAATCGTGGTCGCGGGGACGACAGGCCAACGGTCCGCTACGTCCGGCCAGTTGGGGCGTTGCGGGAAGAAGCAGTGGTCCATGAGGTAGGGCATGGACTCGGGGGAGACATGGACCGTGGTCTGCCACTCCCGTGGGGGAGCGGGAGGCGCGGTGGCCACGATTCGGGGTGCGGGGGCGGTCGTTGTCGTACGACGGCTGCCCGCGCTGATGAGTTGGGCGGCCGTGTCGGCGGTGTCGCGCATGAGGGCGTGCAGTTCGGCGGCGGCCGGGAAGCGGTCGGTGAGCGCGTCCAGGGGCGAAAGGGCCGCCAGGGTGGGGGTGTTGGCGGCGGCCGGTGTGCGGAGTTCCGCCCGGAGCTTCACCAAGGTCGGGGCGTCGAGGGAGACGAGTGCGCCGTCCATGTCCAGCCGCACCGGGGGCCGTTCCCGTCGTGGAGCCGGTTTCCGGGGGGCCAGTGTCACCGGGTCCGTCGTTCCGCCCGCTGCCCACAACGCCATTGCCACGCGCCGGAGTTGGGCCAGTCCGGAGCGGTGGGGCGAGTTGGCGGCGACGACGAGGTGATCGCGTCCGCTGAGGGTCGCGTCGATGAGGGAGCCGAGTTGGCCCGTGCCGACCTGGACGAACGCGCGATGGCCGGCGGTGTACATGGCCTCGACGAGCTGACGGAACCGCACGGGCTCCAACAGGTGCCGGATGAAGAGTTCGCGTACCGCCTTCTCGTCCGAGGGGTACGGCGAGGCGGTGGTCCCGGACCAGAGGGGGACCGTCGGCGGGTGGAGGCGGAAGCGGTTCGTCGCCTCCTCGATCGGGGCGAGGTAGGGCTTCAACATCGGTGTGTGGAAGCCGGATCGGAACGGGAGGACCTGGCTCAGGACGCCCTGCGCGCGGAAGGACCGCACGAACTCGTCCACGGCCTTGTCCGGTCCGCACACCATCGACTGGCCCGGCGCGTTGTCGTGGGAGAGCACGATTCCGGCGTCCGGCCAGTCGGCGGCGAGCGCCGACAGCACACGCTCGGCCGGGGCTCCGATCGCCCCGAAGGCGAGGCCGGGAACCGTCACAGAGTCGGGGTCGAACGCCTCCATGAAGTCGCTGACCTCGTCCGGCGAGTACACCCCGGCGGCCGTCATCGCGGTCCACTCGCCGACACTGTGCCCGGCGACCGCGTCCGGGACGACGCCCATCTTCCGCAGGGCGGCGTCCAACAACCGCCCGACGCCGACGACATCGAAGCCGTGGCGGCCGACATCCCCTACCTGAGCGGGGGTTGCGGACCGGTTCTCGCGCAGTCCGAAGTGTGCGGCGACGTCCTCGACCCGGGGCGTGAAGTCGCCCTCCAGGCCCGGGAAGACGAACGCCAGCTTTCCGGCGCCGGGCCCGATGAGCGGGCTCGGCGTGAACCACACATCGCTACGGCCTTGCCACGCCCGGCCCTTGGCGACTGCTCGCCGGGCCAGCGCGAGCCGCTTGGCGTCCGGGGCGACGATGCCGAGCCGTGAACGGCCGGTGGTGACAAGGGTGTTGTGTGCGGCCAGGAGGGCGGAGTCGTCCGCGTCCAGCAGTGCGGCCAGGGCCTCGGGGTTGTCGGCGGCGAGCATCAGCACGCGTTCCGGTTCGGCCACGGAGGCCGTGCGAGTGGGGGCGTTCGTGCGATCCGGTTGGTCGACCACTCCCGCCGAACGTGACGCGCGGGCTCCCGGTGCCTCCTCCAGCACGACATGCGCGTTGATGCCGCCGAACCCGAAAGCGTTGACCGCCGCCCGTCGCAGCGGCTGTTCGGGAGTCGTCTCCCAGGGGGCCGCCTTCTCCAGTGGACGGAACCGGGTCGCCGCGAGCGCGGGGTGCGGGTCGTCGCAGTGCAGGGTCGGCAGGAGCATCCCGTGGTGGACGGCGAGGGCGGCCTTGACCAGGCCGGCGACTCCGGCGGCCGGCATCGTGTGGCCGATCATCGACTTCACCGAGCCGATCACCGCACGGCCGTCGGAGGTGCCCGTGTCACCGAACACCTCGGCCAGCGTGGCGAGTTCGGCGCCGTCACCGGCGGGTGTCGCCGTGCCGTGCGCCTCCAAGAGTCCGATGGAATGGGGCAGCGCGGGATCCAGACCCGCCGCCTCCCACGCCTGTCGTACGGCGTGGGTCTGGCCGGTCGAGTCGGGGTTGACGAGGCTCGCGGCGCGGCCGTCGCTGGACACGCCGGTGCCCCGGATGACGGCGTAGATGCGGTCACCGTCGCGTTCGGCGTCGGCGAGGCGCTTGAGGACGACGACTCCGGTGCCCTCGCCGATCAGGATGCCGTCGGCGTCGCGGTGGAAGGGGCGGATGCGCTGGCTCGGGGAGAGCGCGCGCAGTTGGGAGAACACGCTCCACAGCGTGATGTCGTGGCAGTGGTGGACACCGCCCGCGAGCATCAAGTCGCAGCGCTCGGCGGCCAGTTCGGTGACCGCCTGATCGACGGCGATCAGCGAGGACGCGCAGGCCGCGTCCACCGTGTACGCCGGGCCGCGCAGGTCGAGGCGGTTGGCGACGCGGGACGCCGCGAGGTTGGGGACCAGGCCGATGACCGACTCGGGGCTGTCGGGGCCGAGCCGCTCGGTGAACGCGGTGCGGATGCGGTCGAGTTGGCCGGGGTCCAGGTCCGGCAGCAACTCGCCCAGGGTGCGGACGAGTTGGCCCGCCGTACGGACGCGCTGGTCGAGGCGGACCAGACCCGGGGTGAGATAGCCGCCCCGGCCGAGGATGACGCCTACGCGTTGCCGGTCGGGCAGACGGCTCTCCCCGCCCGCGTCGGCGAGGGCGGCGGCGGCCACGTGGAGGGCGATGAGCTGGTCGGGTTCGGTGCCGGGCACCGAGTTCGGCATGATGCCGAACCGGGTGACCTCGACCTCGGCCAACTCGTCCACGAAACCGCCGCGTCGGCAGTACACCTGGTCGGCCACGGCCGGACCGCTCGCGGAGTCCGGCCGGTAGTAGTCCGCGTCCCAACGCCCGTCCGGCACCTCGCTGATGGCGTCCGTGCCGCTCAGCAGATTCCGCCAGTACGCGTCGAGGTCGGCGGCGCCGGGGAGCAGCACCGACATTCCCACGATGGCGACCGGCACTTGACGGTCCGTCATGGCTACCAGCCCGAAGCGGTGTAGACGACGGCCCCTGCCGACTCGTCACCCCAGGCGAGCTCGCGCAGCAGGGCCGCGGTGCCCTCCTCGGGGTCGATCAGCGAGATCCCGCGCCGGGCGTACTCGCGTCCCAACTCCGGTGTGACCATGCCGTGGTGACCACCGGTGGGCGCCCAGGGGCCCCAGTGCACGGTGAGCGCACGGTGCCCGGTCCGGGCGGCCCAGGCGGTGCCGAGGCTCTGGAGCGCGTCGTTGGCGGCGGCGTAGTCGACCTGTCCCCGGTTGCCGAGGACAGCCGATATGGAGCCGAACAGGACGGCGAAAGCAGGGCCGTTGGGTAGTTCCTCCAGCGCCGACAGCAGGGTCTCGGCGCCGTGCGTCTTCGTGCCGTAGACCCGCTGGAAGGACTCGGTGGTCTTCTCGGCGATCAGCCGGTCCTCGATGACACCGGCCGCGTAGACGACACCGTCGAGGCGGCCGTGTTCGGCGTGGATCTCCTTGACCGCCTGGAGCGCGGCGTCGGGCTCGCGGAAGTCGACGGAGTGGTAGCGGGCCTGGCTGCCGAGGGCGGCGAGTTCGTCGAGTGTCGCGGTGATCTCCCGTTGGGCGAGCAGGAGTTCGGCGGTGCGGTTGATCTCGGCGGGGGTGAGTCCACCGCTGTTGCGGGCGAGGGCGGCGCGCAGTTCGGCCGGGGTGCGGGCGCCCGCCGTCGCCGGGTCCTCGGGGCCGGCCGGGGCGGCCGTCCTGCCGAGGAGTTCGATACGGCAGCGGGAGGCGGCGGCGAGTGCGACGGCGAACTTGGCGGTGATGCCGCGCGCTCCGCCCACCAGCAGCACCACCGAGTCGCGGTCGAGCCCGATCGCGGAGGCTTCGGCGACTCCGTCACCGGCCGGTCCGGCACCGTTCGTCGCGAGCGCGCCGAGCGGTGTGTCGGTCAGCTCAAGTCCGTGGCGCCCAGCGGGGGTTCGCAGAACGACCGGCTCGGTGTCGGGCGCGAGCAGTTCGGCGATCAGCGCGTCGGCGACTGCGTCCGCTGCGGTGTCCGTCAGCTCGACGACCCGGGCGACGGTGTCCGGGTACTCGCGGGCGACCGTACGGAACAGACCGTGCAGACCCGCCGATACGCCGTCCGCGCCCTGTACCGCGAGGAGTTGGCGCGCGTTGCGGCGCAGGGCGGCCTGGAACACGGGGAAGGCGTCGGGCAGCACCGGGGCCGATGCGGTGAGGGGCGTGAGATACAGGACCGCGTCCACTTGGCCGTCGGCGTCGGTGAGTTGGTGCTCGATGCCTACGGTCACCGTGTCGGCGCCGTACGAGGAGAGCCTCGCCGCGACCGCCTCCGAAGGGCCGCTGTCACCGTCGCCGTAGAGGACGAACCGTCGGCCGCTCAGCACGGACGCCGGGTCCGCCGGGTTGTCGCCGTCTTGGTGTGCCAGCAGTACCGGGCGCAGTTGGAGGCGCTTCGGCGCGGTGCCGGTGACCTCGTCCTGCGGGGCGGGGGCGCTGTCCGGCGCCGCGGGTTCGGCGGCTTCCGCCGCCGCGGGCTCCGTGAGCCGTGCCGACAGCCAGCCCGTGACCGAGGCCGCCGTACGGGCCTTCGCCAGGTCCTCCAGCTCGGCGTCGTCGAGCGTGGCGACGTCCATCCCGCCGCCGATGCCGAGGCGTTGGGCCAGTTCGCCGGCGATCTCGGCGCGCTTGATGGAGTCGATGCTGAGGTCCGCCTCCAGGTCGAGGTCGGGCTCGATCATGTCGACGGGGTAGCCGGTTCGTTCGCTGATGATCTCCAGGACGACACGGAGCACGTCGGCTTCGGTGACGGTCTCGGGGGCCGGGGGTGCTAGCAACTCCTGTACTGCTGTGGGCTGTTGAGCGGCCGGAGTCTCGACAGCGGCCGGCAGGGCGGGTATCTGCGGCAGCGCCTCGACCACGGCGGGCGCCGGTGCCGGAACCCACGTTCCCTGCGGCACCGGTCCCTGCGTCGCGCCGAAGTACGTCAGCAGCACATCCCGTTGCGCGGCCACCATCTCCCGGCTGGTGCGCAGGAATTCGGAGATGAGCGCGTCCCTGTTCGCCTCGACGGGGGCACCGCCTTGAGGGTTCGTCGTCACAGTCGTCTCCACAACGCGTCGGGCCGGTGCGAGGGCACCGGGCAGGAGTGCTCCGGCGGCGGTACGGACGAGCTGTCCGTCGACCGTCCAGCCGGGTCGCGAGGGCACGGGGGTCCGGGCCGCGTCGACGGCGTCGCGCCCGTTGAAGAGCCGGCCGGTGCGCACCGGCAGCCCGGCGACGGCCAGTTGGGCCAGCGCGTCGAGCCAGCCGCGCAGCCCGCTGTTCTGGTTGGGCTCGCACGCGACCGTGCGGTGCGGGCGGTCGCCGAGGATCTGGTCGACCAGCCGGGTGAGCACGGAACCGGGTCCGGCCTCGACGAAGATCCGTGCTCCCGCCTCGTACATCGCCTCGATCTCCGCGACGAAGCCGACCGGCGAGCCTATCTGCGCGGCGAGTTCGGCCCGGACCGCGTCGGCGTCCTCGCCGTACGGGGCCGCCGTGCGGTTGGACCACACCGGGAACTCGGGGGTGAGCACGGGCCGTTGGGCGAGAGCCTCCGCGAACCGTTCGCCCGCCCCCGCCACCAGCGGGCTGTGGAAGGCACAGGCCACGGGGATGCGCTTGGCGCCGAGACCGGCGTCGCGCAGGAGGCGTACGGCCGTGGCGACGGCCTCCGTCGGACCCGAAATCACCGTCTGGCGGGGCGAGTTGCGGTTGGCGACGACGACGGAGCCGGGGGCGTCCGCCGCCTTCAGGGCCTGCTCGACGTCCTCGGCACCGGCCGCCACCGCGGCCATGGTTCCGGGGTCGTCCGCGCCCGTGGCTTCGAGGATCGCCGCCGCACGCTCGGCACTCAGCTCCAGCAGGGCCTCCGGCGTGATCGCACCGGAGGCGCAGAGGGCGACCAGCTCGCCGTAACTGTGCCCGGCCGCCATGTCGGGCCGCACGCCCGCCTCGGTGAGCAGGGCGTGGGCGGCCAACCCGGCGATGCCCAGGGCGGGTTGCGCGACCCGGGTGTCGGTGAGACCGGCCTGCTGGCGGTCGCGGGCGGTGTCGTCGAAGGCGGTGGGCGGGTAGAGCGCGTCGGCATGGGCGCGGCCGAGGTGCAGGTAGTGCTGCAGCTCGGGGAACGCGATGAACACGTCGGCGAGCATGCCGGGGCGCTGACTGCCTTGACCGGGGAAGAGGAAGGCGACCTTGCCCGTGTCCCCTTCCGGGTCCGCCACATGGATTCCTGAGGTGGGGTCGTGCTCGCCGTCGAGTGCCCGCCGCAGTTGCCCGACCAGCCCCTCGACATCCTTGGCCACGACGGCCACCCGCACGGGTTCCTGCCGGGCGTCCGAGCGGCGCGACGCACTCAACGCCAGGTCCCGCAGCCTCCAGTGACCCGTCTCCGCGAGCTTCAGGATCTCCTCGATGCCCCGCTGTGTCGCCGCCTGGCTAGCGCCTCGGAACGTGAACAGCTCGGCGGGCCACGCGTCCAGACCCTGCGCGGGCGGAACCGCGTCGCCGTAAGCCCCGATCACCGCATGGAAGTTGGTGCCGCCGAAGCCGAACGCGCTGAGCCCCGCGACGCGTTCCTCGGCCGGTGCCGCCCACGGCCGGGGCCGGGCGTGGAAGACGAACGGGCTGCTGTCCTCTTTCCAGGCCGAGTTGGGCTGCTTCATGTGCAGGGTCGGCGGCTTCACGCCGGTGTAGAGGGACAGCACGGTCTTGATGAGACCGGCGAGGCCCGCGGCGCACTTCGTGTGCCCGATCTGGGACTTGACCGAGCCGAGCGCGCAACTGCCCGTCTCCGCACCGGACTCGCTGAACACCTCGCTGAGGATGGAGAGTTCGGTGCGGTCGCCGACGACCGTCCCGGTGCCGTGCGCCTCGACCAGGCCGACCTCGGACGGGGAGACGCCCGCGTTGCGGTACGCCCGCTCCAGCGCGGCCCGCTGTCCCTCGGGTCGGGGTGCCGTCAGGCCGAGCGAGCGGCCGTCGCTGGAGCTGCCGACTCCCTTGATCACGCCGTAGATCCGGTCGCCGTCCCGCTCCGCGTCCGCGAGCCGCTTGAGGACCACGCAGGCGACGCCCTCGCCGAGTGCGATGCCGTCGGCCGAGCTGTCGAAGGCGCGGGAGCGGCCGGTGGGGGAGAGGGCGTGCACGGAGGAGAAGAGGACGTAGTCGTTGATGCCGTTGTGGAGGTCGGCGCCCCCGCACAGCACGACATCGCTGGTGCCGCCCACGAGTTCCTTGCAGGCGACGTCGACGGCGGCCAGCGAGGATGCGCAGGCCGCGTCGACCGTGAAGTTGGCGCCGCCGAGGTCGAGCCGGTTGGCGATGCGGCCCGAGATGACGTTGGAGAGCATGCCGGGGAAGGAGTCCTCGGTGAGCGTGGGGAGTTGCTCCTCGATGCCCTGCGGGATCCTGCCGTAGTAGGAGGGCAGTACGGCGCGCAGCGTCGTCGCGTTGGAGAGGTCGCTGCCCGCCTCCGCGCCGAACACCACGGAAGTGCGCGCGCGGTCGAACTCCCGCCCCCGGTCGCCGTATCCGGCGTCCTCCAGCGAGCGCCGGGCCGCTTCGAGGGCCAGCAGCTGGACCGGTTCGATGCTGCCGAGGGAGGTCGGCGGGATGCCGTAGCGCAGCGGGTCGAAGGGGATGCGCGGGAGGAAGCCGCCCCACTTCGAGGGGGTGGCGCCGTCCTTGTCGGCGGAGTAGTGGACGGCGGGGTCCCAGCGGTCGGGCGGGACCTCGTCGACGGAGTCGCGGCCGCCGAGGATGTTCGCCCAGAACGTGGGGAGGTCCGGTGCCTGCGGGAACATGCACGCCATGCCGATGACAGCGATGTCCAGGGGGGCCGGGGCCTCCGGCTCGGCCGTTTCCCCAACTCCCAGGAGGGCGCGGGCGGTTCGCGCGCTGTCGGCCAGGAAGTCGGCGGCCTCCTCGGTCACCGAGCGGTGCAGGGCGTCGATCGTGGTGGTCGCCGAACGCAGCACGGCGACCTCGCCGGCCATGAACATCCCCTCGGCGAGCTGGCGTTGCTCGTCCACGGCGGTCAGCGCGCCGTCCGCGTCCCGCTCCACGCCCTTGCTGGCGATGCGGAGCCGGCCGACGTTGAGCCGTTCCAATTTCTCCCAGATCTGCCGGTCCGGGACGCCCTGCTCGCGCAACTCGGCCTCGAAAAGCAGGTAGTTGTCGCTGAACGGGCTCGGTACGCAGCGGGTGGCGTGGCCCGGCGCGGTCTCCAGCAGCGCTGTGCGAGTCGCCCGGACGACCTGTTCCTGGAACAGGGGCTGGACCGCGCCGCGCGTCACCGCCTCCTCCGTGAACAGATAGGCGGTGCCCATCAGGACGCCGACAGCGGCGCCGCGTGCGGTGAGCGGTGCGGCGAGCGCGGCCACCATCGCCGCCGAGCGCTCGTCGTGGACGCCGCCCGCGAAGAACACCTCGATGTGCTCGGCCGTACCGGGGTCGGCCTTCTCCAAGAAGTCGTCCAGGACGGCGAGTTGGGCCTCCCAGAGCGGGAAGCTGCCGCGCGGGCCGACATGGCCGCCGCACTCGGAGCCCTCGAACACGAACTTGCGCATCCCCGCGTCCAGGAACTGCCGCAGCAGCCCCGGCGAGGGCACGTGCAGGAAGGTGGAGATCCCGGCCCGCTCCAGCGCCTCGGCCTGGGAGGGGCGGCCGCCCGCGATGATCGCGTGCGTGGGCTCCAACTCCCGTACGGCTTCGAGCTGAGCGTCGCGCATCTCCTCGGGTGCGAAGCCGAGCACCCCGACGCCCCAGGGGCGGTCGCCGACGGCGGCGCGGGTCTCTGCCAGCACCGTGCGCGACTGTTCGCCGCTCGACAGGGCCAGCGCGACGAACGGCAGGGCACCGCCCTCGGCGACGGCCGCGGCGAACTCCGCCTGGTCGCTGACGCGGGTCATCGGGCCCTGCGCGACGGGGAGCCGGGTGCCGAGGGTCCGGCTCATCGGGGAACCGGCGCGCAGTGCGGCGGCCGGTGCCTCGTCCCGTACGGACTCCCGTACGGCGGCGGTCAGTTCGCGGACCGTGCGGCCCGCGTCGCCCCAGCGTTCCGCGAAGCGGGCGGCGAGGAAACCGTCCTGGCCGACCGGGAGGAGCTGGGTGCGCGGGTCGCGGGCGCCGAGCAGTTCGGACACCCGGTCGGCGGGTACCCGCGGGGCGTCCGGACCGCGTCGTAGGAGCACGCGGTGTCCGGCCATCAGCGTGGTCTCGGAGCCGTCCATCGAGCGGAGTGCGGCGGCGGCCGTCTCCGGGAGGACCGACTCGGCGAGCAGGGCGAGTTGGCTGTCGAGGACCACACCGGCCGCGCCACCGGCCACGGCCGCGGCGGCCGTGCGGGGGCCGATGCCGCCGCAGGCCCAGACCGGGACGTCCACGGCGGGGTCGGCGAGCAGGCGCTGGAGTAACACGAACGTGCTCAACTCGCCCACCCGGCCGCCGCTTTCGGCACCCCGGGCGATCAGCCCGTGCGCACCGGCGCGGACCGCGGCCAGCGCCTGGTCCGGGTCGGTGACCTCGGCCAGCACCCGGTGCGACGCGACGACCTGGTCGACCCGCCAGGGAGCGTCCACGGCCAGGACGACGGTGTGCGGGGCGGCGCCGGTGCCCGTCGTGAGGTCACCGGGGCCGATCCGGCAGTGCGGTCCGACCCGTACCCCGAAAGGGCCCGGGGACCAGCGGCGGATTCGCGTCAGGGCCTCTCTGGATCTTCGGTCGCCATTTCCCAGGTCCAGTACTCCCAACCCGCCGGCACGGCTGACGGCCGCCGCGAGTCGGGCATCCGGCTCATGGAACGGGGTGATTCCAATGATCATGTCTTCGGCGCGCGCGACAGACGTCATGATTCTCCGAATAAACGGTGAAACTGCACGGTGGGGGGTTTCGGCGGGGGTGCGCCGAATGTAATCGCAGAGGCGCAAGAGGGCTGATGGAAAGCTAGCCCCCCGGTTACTCGTCGGTCAACAACGCCAAGGTAAGCAACTGGTTGACGGAGGTGATCCAGCCAGCCGGAACCGGCCCCCAAACAACCGAAAACCCTGCCAATTTCCTTCAGAGGGCACACCACTCGGACCGCAGTGGCGCAAGCGGTCCAAAAGCCCCCGCTATTCATCCGAGGCTCACAGTCCCGAAACACCACTGACGGCGGGAAGGAATTATGTAAACGTTGGGTGTCGATGCCTCCTCGCATAAGCCGCGCTAGGTTGGCACCTATGAGCACACCGCGGGACCTGATGATCGTCGCCATGGATGTCGCACCCGACCGCCCCGTCGAGACGGGTGATCTTTCGCTCGCGCTCGCCGGAGCGGAGGTGGTCGACCTCCTCGCCGCCGAAGCCGTCGTGCTGGACGGCGACCTGATCGTGCCGAACCCCCAACTTCCCTTGGAGGACGGCCTGTTGGACGAGGCCTCGGCCGCGCTCGTGCGGGAGACGCCGTACGAGTCGGTCGAGGACTGGCTGTGGCGGCGCGGGCGGAGCCTGTCCTCCGCCTATCTCGCCGCGCTGGAGGCGGAGGGGCTGGTCGAGCGGCAGCGCGGGCGCTGGATCCCGGTCCGCACCGGCCGTACGGCCCTGGTCGACTCCCCGGCCCGCAGCCGCGCGGCGGACCGCTGGGCCCAGGGTGAACCCGTCCTCGCCCAGCTCGCCGCGGCCGCCGGGATCCGCGAGGTCTCGGACGAGGACTCCGCGAAGGTCACCGACGAGTCGTTGGACACGGTCATCGCCGTAGTGCATGACGCGGTGACGGAACTGGAGGCCGTACGGCAGCGGAAGAGTGTCGAGGACGCGGCCTACGACAACGTGTGGCGCGGTATGTGACGGCGACCTCTCGGCCTCGAAGCACGACAACTGCCGATAAAACAGAGCCAGTTGATGGTCCTGAGCCTCAGGTGACGACACGTCACCCATGGTAGGCACAAGGCCGTCGCTGAGCTAGAGCGAGCGGGGGCGCGCGCTACCCGCGTTCACCGGGACGAAGCCGTCGCCCCGGCGGGATCCTCACCGGGGCGAGGCCGCCGCCCCCGGCGGGATGCTCACCGGGGCGAGGCCGTCCGCGATGCGATTGTCACCGGGGGCGAAGCGGCCCGGACGGGTTCGTCAGTGGGTCGGTGTCGGCCGCATCGCGTTCGTCAGCGGGTCGAAGCCAGCCGCAACGGGCTCATCACCGTGGCGAGGCCGCCGCCCCCTGCAGGACCTTCACCGGGGCGAGGCCGTCCGCGACGTGATCGTCACCGGGGGCGAAGTGGCCCGGACGGGTTCGTCAGTGGGTCGGTGTCGGCCGCATCGCGTTCGTCAGCGGGTCGGAGTCAGCCGCAACGGGCTCATCACCGTGGCGAGGCCGCCGCCCCCTGCAGGACCTTCACCGGGGCGAGGCCGTCCGCGACGTGATCGTCACCGGGGGCGAAGTGGCCCGGACGGGTTCGTCAGTGGGTCGGTGTCGGCCGCATCGGGTTCGTCAGCGGGTCGGAGTCAGCCGCAACGGGCTCATCACCGTGAACACCGTCGCCCCCGACAGGACCTTCACCGGGACGGAGCCGCCCCCAGCGGGATCGTCACCGTGAACACCGTCGCCCCCGGCTCCGACGTCAGCTCCACCGTGCCCCCGTGCGCCTTCGCCAGCGACCGGGCCACCGCGAGGCCCAGCCCGCTGCCGCCCCGGTCCCGGGTGCGGGCCTTGTCGACCCGGTAGAAGCGGTCGAAGACGCGGGCCCGGTCGTCCTCCGGGATGCCGGGGCCCGCGTCGGCGATCCGCACGGATGCCAGGCCGGCCGTGACCGACAGGGACACCGAGACCTCCGTGCCGGCCGGGGTGTGCACGGCCGCGTTGGTCAGGAGGTTGTCCAGGACCTGCCGGATGCGGACCGGGTCGACGCGCAGTCGCACCGGGGACTCGGGCACCGACACCGTCAGCGGGTGGTCCCGGTGCCCGGCGCGGAAGGCGTCCGCCGCCTGCCCCACCAGGTCCACCAGGTCCGCGTCCTCCGGCCGTAGCGGCGTCTCCACGTCCGCCGCGTCGAGGCGGGCCAGCAGGAGGAGGTCGTCGAGGAGGACGCCCATGCGGGCCGCCTCGGCGCGCAGCCGGGCCAGGTGTTTGTCGCGCTCCTCGGGGACGTTCGCGGCCGCGTACTGGAACAGGTCCGCGTAGCCGCGCACCGACATCAGCGGGGTCCGCAGCTCGTGCGAGGCGTCCGCGACGAACCGGCGCAGCCGCTGCTCGGCCTCCGCGCGCACCGCGAGGGAGTCGTCGATGTGCTCCAGCATCGTGTTGAACGCGGTGCGCAGCTCCTCCACCTCGGGCCCGCCGTCGCCCCGCTCGGCGCGCAGCGGCAGCCGGGCGGCCGACTCGGTGAGGTCGTGCGAGGCGATGCCGTGGGCCGTGGTCGCCATGTCGCTCAGCGGCCGCAACCCGCGCCGCAGCAGGTTCCGCCCTATGACCACCAGCACCAGCAGCGCCAGCGCGAACGCCACCACTTGGACCGTGACAAGTTGCCGTACGGTGCCCTGCACGTCCGCCAGCGGGGCCGCGCTCACCAGAACCACGCCGGGTTCGACCTCGCAGGCCCGCAGCCGGTAGGTGCCCTCGCCGTCGATCGTCACCGTGCGCGAGATCTCCGCGGTGGAGTGCGCCATCGTCTTCGCGAGGGCGATGAGCGCGCTCGTGTCGTCCGGTACGTCGGATGGCTCGCGCAGTTTCGGGGTCGTGCCCTTGACGTCGTAGACCGCCGTGTACCAGCCGTAGTACGGCTTGCGCTCGACGATGCCGTGGGCCTGGGCGTCCTTGGACTGGACGGTCTGGACGAGCTTCATCTGGTCGCTGACCTGGCGTTGGAGGTAGTCCCGCATGTACATCGTCAGGGCCGTGCCGACGACCGCGAACACGATCAGGGACAGCACGCCGACGCCCAGGGCGAGGCGGGTGCCCAGGCGGACCCGGCGCCAGTTGTGGCGCAGCCGTCGGATCATTCGGCGGCCTGCCGGATGACGTAGCCGAAGCCGCGCACGGTGTGGATCAGCGGGTCACGGCCCTCGTCGAGCTTGCGGCGCAGGCGGCTGACCACCAACTCCACCACGTTCGAGCGGCCGCCGAAGCCGTACTCCCACACGTGGTCGAGGATCTGCGCCTTGGTGAGGACGGTGGGCGACTTGCGCATGAGGTAGCGCAGGACCTCGTACTCGGTCGGGGTGAGCGTGAGGAGGTGGTCGCCGCGGCGCACCTCGCGGGTGTCCTCGTCCATCGTCAGATCCGCGACCTGGAGGACCGACCGCTGGAAACCGGGCCCGGCGCTGCGCCGCAGCACGGTCCGCAGCCGGGCCATCAGCTCCTCCACCGCGAACGGCTTGACCAGGTAGTCGTCACCGCCCCGGGTCAGCCCCGCGACCCGGTCGGCCACCGCGTCGCGCGCGGTGAGGAACACCACCGGCACCATCGTCCCGGACCGCCGCAGCCGGTCCAGCACACCGAAACCGTCCAGGCCGGGCAGCATCAGGTCGAGCACCACGATGTCCGGCTTGAACTCGGCGGCCACGGTCAGCGCCTCCTCACCGGAGTACGCGCACGCGGCCTCCCAGCCCTCGTACCGGGCGACCGTCGCGACAAGGTCGGCGATCGGCGGGTCGTCGTCCACGACGAGGAGTCGTACTTTGTCCACCCGCTCATACTGCGCCACACGCCTCCCGGCGCCAGACCCGCGGCACCGCCACACCCGTATCGATAACCACTTGAAAGGCGGCCGACAGGAAAACGACAGCCCCCCGAGGTCAAGCTCGTCTCCCAGGACCCGATCAAGGAGCTGCCGTCCGTGACGACCGTCCAATCACCCCCTGCGCCCCCCACGGCGATACGCCCCAGGGTGGTGGCCCGCACGGGCCTGTACGCCGTGCTGGCCGCGAACGTCGCCGTGGTGACCGTCTTCTTCGCCCAGGCCGGATTCGCCTCCAACTCGCTGATCGTCATCGGCCGCCTCCTCGGCCTCTACGGCGCGCTGGTCATGGCCTTCCAGCTGCTGCTGGTGGCCCGCCTGCCCTGGCTCGACCGCCGGATCGGCATGGACCGGCTCACCAACTGGCACCGCTGGACCGGCTTCGCGCTGCTCTGGACGCTGCTCGGGCACCTCGTGTTCATCGCCTTCGGCTACGCCCAGGGCACCGACACCGGCCCTGTCGGCGAGGTCGTCGACCTCGCCGAGACCACCGAGGGCATCCTGCGCGCGCTCGTCGCCTTCGCCCTGATCCTCGTCATCGGCGCGACCTCCGCCCGCTACGCGCGACGCCGACTCGCTTATGAGACCTGGCACTTCATCCACCTCTACACCTACGTCGCGGTGGTCCTCGCCTTCACCCACCAGGTCGCGGTCGGTACGACGTTCACCGCGTCGTCCGCCGCCACGACGTACTGGTACGCGGTCTGGGGCGTCGCGCTCGGCTCGGTCGCCCTGGGCCGCGTGATCCTCCCCCTGTGGCGCAACCTCCGCCACCAGCTCCGGGTGGAGGCGGTGGTCCCCGAGTCCGACAACGTCGTCTCGATCTACATCACCGGCCGCGACCTCCACCAACTCCCCGCCCAGGCAGGCCAGTTCTTCCTCTGGCGGTTCCTCACCAAGGACCGCTGGTGGCAGGCCAACCCCTTCTCCCTCTCGGCCGCCCCCGACGGCACCCGCCTCCGCCTCACCGCGAAGACGGCCGGTGCCGGTACGGCCGCCCTGCGCCACCTCAAGCCCGGCACCCGCGTCTTCGCCGAGGGCCCCTACGGCGCCTTCACCACCCTGCACCGCACGAAGAGCGAGTCCCTGCTCATCGCGGGCGGCGTCGGAGTCACCCCGATCCGCGCCCTGCTGGAGGACCTGGAGGGCCACGCGGTCGTCATCTACCGCGTCTCCGCCGAGCGCGACGCCGTCCTCTACGACGAGCTGGCCGAACTCGCCCAGGTCAAGGGCGCCCAGCTCCACCTGCTCACCGGCCCGCCCGTCCCCGACAAGCTCGCCCCGCGCGAACTCGCCCGGCTCGTACCGGACATCGCCGACCGCGACGTCTTCCTCTGCGGACCACCGCCGATGATGAACGCGGTGCTGCGCAGCCTCGGCGACCTGGGCGTGCCCAAGCAGCAGATCCACTTCGAACGCTTCAGCCTGGCGGGATGAGAGACATATCGTGAAGCGAGTCATACCTGTCCTGGTGCTGTCCGTCGCGGGGTTGATCCCCGTGTGGCGCTACGAGCCGTCCATCGGAACGACGACGAGTTCGGCGAGCACGCCGACCACGGAGGCGGTCTCGACACCGACTCCTACGGCCACCTCCTCGTCGTCGTCGGGCTCCGCGTCCACGCCGTCCACGTCCGCGAAGAAGGTCGTCCAGGGCACCGCGATCAACACCTCCAAGGGCACCGTGCAGGTGCAGGTGACCTTCGAGGGCGACAAGATCAGCGCCGTCAGCATGCTCCAGCAGCCGGACCATCCGCAGACCACGGCGGCGGTCCCGGTGCTGATCGAGGAGACCCTCAAGGCGCAGAGCTCGAAGATCGACACGGTGTCCGGCGCCACGATCACCAGCGACGCCTACGTCCAGTCGCTCCAGGCCGCGATCGACGCCAAGGGCGCGTGAAATGCGGCGAGTTGAGCATGTGATGGGCTTCCCGGTGTCGTTGCGCGTCGACGACGAGGGCAGCGGTTCCCGCCTGGACGAGGTGGCGGACGCGTTGTTCGCCTGGCTGCGCGAGGTCGACGCCCGCTTCAGCCCGTTCCGCCCGGACAGCGAGGTCTGCCGCTACGACCGCGGCGAGCTGCAACTCCGGCACCTCAGCGCCGACTTGACCGAGGTGCTCGACCTCTGTGAGCAGTACCGGCTCGCGACCGGCGGCGCCTTCGACGTCCGGCTGCCCGGCCGGCCCCTCGACCCCTGCGCGGTCGTCAAGGGCTGGTCGGTGCAGCGGGCGGCGGACCTCCTCACCGCCGCCGGTGCCCGGCGCTTCATCCTCAACGCCGGTGGCGACGTGGTCGTGGCCGGCGGTCCGTGGCGGGTGGGCGTACGGCACCCCGAACACGCCGATCAGCTGTGCACGGTCCTGGAGTTGACCGACGGGGCGGTGGCGACCTCCGCGCGTTACGAGCGCGGTGACCACATCGTCGACGGCCGCACCGGCACTCCCGCGACCGGTCTCCTCAGCATCTCCGTCGTGGCCGCCTCCCTCACCGAGGCGGACGCCACGGCCACCGCGGCCTTCGCGATGGGCCCGGAGGGCGTCGACTGGGCCGCCGCCCGGCCCGGCTGCGAGGTGTTCGCGGTCGACGCGGAGCGCTGCGTGCGGCGTACGCCGGGATTCCCGGTCGCGACGGTGGCGGCTTAGCGGCTGTCCCTCACCCACGACAAGCGGAAGGGCCGCCGGGTTACCGGCGGCCCTTCCTGTCGGGAAATGTGGTTCGGGGAGTGGATCAGCTGACGTCGGAGGCGTCCAGGCGGTACAGGCCGCTGCTCGTCGACGACGATGAGGTCGAGGTCGTAGAGGAACTGCTGCTGTACGCCGAGGACTTGACCGCCGTGCCGTGGGCCTTGACCCAGGTGGCGATCTCGGAGTTCGTGCCCTGGCCGCCGTCGCTGCTGACGATGATGTAGTGCAACTTGCCGGACTTCACCAGGGACTTGAGCTTGGCCAGCGTCATCGCGTTGTCGCTGCCGGACCAGCCGCCCATGGAGATCACCGGCTGGCCGGACTCCAGGATGATCGAGGACGCCGTCTGGTCGGTGGAGACCGCCAGCAGCCAAGTCGCGCCGTCCTGGTGCTTCTTGAGGTACGTGATCATCTCGGACGAGACCTGGGTGCCGCCGCCCATACCGCCGCCACCGGTGGACTGCTCACCGGACTCCGAAGTACCGGACTCCGAACCGGACTCGGTGGAGGACGAAGACGCCGAGCCGCTGCCCGAGGGCATGGTGCCGGACGGGGCCGAACCACTGGGCTTCGTACCCGAGGGGGCCGAACCGCTGGGCTTCGTACCGGACTTGGTGCCGCTCGGCGCGCCGCCCATACCGCCACCGCCACCACCGCCGCCCATACCGCCACCGGTGCTCGGACCGGCCGTCGGGTT